>NZ_JADPJJ010000030.1:0-451307 GCF_023073375.1 Bradyrhizobium sp. 197 | reverse complement strand
ATCTTCGCCCATTGGGCGTCAGTCAAAACGAATCGGTCCATCCCAAGCTTGAATCACAACCAAGCCCCGATGAGAATCCTGAATCCCAACAGACCCTAGGTGTCGCGGCGCCTCGCGTCGCGAAGCTAGGCATCTGTTCCGGCGCTTCCGCCGCTGAAAGTACAACGGCCTCTGCGAAATTGGTTCGCAGAGGCCGTTGTCGTTTTCGTGGCAGTACCCTGCCGATCAGTTTCCGGCCGGATACGCCGCTGGGGCGACATGCGCCCTGTTCAGGAGGATGCCGAGCTCGTCGAGTTCCTGCACCGGCACGTCGATGGTCTCCCCTGCCGGGATGTCGAGACGGTATCCGACGTAGCGCCTGGCCACGATCGCATCGAAGCCGAGGCGGTCGCGAAGTTTCTTGCGCAGCTTGCTGACGTGGCTCTCGATCACGCTCTCGTCGAAGGTCGCCTCGAAGATGCCGTAGACCGCGTTGAAGATCTGCGTCTTGGTGACCCACTTGCCGTGGTTGCTGACCATATATTCGAGGATGCGCAGTTCGCGTCGGGGCAGGGTGAGGGCGTGGCCCGCGATCTCGGGGTCACGTCCGTTGAAAAAGACCTGGATCCTGGTCTCGCAGGGCCTCGGCAGTTCCCCGACCCGGCGGCGCGCGATCGCGGCCGTTCGAGCGAGGATCTCGCGGAGATGAATCGGCACGTGCACGACGTCATCGACGCCCGATTCGAACAGCTCCAGCGTGTTCTTGAGCATCTTCTGTCCGCTCATGGCGATGATGGGAGCCGAGGAGCGCCTGCGCATCGCCCGCGGCAGGCTTCCGCGAGCGTCGCAATCCCCGAGGAGGAAGGCGTCCACCGCAGCCAGATCCGATTCACTCGCAGATTGCAGCCAGTCCCAGAATTCTCCGGAGGAGAAGCCGATCGACGATACACCTTCGCGAACGAGCCCTCCGACATAGCTGTTCGTGACGCTCTCGCGATCATCAACGATAATATACATCAGTCTTTCGCCCCTGTTTCGCACTTGCTGCGGCCGGTTCGTTGTTGTGATGCCCGGCTCGGCAGCGGTGCTGTTTGACGACATTCCTTCCCGCGAACCGTTATTATGGTTTCATATTCGCGGGCAGCCCTACGCATTCAGTGCCTGCGTCTCGCAGGCCTGCTACTTCGACTCGATACTGAACGCTTACCGCGTGAGGCCCGGCGGGTGTCTTACGGATCACCTCGCGGAGCGGATTGAGAAAGCGACCTAGAACAGTTGCGCCAAGTGCTTATCGCGTCCGAACGCTACTGTACTGTGTCGTTCTCCTCGCTAACTGGCGAGAATCACTTGAGTAGGACCGTAACAATTGCCGATTCCCGATCAAGCGTGCGCAACAAAGCGGTTGCTACGCGTGCTTGATACTGTTGCTTTGTTTCGAGTTGTTTCTTTGTATGTACAATCGCATCAGTTGATTTGGAATTAAAACTAGTTTTGCACTTTGGCAGTTCTAAAGTTCCGCATCCCCGTATGAATACAGCCTTTTCGGGCGGTGCCGCGGTTCATGCAAATGGGGAGGTTTTCAACCCGGGATTGACTCTCGTCGCCCTGTTTCCACATGCGACAATTCGACTCATGTATGGCAAGGCGACTCCAGCTTGGCGAAATCTTGACGGAGGTGTGTCTTTCGAGTCGCACTCTCGCCACGTGTATGACGCGTTTGACTCAGTTGCGTCGCTTCGCGCGCGATGAAAAGATTTCGATGCGCACGTTTCAGGCAAGCTTCGGCACATAACGTCACCGTTCGATAGGTCGAACCGAACGGAGCATTCTCACATGTTGTCCGATGGACAAGCTCGCCCCAACGCGACCGCCAATGTTTCCGCAGCGGCGAAGCCGGCTGCGGAGGCGCGCGATGCCGGGGACAATGCGACGGGAGCCGCCAAGCCTGCTGCGACCACCAGGCGTGTGTCGGCAGCGGCGAGTGATGAAACTCTGGCGAAAGAGGCGCTCGAGGGTCTGAAGCGTATTCGCGCCAAGGCGCGGCTCGACAAAATGGCGATACACAAGCCTGCGCCGATCGTGATCAAGCCGGCCGTGATCGTGGCCAAGCCGCCGCCGCCGCGTCCGACATGGGTCGCGCCGCTCGCGACATTGGCAGTCGCTGCGATGGTGGTGGTCTGCGCCTGCACTGGCGCGATCGTCTATCTCACCACGCAGCCCGCCCAGAGCAACGTCGCGGCCAGTACGGAGATCAGGAATCTGCGTGAGACGGTGGCGCAATTGCGCAAGCAGATGTCGGGCGTGTCCGACAATCTCGACGGCCTGCGCACGGCGGTCGATCAATCGAGCAAGGCGACCAATGACCGTTTCGGCCGTTTTGGCGAGAACCTGGATCGCATCGAGCGGGTGAGCTCGTCCTCGACGGTGAAGCTCGATAAGCTTGCCCAGGCGCAGGCCCAGGCTCCGACGCCCGTTGCCTCACAAACACAGCCAATGCCGATGATGGCTTCGGTCCCGGCGCCCGAGGTCACGGGATCGGTGTCTCCGTCCGAGCGCATGTCGGCGCCGCGCAAGACCATCAAGGGCTGGTCGGTCCGCCAGGCCTATGAAGGGATTGCGATCCTGCAAGGCCCGAACGGCGTCGTCGAGGCCGTGCTGGGACAGCAGGTGCCGGGCCTTGGCCGTATCGAGGAGATCAAAAACGAGAACGGACGTCTGGTGGTGGAGTCCAGCGGGGGCGTCATCTATTCGTCACGCAAGGCAACGCCCTGATCGAGGGCCGCCTTCTATTGGCGGTGGTGCTCGAAGCTGGTGCATAGCAGGTCGACCTCCGCCTCCGCGATCGGCGCGCGAAACAGGCGGCAGCTGAACTCGGCCGCCGTCTTGCTGTCCGTGGTGCGATCTTCGCGCAGGAAGATGCAGCGCTTGCAGACGTCGGTATGGTGCCGCTGTTCGGCCGCATCGGCCTGATCGAGCACATGCCGGAGCGTGTCGCGAAAGCGAGTCTTGGCATCGTCGTCGAGAATGGCAATCGGCTCGAGCAGAACGCTGATGGGGTCGCGCACGAGAAATTTCTTGCCCTGCTGCGTCACGCTCAGCAACACAGAGCGCTTGTCCGTGGCGGAGCGCTTGCGCTCGATGTAGCCCAGCCGCTCGAGCTCGCCGATGACGAAAGAGGCGGTGCCGCGCGTGGTGCCAACGTAACTCGCGAGCGCCGAGGGCGTCCGGGAAAACCGGTTGGCGCGGGAGAGGAAACGCAGCGCCATCCATTCGCGGTCGCGCAGGCCATGCTTGGCGCCTTCGAACCACAGGATACGGGCCATCTGTCCCAATAATTCGATCGCTTCGCGAGCCAAATGCATTTCAATTCCAGGTCGGATAAATCTTTATTCAATTGAGCTTCTGGTAGCGCAATCCGGGTGGCTGATAATGAAGCTCCCGAGAGAGACGGAACTTCCGGCGGTGGAACTAGAGCGTCACGAAGAAAGTTCGAGTAAATCGCCCGGCTCAACTGTTCTGAAAATTTCAGTCAAATAACTGCGATTCGCCTGCAGAATCCCGATAGCGTACGACGGGGAGCAACATGATTTGCCCTTGCGACCACAGCAGAGCCCATTTGTTGCGGCGACGCGGTTCGAATTGCGCGAGCAGGCAGTTGCGCTGCAACTCGTGGCGGCGAAAGTGGAGGCGAGAGAACCACCGTTTTCGGTTAATGGATGTTGCGTCGCAATGCAGGCAGGCGGTTAAGTCCCAAATACGATCGAGCCCGGGAATGCCAGAGTATCGTCTGTGATCGAGCAAGCGAAGCCGTTCAACGTCAAGCGCGCAGCATTGGCCGCCACCGTCGGCAACATGCTCGAATTCTACGACTTCATCACCTACAGCTTCTTCGCCATCCAGATCGGGAAGCGAGTACGGCAGCCTGATGTTGTCGCTGGCGACCTTCGGCGCCGGCTTCGTGACGCGGCCGATCGGCGGAATCGTGCTCGGGATCTATTCCGACCGCATCGGCCGGCGCCCCGCCATGCTGCTGAGCTTCGCGCTCATGGGGCTATCCATCCTGACCATCGCGCTCACGCCGTCCTATCAAGCGATCGGTCTTGCCGCGCCCATCATCGTGATCGCGGCGCGTATGACGCAAGGCTTTGCCCTCGGCGGCGAGGTTGGGCCGACCACCGCCTATCTGATCGAGATTGCCCCGCCCGAGCATCGGGCGCTGGTGGTGGCATGGCAGCCGGCGAGCCAGGAGATCGCCGCGACCGCGGGCGCGCTCGTCGGCGTCATCCTGAGCCGGACGATGGCGCCGGAAATGCTCGACGCCTATGGCTGGCGGGTGGCGTTTCTGATCGGGGCGGTCTGCATACCGTTCGGGTTCTGGATGCGCCGAACGCTGCCCGAGACGATCCCGCAGGCCAAAGCCGGTGCCCGCACCGTCGAACACGTCAGTCATCTTTCGCAGGCGAGGCGCCACCTTGGCATCATCGGACTTGCGCTGATGATCCTGGCAAGCGGCACCATCTCGACCTACGTCACCCAGTACATGACGACCTATGCGCAGAACACGTTGCATGTGTCGTCCACACTGGCTTTCGCCGTGTCGCTGGTCAGCAACGGCATTCAGTTTGTCGGCGCACTGGTCGGGGGCTGGCTGGCAGATCGTCTTGGTCGCAAGCCGGTGATGATCTGGCCGCAGCTCGCAACGCTGCTGCTGACTTACCCGACCTTCCTGTGGATCGTCCATGCGCCGGGCGCGTTGTCGCTCCTGGCCGGTTTCGGTGTCTTGTCCGTCATCGGGTCGCTGCCATTCACTGCGTTCTACGCGACCTTCGTCGAGGCGCTGCCCCAGAACATTCGCGGTGGCGTGTTCGCGACCGTCTATGCGGTCGCGATCGCCAGCTTCGGCGGCACGGCGCAGCTCGTGGTCACCTGGCTCCTCCACCTCACCGGCAATCCGCTGGCGCCGGCCTGGTACCTGCTGCTTGCGGCAATCGTTGGACTTGTTGCGATGAGTCTGATGCCCGAGACTGCCCCGGGGAAGCAGCGTCGGGGCAAGGCCTGAAAGCGGCGTGCTCGCAGGCTGGTGATTTGCGTTTCGCCGGCAATTATCGGCGAATGCATCGCCTTGGGGATCAGGGCCAGGCATCAGGAAGGGATGAACCGATGAGCATTGAAACCACCATGACATCCGACGTCGTCGGGCTGACCAAGGCCGCCCCGGTCTCGCGGCGCGGATTCATGAGCGCCACCGCGGCGGTTGCCGCCGGCTACACGCTTGCGGCCGGGCCCGTGCGCGCCGAGGCGATCACGACAGACACCAGCGGTCTCCAGGCCGGCGACGCCAAGATCAAGGTCGGCTCCGAAGAGATGCCTGCCTATTTCGCCCGCCCGGCCGGCAACACCAAGGCGCCGGTGATCATCGTGGCCATGGAGATCTTCGGCCTGCACGAATACATCAAGGACGTGACGCGGCGCCTCGCCAAGCTCGGCGCGTTCGCAGTCGCGCCTGACTATTACTTCCGCAAGGGTACCGATCTGACCAAGATCGCCGAGATCAAGGACCTGCTGCCGATCGTCAATGCCAAGCCGGACGCGGAACTGCTGTCCGATCTCGATGCGACGGTGGCGTGGGCGGGATCGCAAGGCGGCGACACCGCGAAGCTCGGTATCATCGGCTTTTGCCGCGGTGGACGCACCGTCTGGGAATATGCCGCCCACAACGGCACGCTCAAGGCTGGCGTCGCCTTCTACGGTCCGCCGGTCGATGCTCCCAATCCGCTGTGGCCGAAAAGCCCGATGCAGCTGGCGCCCGAGATGAAGGCGCCGGTGCTCGGCCTGTATGGTGGCGCCGATACCGGCATTCCCGTCACCCAGGTCGAGCAGATGAAGGCTGCGCTCGAGCAGAACAAGAAGACGGCCGAATTCAAGATCTATCCGGAAGCGCCGCACGGCTTCCATGCCGACTACCGCGGCAGCTACCGCAAGGACGCCGCGGAAGATGCCTGGAAGCGGGCGCAGGCCTGGTTCAAGAAATACGGCGTTCTGAGCTGACGTCGCAGCATGATCCGGAAAAGCGTGTAGCGGTTTTCCGGCAAGATCATGCTCAAACAATTCAAGAGGGCGATCCAATCGTCCGCCCTCTTTCCAATGCGGCGTGCCGATCTCATTTCACCATGGCGCCATAGACGATGTCCTGGACCTGCTCGCGATAAAATTTCCGCAGCTCGCCCGGCGCCGCCGTTCCGACAACCACGACGAGACGCTCCTTGGGGTCGCAGAAGAACTGTGTCCCGTACGCGCCATTCCACGTGAACTCGCCGGGATTGCCGGGGACCGACGACAATCCTTCGCCGGTGCGGACAGCGACCGCGAGGCCAAATCCGAAGCCGGCGCGGTGCGGCTCGATGTTCGCCACGTTGTTCTTGATCTCGGGGCCGAGATGATTGGTCGTCATGTGATGCACGGTCTTGGGACCGAGGACGCGCTGGCCGTCGAGCTCGCCGCCGTTGAGCAGCATCTGCCCGAAGCGGATGTAGTCGCCGACGGTTGCGAACGAGCAGGCGCCGCCGCAGTCGAATTTTGTCGGCGTGTCCAAAAGCTTGATGGCTTGCGGCTTGCCGGTCAGCGGATCGTTGGCGAACGGGCGGGCGAGGCGAGGGCGCTGTGCGTCGGTCGGATGGAAGGTCGCGTCCTTCATGCCGAGCGGTTGCCAGACATTGGCGGCGAGATAGTCGCCGAGCTTCTGCTCGCTCACCTTCTCGACCACAGCACCAAGTACGTCGATCGAAAAACCGTATTCGAACTCGGTCGAGGGTTGATGCGCCAGCGGCAGCTTTGTGATGCGATCGATGAACGCCTGGGTGTCGCCTTCGATCGCCGGCGCGGTGCCTTCAGGATATTGTCGCGCAAGCGTGCTTGAGCTGTCCGGGCGGCCGCCATACATCAGGCCGGACGTGTGCCGGTAGAGATCGTGAATGAAGATCGGCGATGCCTGCGGTTCGAGCTTCAATGAACCGTCGGCCTGCTGAACGCCGACCTTCATGTCGGCAAAGCCGGGATAATAGTCGGACAGCTTGGCCTGGAGCGGCAGCTTGCCCTGCTCCATCAATGTCAGGCCCGCGACTGCCGCCATCGGCTTGGTCATCGATGCCAGCGCGAAGATCGCGTCAATAGGCATCGGCGTGCCTTTGTCCGGATCCAGCATGCCATAGGCCTTGTAGTGCACAAGCTTGCCGTCACGGGCGATCGCGACGACCGCGCCGGGGACGCGCTTGGCGGCGATCTCACGCGCGAAGAAATTGTCGAGCCGCGCAAGGCCTTGTTTCGAGAAGCCGGCGTCGTCGGGACTGGCTTCGGGCAGCGGCGCGGCGCGCGCTGCACCAAGCGTGATGACGGCAGCCGCCGCGACCATGGCGATCGTCTTCATTGTATCCTCCCAAGCGCGGGCTCGTTATGCAGTGGCCCGCTGAGTGGTTAGATCACGACCGCACCGGCGCGAAGTCAAGCGCGGGCAGGGCATGTCTGGGACGCCGGGAATGCCGGAACCCTATCGTCCCTCTCCCGCGCGCCATAACGCATCCAGAGCGTGGCGGTAGGTCGGATAAGCAAGTGTGACGCCGAGCTCGCGCTTCAATTTCGCGTTGGAGACACGGGCGCTGCTGGCATAGAAGCTGCGCGCTATCGGCGACATCCCGGCGGTCTCGAAGGCCTCTTCGGGCGGCGGCGCAACGTTCATCAGCTTCGCCGCATGGGCGATCACGTCCTGCGGCGGCGCCGGCTCGTCGTCGCAGACGTTCCAGGTGCCGCCGCTCGGGTGATGAACCGCGGCCGTGATCGTGCTTGCGATGTCGTCGACATGGATGCGGTTGAACAATTGTCCCGGCTTGATGATGCGCCGGGCCGTTCCAGCGCGCAGCGTCACCAGCGCGTTACGGCCGGGGCCGTAGATGCCCGCAAGCCGCAGGATCGCGGCGTTGCCGCGCGTTATGTCCGTCCAGGCCCGCTCGGCAGCGACCCGCATACGGGTGCGGTCGAGGATGGCCTGCGGCGGTGTGCTCTCGTCGACCCATCCGCCGCCGTGATCGCCATACACGCCGATGGTCGAGAGATAGATGACTTTGCGCCGGCCCGCCGCCAGCACGTCGCCGAACGCGGCGATGGCGGGATCGCCGGCGCTGCCGGGCGGGATCGAGACGAGAAGGACGTCGGCGTCGCCGATACGTTCGACCGTCTCGCGCGCGGGGCTGCCGCCGGAAAAGGCATGCATCTCGATGCCGGCGGGGTCATCTCGCTTCGCGGGATCGCGCACGGTGGCGGCGATATGTGAGAAGGTGCCGCCAAACCTGCGGACGAAATGCCCAGCGCTGTAGCCAAGGCCAAGGATGAAGAGCCGCATGTGTCCGCCGTGCTGGTTCGTTCGCGCCGTTGCGCGTGTCTCCGCTCATAAGGGATTTTTGGGTCCGGCAAAAGATATTGCAATTTTACTCGCACGCTGCCTCGGGCGACGCTCACTTGTCACAGCGGCAGGAGGGACGGATCGATCATGCAGGCAGAAGCGCCCGCCATAGCGCCATGTGACGCCGCTGAGCTGATCCGGCGCGCCGCAGCGCTGATCTTCGATATCGACGGCACCTTGGCCGAAACCGAGGAACTGCATCGGCAGGCCTTCAATTATGCCTTCGTTCGCCACGGTCTCGACTGGCAGTGGGACCGGGCCGTCTACAAGGACCTGCTGCGGGTCACCGGTGGCAAGGAGCGCATTCGCGTCTTCCATGGACGGCTGAAGATTGCTGCGCCATTGTCGGACGCGAACATCGCGGAACTCCACCGCATCAAGACCGCGCATTACGCCGAACTGGTCGAGACCGGCTGCTGCCCCTTACGGCCCGGCGTGACCGGTCTCCTCATTGCTGCCAAGGCGCGCGGCCAGCGGCTCGCGATCGCGACCACGACGTCCCACGGCAACATCGATGCGCTGCTGTCGCGGGCGCTGGGGACGCGCTGGTCCGCGGATTTTGAGGCGATCGTGGCCGGGGATGATGTGGAGCACAAGAAACCTGCGCCGGACGTCTATTTCGAAATCCTGGCGCGGCTGAAGCTCAAGGCGTCCGACTGCGTCGCGATCGAGGATTCCGCCAACGGCCTGATCGCGGCCTCGCGGGCGAAGATTCCCGTGCTCATCACCCGCAGCATGTTCTTCCGGGACGACGATTTCAGCGCGGCGCGGGTCGTGCTGGATGATTTGTCGGAGCTCGGATGAGGCCGCAGAACAAAAAAACTGAAAAACAACCCCATGCACAGTAGAAAGTGCCTGCGGGCCGGCCGCGTTCAGTGGACGCGGTGGCTCGTTCTATCATCCTCAGCCTGCTCGACAATCTGCGCGATGGGGCTCGACTGATGATGCACCAGCCGCCATCCGTCGCCGACGCGCCGAAAATGGTTGGCAGCAGCCAAAGCGGTGCCGTCAACGATCTCGATACAGAGCACGCGCGCGCTGTCGCCGTCGACGATGGCCTGCGGTTCGGCGCAAACGATCTGCGGCCGCTGCGGATTTTGCAGGATATCGCGCCAGCTTCCGATCACCGTGGCACGCCCGATAATCGCCGGCCAGCCGGGATGGATGCAGGAAATGGCGTCGTCATCTGCCCACATCTGTTCCATACCGTCGAAGTCGCCGGTTGAAAAGGCGGCGTAAAAGGCCGCGTTGGCGGCGATGATCTTGCTGTCCTTTGCCATGCCTCTCGGGTGGGGCAATGACAGGCAAAAATCAAGCGCGACTTCCGTCGGCTTTCTGTTCGATCTGGACCGCAGTGCAGCATGCCTGCTTTGTGGTCACGCGGAGAGGTGCGTCTCCACCGCCCGCCGCGCGCCATCCTCAAAGAGACGGCCGAGCGCCGCGGTCACGGCCTCGCGCAGGCGCGGCTCGGCACCCAGCGGCCCGAACACTTTTCCGACGCCGAGCAGTGCGGGCGCCAATCGCTCGGCGACGGGACCTGCCTCGCGCGCCAAGCCAGCGAACTCGGCGGCGAGCGGATCGCGCACGTCGATGGCGCGGCCCTGCTCGTCGAGGCCGGTGACGTAGCGCATCCAGCCGGCCACCGCGAGCGCATGCGTCGCGACCGGTAAATTCTTAAGCAGGCGATCCTGCATCGCGCCAAGCAGCCGCTGCGGCAGCTTTTGCGAGCCATCCATCGCGATCTGCCAGGTACGATGATGCAGCGCCGGATTTGCGAAGCGCTTGAGCAGCGAGGCGCGATAGGCGGCCAGATCGGCACCGGCAGGCATTGTCAGCGTCACCGCGGCCTCCTCCATCACCTGCGCGGCAAGACGCGCGAAATGCGGATCCAGCATGGTGTCGGCGATGGTCTCGTAGCCGGCGAGATAGCCGAGATAGGCGAGCGCGGAATGGCTGGCGTTGAGCAGCCGCAGCTTCATCAACTCGAACGGCTTGACATCAGTGACGAACTCGACGCCCGCGGCGGCAAGGTCAGGCCGGCCCGCCGTGAAGCGATCTTCGACCACCCATTGCGTGAACGGCTCGGTCATGACGGGCCGGGCGTCGCGCAAGCCGAGCGCGGATGAAACCGTATCGCGGTCGCTATCCGTCGTCTCCGGCACGATGCGGTCGACCATGGTCGAGGGGAAGGCCGCTGTATCCGTAATCCACTTGCCGAGGTCCTTCGAGCGCAGCGCTGCGAACTGCGTCACGATCCGCTGCACGGTGTGGCCATTGGCGGCGAGGTTGTCGCAGCTCAGCACGGTGAAGGGCGGGGCACCCAGTGCTCGCCGCCGCGCCAGTGCCGCAACGATGAAGCCGGGCGCCGAACGCGGCGCGTCGAAACTGTTGAGATCGTGCACGACATCAGGATGCCGCTCGTCGAGATCGCCGGTCTGCGGCGTGTGGCAATAGCCCTTTTCGGTGACGGTGAGGGAGACGATACGAATGGCGGGATCGGCCATCCGCTCGATCAGCCGCGCCGGGCTCTCGCGCGCGACCACGCTGTCGAGCAGCGCGCCGATCACCCGGTGCTGGGTGCCTTCGGCCGCACGGACCGCAACCGCATAGAGATGGTCCTGCGGGGCGAGGGCGTCGCGCGTGTCAGGGCTGCGCAGGCTCGCGCCGACGATGCCCCACGACGCGGCGCCGGCGGCAAGGCAATCGTCGATGAATACGGCCTGATGGGCACGATGAAAGGCGCCGAGGCCGAGATGCACGATGCCGGGCGTGACCCGCGAACGGTCATAGGCCGGGCGGCGGATGCCAGGTGGCAGCCGGTCGAGATTGGCGCGGCCAAGGCGCGTTGAACCAAGGCGCATGGACGTGTCTCCCCTTGCTTTGCCGCTGCTTGACATGGCGTCTGTCCTCGGTCAATGCTGCGGTCAATTGGTAAGACCAATTTTCCAAAATTGGCGGGCTGACGGGATCAACCCGGTTCGGCCCTTTCAGGGAGGGCCAGCGTGCCGCTGGAAGCTGTGGAGGCGAGACGGCTTTATCGCCAGGTCGCCGATCAATTGCGAAGCCTGATCGACAGCGGTGAATACGCGGTCGGCAGCCGCTTGCCGACCGAGCGCGAGCTCGCCGAGCAGCTCAAGATCTCGCGGCCGACCGTGCGCGAAGCCCTGATCGCGCTCGAGGTCGAAGGCCGCCTCCGCATCCGTGTCGGCTCCGGCATCTACGTGATCGAGCCCGCCGCCGTTGCGGCGCCCGCGCCTGCTTCCGTCATCGAGGGCCCGTTCGAGCTGCTGCGCGCCCGCGAATTCCTGGAGAGCGCCATCGCCGAAGAAGCCGCGCGCGTGGCGACGAAGGGCGACATTGCCCGCATCGATGCGTCCCTTGTCGCGATGGAAAATGTAGAGCACCCCGGCGAAGCCTCGATGGTCCACGACCGCGCCTTCCACGTCGCGATCGCCGGAAGCCTCGGCAATGCCGTCCTCGTGCGCGTGGTCGGCGAGCTGTTCGACCAACGCCTCAATCCCTATTTCGCGCAGCTTGCGCATTATTTCGAGAGCCCCGGCACCTGGCGCACTGCGCTCGACGAGCATCACGCGGTGCGCGATGCGATCGCGGCGCATGATCCCGGGGCCGCGCGCGATGCGATGCGCGATCATCTTGCGCGATCCCAGGAGCGCTTTGCGCAGAACTTTGGCGCCGAGAACGCGGCAGGAGCGTCGTCCGGGCGCGCGGCGCAATCGACGGCAAAGCCGTCAAAACCGGAACATGCGCCGAAGAAGAAACGGGCTGCGAGCAGCAGCGCGCGGCGGCGATGAGATTGAGCGGTCCGCATCCAGGTCGGGGCGGGCGGACAAGAAGCAGACTTAGAAGATGGAGGAAAAATCAGTGTTGAAAAAGATGACAACGGTGCTGGCGGTCTCGGCCGCGGCCATGTTTGCTACGACCAATGCCGGCATGGCGCAGACCAAGCTCAAATGGGCGCATGTCTATGAGACGTCGGAGCCGTTCCATACCGCCTCGGTCTGGGCTGCGCAGGAGATCGGAAAGCGCACCAACGGGCGTTATGCGATCGACGTCTATCCGGCGTCGCAGCTCGGCAAGGAAGCCGACATCAACCAGGGCCTCTCGCTCGGCTCGGTCGACATCATCATTTCCGGATCGAGCTTCGCGGCCAAGAGCTTTCCGCCGATTGGCGTGACCTACTATCCTTACACCTTCCGCGACGCCGACCATCTGCTCGCCTACACCAAGAGCGACATCTTCAAGGAGCTCACCAAGGGCTATGAGGACAAGAGCGGCCACCACATCATCGCGGTGACCTATTACGGAGTGCGCCAGACTTCGTCGAACAAGCCGATCAAGACCTGTGCCGACCTCAAGGGCCTGAAGATGCGCGTGCCCGACGTTCCGGCCTATCTGGCGATGCCGCGCGCCTGTGGCGCCAACACTGCGCCGATCGCGTTCGCGGAAGTCTATCTCGCGCTCCAGAACGGCACGGTCGAGGCCCAGGAGAACCCGCTGACCACAATCGAGGCCAAGAAGTTCTACGAGGTGCAGAAGCACATCGTGCTGACCGGCCACATCGTCGATCACCTCAACACGGTAGTGGCCGGCGCGCTCTGGAAGAAGCTCAGCGACGAGGACAGGAAGATCTTCACGGACGTGGCGCAGGAAGCCGCCGCCAAGGCGACCGAGGAGATCAAGCAGAACGAAGCCAAGCTGGTCGCCTTCTTCAAGGAGAAGGGCCTGACCGTGACCGACGTCGACAAGAAAGAGTTCCGCGACACCGTGCTGAAGAACGTCGCGTTCGAGACCTTCGGCTATCGCAAGGCCGACTGGGAGCGGATCCAGGACGTGAAATAACAATAGGTCGTCATTCCGGGCGCGCGCTTCGCGAGGCCCGGAATGACGCTCGGTACTTTTGAGGAGTAACCCCATGTCCACAGTCGAAACGCACCGGCAGATCACCGGGGACGAGATCGCCCACACCTTCGAGGAGGAGGCGGCACCCAAGGTCGATCTCGGCGTCTACGCTTTCGAGGACTGGGTCGCGCTGGCGATCTTCTGGGTGATGGCGCTCGCGGTCTTCCTCCAGTTCTTCACCCGCTACGTGCTCAACGACAGCTACGCCTGGACCGAGGAGATTGCGACCTACTGCCTGATCGGCGTGGTCTTCATCGGCTCCTCGATGTGCGTGCGGCTGTCGCGGCACATCCAGGTCGATCTCGTCTACCGCTATTTGCCGCACCTCGTGGCGCGCGCGCTGTCGACGGTGATCGACCTGATTCGGATCGCTTTCTTCGGCTACGCCATCAAGCTGGTCTGGGTCTACATCCAGATCATCGGCGACGAGTCCATGACCACGATCAATTTTCCCAAGGACTACGTCTACTACGCGGTGCTGCTCGGCTTCGTGCTGATGTTCGTGCGGTCGTTGCAGGTCGCAGTGCAGCATCTGCGACAGGGCTATTCGATCCTCGAACGTCCCGGCGCCTACGACGGTTTTGAAGGGTAGTTCCATGTTGCTGTTGCTTGGAGGCTTTCTCATCCTGATGCTGCTCGGCGTTCCCGTGGCGATCGCCATGGCCGCGTCGTCGCTGCTCTACATCCTGGTCAGCGGCGTGACGCCCGACGTCACGCTGGCGCAGCGCATGATCGCCGGCGTCGAGAGCTTTCCGCTGCTGGCCGTGCCGTTCTTTATCCTGGCCGGCAATCTCATGAACATCGCCGGCGTCACCGGGCGCATCTACAAGTTCGCCGTCGCGCTGGTCGGCTGGATGCGCGGCGGTCTCGGCCACGTCAACATCATCGGCTCGGTGATCTTCTCCGGCATGTCCGGCACCGCGATCGCGGATGCCGCCGGCCTCGGCACCATCGAGATCAAGGCGATGAAGGACCACGGCTATTCCACGGAATTCTCCGTCGGCGTCACCGCGGCCTCGGCGACGCTCGGGCCCATCATCCCGCCGTCGCTGCCGTTCGTGATCTACGGCATGATGGCGAATGTCTCGATCGGCGCGCTGTTTCTGGGAGGCGTCATTCCAGGCGTCGTCCTGACGCTGCTGATGATGGCCACCGTCACCTATTTCGCGCACAAGAACAAATGGGGCAGCGATACGCCGTTCTCCTGGCCGCAATTGGGATCGGCGGGGCTCGAGATCGTCGTCGTACTGAGCTTTCCGATGGCTGTCTGGCTGCTGACAGTCGCCGGTCTCTCCACCAATTGGGCGGTTGGGCTTGGCCTGGTCGTGCTGCTCGCGATCGACTGGTACTTCGACTTCTCGGCGGTGATGGCGCTGATGGCGCCGGTGATCCTGATCGGTGGCATGACGCTCGGCTGGTTCACGCCGACGGAAGCCGCGGTCGCCGCCGTGATCTGGTCGCTGTTTCTCGGCCTGGTGCGCTACCGCACCATGACGATGAAGACGGTCGCGAAAGCGACCTTCGACACCATCGAGACCACGGCGTCGGTGCTGTTCATCGTCACGGCAGCCTCGATCTTCGCCTGGTTACTCACGGTGTCGCAGGCGGCCCAGATGCTGTCGGACTGGATGCTCAGCATTACCCACAACAAATGGGTGTTCCTGGCACTCGCCAACGTCCTGATCCTGTTCGTCGGTTGCTTCATCGACACCACGGCAGCGATCACCATTTTGGTGCCGATCCTGCTGCCGATCGTGCTCAAGCTCGGCATCGACCCGATCCATTTCGGTCTGATCATGACGTTGAACCTGATGATCGGCCTGCTGCATCCGCCGCTCGGCATGGTCCTCTTCGTGCTCGCCCGCGTGGCAAAGCTCTCGGTCGAGCGCACGACGATTGCGATCCTGCCATGGCTGGTGCCGCTGATGGTTGCGCTGATCGCAATCACCTACATTCCTGAATTGACCCTCTGGCTGCCGAAATACATGGGACTTTCCAAATGACATCCACTTCTCTCGCCGCAACCCTGTTCGGTCCCGAAGATCTGCGCATGATCGAGCATCCGCTCGACAAGCTCGCTGATGGCATGGTGCGCATCCGCTTCGGCGCCGGCGGCATCTGTGGCTCGGACATGCATTATTTCCGTCATGCCCGGACCGGCGATTTCGTGGTGAAGTCGCCGCTGGTGCTCGGCCACGAGATCTCCGGCGAGGTCGTGGAGATCTCGGGCGCCGCGGCGAACCTGAAGGCCGGCGACCGCGTCGCCATCAACCCGTCGCGCTGGTGCGGCCATTGCGTCGCTTGCCGCGAAGGCCGGCAGAACCTTTGCGAAAATATCTACTTCATGGGCTCGGCCTCGAAGACGCCGCACATGCAGGGCGGTTTTGCCGATTACTTCGATGCGATCCCGGCGCAATGCGTGAAGATCCCCGATCACGTGTCCTATCAGGCCGCGGCGCTGGCCGAGCCGCTCGCGGTCTGCCTGCACGCGGTCGCGCGTGCCGGCAACATCGAAGGCAAGCGCGGCATCATCTTCGGTGCCGGCCCGATCGGGCTTCTGACCATGCTCGCCGCGCGCCGCGCCGGCATGACCGATATCACGGTTGCCGACATCGCGCCGGCGCCGCTCGCCTTTGCAAGCCGCCTCGGCGCCTCTCACGTCGAAAACGTCGCGGGCGGTGAGGAAGGCCTGAAGGCACAAGCCGCGTCGCGTCTCTACGATGTCGCCTTCGAGGTCTCGGGCACGGCTGCTGGCCTCGCCAGCGCGATCGGCATCGTCAGGCGCGGCGGCATTGTCGTGCAGATCGGCAACCTTCCGGGCGGCCAGATTCCAGCGCCGGCCAATGCGGTGATGGCGAAGGAGATCGACCTGCGCGGCTCGTTCCGCTTCGGGCTCGAGTTCATGACCGCGGTGGAACTGATTTCTGCCGGCAGCGTCGACGTGCTGTCACTGGTCACCGCCGAGCGGCCGCTATCTACCGCGCCGGAGGCGCTGCGGCTGGCGCTCGACCGCTCGCAGAGCGTCAAGGTCGTACTGACCGCGAATTGATCGGAGAAAAGGGCATGATGCTAGAGGGATGGCGCTGGTACGGGCCCGATGATCCCGTCTCGCTGGATGACGTCAGGCAGGCCGGCGCGACCGATATCGTCTCGGCGCTGCATCAGGTGCCGATCGGCGAGGCCTGGACACTCAAGGCGGTCGAGGAGCGCAAGAACTTCATCGAGCGCGGCCAGCCGAGCCGCTCGCAACTGAGCTGGTCGGTGGTGGAATCGATTCCAATCCCCGACGACGTCAAGCGTCTTGGCGCCAAGGCGACGCACTCGATCGAGACGTGGATCGCGAGCCTGGAGGCGGTAGCCGCCGCCGGTATCAAGATCATCTGCTACAATTTCATGCCGGTGGTCGACTGGTGCCGCACCGATCTCGAATGGGAGCTGCCGAACGGCGCCCAGGCCATGCGCTTTGACCAGGACCGCTTTGCCGCGTTCGAGCTGCACATCCTCAAGCGTCCCGCGGCGTTTCAGGAATACTCACCCGAGCAGCAGGCCCGCGCGAAAAAGCTGTTCGACCAGATGAGCCAGGCCGACATCGACTATCTCGTCATGGTGATCGCCAGCGCGTTGCCGGGGTCGACCACCGAGCCGATGACGATCCCGCAATTCCGCGATCGACTCGAAACATATCGCGACATCACGCCGAAAATCCTGCGGCAACATCTTGCCGAATTTTTGGGCCGCGTCACGCCCGTCGCCGAGCAGCTCGGGGTCTCGTTGACACTGCATCCCGACGATCCGCCGCGCCCGCTGTTCGGCCTGCCGCGCATTGCCTCGTCCGCCGATGACTATCAGGCGCTGTTCGATGCCGTTCCGTCCAAGGCCAACGGCATCTGCCTGTGCACGGGTTCGCTCGGCGTGCGCGCCGAGAACAACCTCCCCGCAATGGCCGAGCGCTTCGGCCCGCGCGTCGCATTTGCACATCTGCGCGCGACCAAGCGCGAGGCCGATGGCCTGTCGTTCTACGAGTCCGATCACCTCGACGGCGATGTCGACATGATCGCGGTGCTGAAGGCGCTCCTGAAGGAGAACGCGCGGCGTTCGCCCGACAAGAGAATCGTGTTCCGGCCTGACCACGGCCACCGCATGCTCGACGATCTCGCGGCCACCAAGCGCACCAATCCCGGCTACACCGCGATCGGCCGCCTCCGCGGCCTCGCCGAGCTCCGCGGCGCGATCCGCGCGATCGAGCATCAATAGCAGGCAGCTGCGCCGAGCTTCGGATCGAGCCGGCCGATCATTGGCGCGGCGCTCGATCATGGCCGCCGCGTCCTCGCGAATGGGCGGATGTGCAAAGACCAGGGGCGGGCATGACGCCTGCGCAGGGTGCGAAAAGCCATTCGATCTTGCGCGCCCTGCCGGCCTGTCCTACGCCAGCTCTGAACAAGATTTTCGCGAAGCCATGAAGCGCATCGCCAAAGCCTCGAGGGAGCCGTCATGACCATTCGCAACACCCGCACCGGGGGCCAGATCCTGATCGATCAGCTGGTCGCGCAAGGCGTCGAGCGCGTCACCTGCGTGCCGGGCGAGAGCTACCTCGCGGCGCTCGATGCGCTGCATGACAGCCCGATCGACGTCATGATCTGCCGCGCCGAGGGCGGCGCCGCGATGATGGCGGAGGCCTACGGCAAGCTCACGGGCCGCCCCGGAATCTGCTTCGTCACCCGCGGCCCCGGCGCCACCAACGCCAGCCACGGCGTCCATATCGCGATGCAGGATTCGACGCCGATGATCCTGTTCGTCGGCCAGGTCGACACCGGCATGCGCGAGCGCGAGGCGTTCCAGGAGCTCGACTACAAGGCTGTGTTCGGCACCATGGCAAAATGGGCGGTCGAGATCGATCGTCCCGACCGCATTCCGGAGCTGGTCGCGCGCGCCTTCCGCGTCGCCATGCAGGGCCGTCCCGGTCCCGTCGTTATCTCGCTGCCCGAGAACATGCTGACCGAGACCGCGGCCGTTGCGGACGCGATGCGTATCGAGCCGGCGGTGAGCTGGCCCGCGCCTTCTGATATCGAGCGCGTTGGCGCCATGCTTGCCAGCGCCAAGGCGCCGCTCGTCATTCTCGGCGGTTCGCGCTGGACAGACGAGGCGACCAAGAGCATCGCGCGGTTTGCCGAGCGGTTCGACTTGCCGGTCGCGACCTCGTTCCGCCGAGCGTCGCTGATCGACGCGGACCATTCGCACTATGCCGGCGACCTTGGCATTGGGCCGAGCCCGGGGCTGAAGGCGCGCATCGACGGCGCCGATGTCATTCTGCTCATCGGCGGCCGCATGTCGGAAATGCCGTCCTCGTCCTACACACTGTTCGATATTCCGACCCCGCAACAGAAGCTGATCCACGTGCATCCGGGCTCGGAAGAGCTCGGCCGCGTCTATCAGCCGGAGCTGGCGATCCAGGCGACGCCCGCCGCGTTCGCCGAAGCGGTCGAGACGCTAAAGCCCGCCGGGGCGCTCGCATGGAAGGGTGAAGCGGCCAAGGCGCATGCCGATTATCTGGCCTGGACCGACAAAGCGCGCGAGCTGCCCGGCACGTTCCAGTACGGCCAGGTCATGACCTGGCTACGCGACCGACTGCCGAAGGACGCGATCGTCTGCAACGGCGCCGGCAACTATGCTGGCTGGATCCACCGCCATCACCGCTTCCACAGCTTTGCGGCCCAGCTTGCGCCGACCTCAGGCTCGATGGGCTATGGGGTGCCGGCGGCGGTGCTCGCCAAGCGGCAATATCCAGATCGCACCGTGATCGCCTTCGCGGGCGACGGCTGCTTCCTGATGAACGGCCAGGAGTTCGCGACCGCCGTGCAATACGACGCGCCGCTCGTCGTCATCGTCGTCGACAATTCGCAATACGGCACCATCCGCATGCACCAGGAGCGCGACTATCCCGGCCGCATAGTCGGCACCCAGCTGAAGAACCCGGATTTTGCGATGTACGCAAAAGCGTTCGGCGGCCATGGCGAGCGCGTCGAGCGTACCGAAGAGTTCGCGCCGGCCTTCGAGCGTGCGCTCGCCTCGGGCAAGCCGTCGATCCTCCACTGCATCATCGATCCGCGCGCGATGTCGGTCGGCAAGGACTTTGCCCCTGCGGTGAAGGCTTAAGCCATGTCCAAGGGCCGCCACGTCGCCATCATCGGTGCCGGCGCGGTCGGCGTGATCAGCGCCATCGAAGCGCTGCGCGAGGGACATCGCGTCACGCTGATCGACGCAGGCGCGCCCGGTGGCGAACAGGCGGCGAGCTATGGCAACGCCGGCTGGCTCTCCTCGCATTCGGTGATCCCGCCGGCCGAGCCCGGCGTCTGGAAGAAGGTGCCGTTCTATCTGATGGACCCGCTCGGGCCGCTCGCGATCCGCTGGTCTTACTTGCCGAAGGCGTTGCCTTGGCTGATTAGATATCTGCTCTCGGGCTGGACCGAGGCACGCGTCGAGAAGACGGCCTTTGCGCTACGCGACCTCCTGAAGGACGCGCCGCTGTTGCACAGGAAGCTCGCGGAGGAGGCGGGCGTTCCTGAGCTGGTCGAACGCAACGGCGTGATGCATGTGTTTCCGTCACGCGGGAACTTCGACAACGATCTCGGCTGGCGCCTGCGCGGAAAAGTCGGCGTCGAATGGATGGAGCTTAACGCCGACGAGATTCGTCAGCGCGAGCCGGATCTGCATCCGCGCTACACCTTCGGCGTGGTGGTGGAAGAGGCCGGGCGCTGCCGCGATCCCGGTGCCTATGTCGCAGCCCTCGCGCAACATGCGCTGGCAAGTGGCGCGCAGCTTGTGCGGGCCAAGGCGACGGGGCTCAAGCTTTCCGGCAACAAGCTCGTTGCAGTGATCACCGAGACCGGCGAGATTCCCTGCGATGCCGCGGTGATTGCCGCCGGCGCGCATTCGAAGCGGCTCACCGCATCCATTGGTGATCCGCTGCCGCTGGAGACCGAGCGCGGCTATCACGTCATGATCGAGAATCCGGAATCGGGCCCGCGCAGCTCGATGATGGCATCGGATGCGAAGATGGTAGTGAACTGGACCGACAAGGGTTTGCGCGCCGCCGGCACGGTCGAGATCGCCGGCCTCGAGGCCGAACCGAACTGGAAGCGCGCCGAGATCCTGCGCGACAACCTCCTCGGCATGTTCCCGAAACTGCCGACGGACATTCCGTCTTCCCGTATCAAGACCTGGTTTGGCCATCGGCCGAGCATGCCGGACGGACGTCCCTGCATCGGCTACGCGCGCGCCTCGCGCGACATCGTCTATGCCTTCGGCCACGGCCATATCGGCCTGGTCGGTTCGGCCCGCACCGGCCGTCTCGTCGCCCAGCTTCTGAGCGGCAAGCCGCCGGAGATTCCGCTCGCACCGTTCGCACCTGATCGTTTTCTCTGAGATCGCACCATGACCACTTCAGCCAACTCGTCCTCCCGTATCACCCGTGGCGGCAAGGCCATCTACGGCGCGCCGCTCGGCATCTTGATGCTGGAGGCACGCTTTCCTCGCATTCCCGGCGACATGGGCAACGGCACCACCTGGCCTTTCCCCGTGCTCTATCGCGTGGTGAGCGGCGCTTCGCCGGAGAAGGTGGTGCTGAAAGGCGCCGCCGGTTTGCTGCCTGATTTCATCGATGCGGCGAAGGATCTGGTGCGGCTCGGGGCCGAAGCCATCACCACCAATTGCGGCTTCCTCTCGCTGTTCCAGAAGGAGATCGCAGCCGCGGCCGGCGTTCCCGTCGCGACCTCGTCACTGATGCAGGTGCCGTGGGTGCAGGCGACCTTGCCGCCGGGCAAGCGCGTCGGTCTCGTCACGGTCTCCGGCTCGACCTTGACGCCGGCCCATCTCGAAGGCGCCGGCGTGCCGCTCGACACGCCGCTGGTGGGGACCGAGCACGGCAAGGAATTCTTCCGCGTTCTGATCAAGGCCGAGAAGGACGACATGGACATCGCGCAGGCGGAGCGCGACGTGGTCGAGGCCGGTAGGGAGCTGGTCGCCAAGAATCCGGATGTCGGCGCCATCGTGCTCGAATGCACCAACATGCCGCCCTACGCGGCCGCGCTTCAGGCCGAGGTCGGACTGCCCGTCTATGATATCTATTCCATGATTACGTGGTTTCATGCCGGACTGCGGCCGCGCCGGTTTGGCTAGAGGTCGAGAAGCTGCCTATCGACCGTATCACCTCCGCGATCAAGGAAGGCTAAGCGCAGATCATCCCGCTTTTGCTGCAGCTATACAATCCCTCGATATCTGGTTGTGCCAGACGGTCTGAGCCTCCCTATCAGAACATCGCTAGCATGCTTCCGAAATTCAAGGAGACACGCGGTGCACAGCCCTCAGACCAATCTCGAAACGCGCGCCGGCGATGACTGGCCGTCCGAGCTCTACCGCATCCTGAAAGCCGCCGACGTGCGGCAGATGTCCTATGTGCCCGATGCCGGCCACAGCCAGCTCATCCGCCTGTTCTCAGCCGACTGCGACGTCACCACCAACGTGCTGACGACGGAGGAAGAGGGCATCGCCATTGCCGCGGGCGCCTGGCTCGGCGGGCAGCGCAGCGTGCTGCTGATGCAGTCGAGCGGGGTCGGCAATTGCATCAACATGCTGTCGTTGTCGGCGATCGGACGCTTTCCACTGCTGATGCTGGTGACGATGCGCGGCGAATGGGCCGAGTTCAATCCCTGGCAGGTGCCAATGAGCCGGGCGACGCAGCCCTCGCTGGAGGCGATCGGCCTGAAGGTGATGCGTTCGGAGACGCCGGAGGATCTGGTCGAGACGGTCGAATCGGCCGCAGCGCTCGCCTACCAATCCGATCAGCAGGTCGCAGTCCTGATCGGGCAACGTCTGATCGGCAAGAAGAAGTGGTGATGCCAATGCAAGCTCAACTCGACCGCCGTGCCGCCGTGGCCGCACTCCTGAAGAATCGCAAGGACACGCTGGTCGTCTCCGGCCTGGGCTCGCCGACCTACGACCTTCATTCGGTCGGCGACCACAACGGCAATTTTTATCTCTGGGGCGCCATGGGCGGCGCCGCGCTGATCGGGCTTGGCCTCGCTCAGGCCCAGCCGGCAATGCGCGTGCTGGCCCTCACTGGCGATGGCGAGCAGCTCATGGGCCTCGGCGGTCTCGCCACCATCGGCGTCGCGCGCCCGCGCAATCTCGACATCGTCGTGATCGACAACCAGCATTTTGGCGAGACCGGAATGCAGGCGAGCCACACCGGGCGCGGGGTCGATCTCACCGCCATCGCTACGGCCTGCGGCTTTGTTGCGACCGGGACGGTGCGGACGCTCGAGGAAGTGGAGCGTCTCACGCGGCAGATCGCCGAGCCGGCTGATGGTCCGCGGCTTTTTGTCATCAAGGTTCTGGCCGAAAATCCGCCACGATCGCTGCCCTCGCGCGATGCCGTCTTTATCAAGAACCGGTTCCGTGCTCATCTGGGTTTCGCGGCTGCGTAAGCCGGGTCTCACCCGGCAACAGCTTGCCTCAAGCAGCTATTCTGGAGTGAGACCATGAAACTAACCGGCAAGGTCGCCGCCATCACCGGCGCGGCGCGCGGCATCGGCAAGGCTTGCGCGAAACGATTCCTGGACGACGGCGTCAAAATCGTCATCTCGGATGTCGATGCCGATGGCCTTGCCGCGACGGCTGCCGAACTGGGGCGGCCGGACGCCTTGCGCACCATCGTCGGCAACGTTGCCAGGCGCGCTGACGTCGACAAGCTCGTGGCCACCGCCGTGAAGGAGTTCGGCCGGCTGGACGTCATGGTCAACAACGCCGGCGTTGCCCGCAACCAGGACATTCTGGAGATATCCGAACAGGATTTCGACGACGTCATCGCCATCAACTTGAAGGGGGCGTTCTTCGGGGTCCAGGCGGCGGCCAAGCAGATGATCGCGCAAGGCGGCGGCGGGGTGATCATCAACATGTCTTCGGTCAACGCACTGCTGGCGATCCCGACGCTCGCGACCTACGCCATCTCCAAGGGCGGCATGAAGCAGCTAACGAGTGTCGCCGCCGTCGCGCTTGCCCCGCACAACATCCGCGTCGTCGCGGTCGGACCGGGTACGATTCTGACCGACATGGTGGCGTCCGCCATCTACACATCCGAAGATGCCCGCAAGACCGTGCTGTCGCGCACGCCGGCGGGCCGCGGCGGCGAGCCGGGCGAGGTGGCTTCCGTCGTGGCGTTCCTGGCGAGCGACGATGCGTCCTACATCACTGGGCAGACCATCTACCCAGACGGCGGCCGGCTGATCCTGAACTATACGGTGCCGGTGAAGTAGATCACTCCGCCGCAACCGTCATCCCGTGGCCCAGCCGTTTCGAAATGCTGCCGGCACAGTCGCGCAAGGCATGGGCGGTCGGGCTGTCCCAGCGCGCATCAAAAGTGCCTTCCGGTCCCATTGCAGTGATGACCAGGGCGACGTGGCCGGAATGATCGAATACGGGCGCGGAGAATGCGTTGACGCCGGGCAGGGGATCGCCGAGCGCGCGGGCGAGGCCGTGCTTGCGGACCTCTGTGAGCATCTCAGTGACCTTCGCGCCTTTCACCGCGCGCTTCGGATTATATCCGACGCCGTGGCGATCGAGGCCGCTTTCGAGTGCGGCGTTGATTGTCTTCTCCGGCAGGAAGGCCGCAAAGGCCCGCCCTGTAGCGGTCTCCAGCAGCGCCATCACCGAGCCGGCCCGCATCACGATGTGCACGGGCTGGCCAGGCTCTTCGAGCTGCACCACGGTCGGGCCGTGCGTGCCCCAGACCGCCAGCGAGACCGCGTGCCCAATATGACTTGCGAGCGCCGCGATCTTCGGCCTCGCGATGCGTACGCCGGACAGGCGGCGCAGGCTGATCAGGCCGAGCTCCAGCGCCAGTGCGCCGATCTCGTAGCGGCCAGTGGTCTCGTCCTGCTCGATCAGCCCGATGCGGGAGAAGCTGGCCAGATAAGGATGCGCCTTGGCCGGCGTCATACCGGCCTCGCGCGCGAGATCGCGCAGCATCATCGGCTCACCGCATCTCGCCAGCGCGCGGAGCAATTCTCCGCCGACCTCGATCGACTGGATGCCGCGGCTTTCTCTCTTCATGCGCCTCCTGGCGTGTGGCTTACGCCGCGTCGCGCTTGGTGGCGCGGTCGGCGAGATGACGGCCGGCAATGTAGCCGAAGGTCAGCGCCGGCCCAAGCGTAATGCCGGCACCGGGATAATTGCCGCCCATGATGCTCGCCATGTCGTTGCCAGCGGCATAGAGCCCGGGAATCACCCGTCCCTCCGCATCGAGCGCTCGCGCGTTCTCGTCAGTGACGATGCCGGCATAGGTGCCGAGATCGCCGACCACCATCTTGATCGCGTAGAACGGGCCGTTCTCGATCGGCGCGACGCAGGGGTTCGGGCCGTGCAGCGCATCGCCCTGGTAGCGGTTATAGGCCTTTGATCCCTTGCCGAAGGCCGCGTCATGACCTAGTGGTGCGGTCGCATTGAACTGCTTGACGGTCTCGGTGAACGCGGTGGCATCAATACCCGCTTTTGCCGCAAGCGCCTCCAGCGTCTCGCCGCGCAAGAGATAACCCGTGTTGAGGTGATGTCCTGTTGGCATCGGGAACGGCGGCACGCAGCCGAGGCCGTATTTGCGCAGGGTCGGGTGATCGCAGACGAGGTACGCCGCGATCTCCTCGCCGGGCTTCGCCGCCTTGACCATGGCCTGGACGAAGTCGTGATAGGAATTGCCCTCGTTGGCAAAGCGCTTGCCGTCGCGCATCACCGCGATCACGCCGGGTTTTGCGCGGTCGATGAAATGCGGCATCACGCCGTTTGAACCGTCCTTGCGCTTGGTGACCGAGACCGGGACCCAGGCTGCCGCGTTCGGCAGGCGGTCCTCGACATGCCCGCCGGCGCTTTCCGCAAGGCGCAGGCCGTCGCCGGTGTTGCCGGTCGGTCCCGGCGAAAAATGCTCGTTGCCGGTCGGCGCGTGCGGAAACATCTTCTTGCGCCGTTCCACATCGTGCGGGAAACCGCCGCAGGCGAGCACGACGCCTTGTCTGGCACGAATGCGGACGTCGCGTCCCTCGCGGGCGACAATGGCGCCGGTGACAGTGCCGTTCTCGACCGTCAGCTCACGCACTGGCGAGGACAGCCACATCGGAATCTTTAGGTCTTGCGCGGATTTTGCCAGGCGCCCGGCGAGCGCATTGCCGTTGGTCAGGGTCATGCCGCGGCCGTAGCGCAGCACGTCCATCAAATGGCGCGACAGGCGCTTTGCGACATAGACGGCCGAGGTCAGCGACTTCGTCGCGCGCATGAAATGGACGATGTCCTTGCCGGATCCGAGCATCATGCCGAATACGGTCAGCTCCGGCAGGGGCATGCCGAGGGTCTTGATCTGGTCGCCGAGCTCGCGGCCGTCGAACGGGCGCGCCACCATCGAACGGCCACCCTGGGTGCCTCCGGGCGCCTCGGCGTGGTAGTCCGGGAATACCAGCGGCATGTCGAAGCGGAGTGCGGTCTTGCTGGTGAAGAAACCGACCGCCTCGGGCCCGGCGCTCAGGAATGCATCGACGCGCGCGGCGTCATAATTGTTGCCGGCTTCGTGCCGCAGATAGGTGCGGGCCTGCTCCGGCGTCTCCTCGATGCCGTAAGCCTTCGCCAGCGACGTGCCGGGAATCCACAACCAACCGCCGGAGCGGGCGGTGGTGCCGCCGAAGCGTGGCTCCTTCTCGACGATCAGGACGTCGAGGCCGCGACAGCGCGCGGTGATCGCGGCCGACATCCCGGATGCGCCAGATCCGGCCACGAGCACATCGCACTCGTAAGTCTCAATTGCGTTGCGCTCGTTGCCGGTCATGCGGGCCTCACTTCTTGAGCAGCGGACATTTGGATTCGGAGACCGGGCGGAAGGCGTCCTCGCCCTTCACCGTCTTGATGATCTCCAGGTAATCCCACGGTTCCTTGGACTGCTCGGGTGTTTTCACCTTGGCGAGATACATGTCGCGAATGACGCGGCCGTCCTCGCGCAAGCGTCCGCCATGAACGAATGTATCCTCGATTGGCAGTTCGCGCATCTTGGCCATCGCCTTTGCGGGGTCATCGGTGCCGGCAGCCTTGATGGCCTTGAGATAATGCAACACCGAGCCGTAGACGCCGGTCTGGATCATGGTCGGCATCACCTTGGTGCGCTCGTAGAATTTCCGCGACCATGCGCGGGTCGCCTCGTCCATGTTCCAATACGACGCCGTGGTCATGTAGGTGCCCTGCGCGGATTTGAGGCCGATCGCATGCACGTCGGTGTCGAACATCAAGAGGCCGACCAGCTTCTGGCCGCCCTGGACCAGGCCGAACTCGCCGGACTGCTTGATGGCGTTGTCGGTGTCCTGGCCGGCATTGGCGAAGGCCACCACATCGGCCTTCGAGCTTTGCGCCTGCAGCGCGAAGGAGGAGAAGTCCGCCGTGTTGGTCGGGTGCTTCACGCCGCCCAAAACCTTGCCGCCCATCTCGTTGATGAAGCGCGTGGCGTCCTTCTCGAGCTGTTGGCCAAAGGCGTAGTCCGCGGTGATGAAGTACCAGGATTTTCCGCCTTCCTTGATCACCGCGGAGGCCGTCACCTTGGACAGCGCATAGGTGTCATAGGTGAAGTGCACGGTGTTCGGGCTGCACAGCTCGTCGGTCAGCGAGCTCGCGCCGGGGCCGGAGAGCAGCGCGATCTTGTTGCGCTCGCGCACCATGTTGTGCACGGCGATCGCGATGCCGGAATTGGGGATGTCGACGACGGCATCGACCTTGCCGTTGTCGAACCAGCCGCGCACGATCTGCACGCCGACGTCGGTCTTCATCTGATGGTCGGCGCTGATGATCTCGATCGGCTTGCCGAGCACGGTGGGCCCGAATTCCTCCACCGCCATCTTCGCGGCTTCGACCGAGCCAGGCCCGCTGTTGTCGCGGCCCCAGCTCGATAGATCCGTGAGCACGCCGATCCGCACCGCGTCGTCGGAGACTTGCGCGGTCGCGACGGTGGTCATGGCAGCCGAAGACATGGCCGCGAGCATGGCGCAGGCCAAAAACCCTCTCATCGTCATTCCCTCTCTTTTATGGGCCGCTTGGCGCGGCTGGTTGTTCTGGAGTTAATTAGATAATGACGAACCAATTTGTCAATGACGAATAGCGGTCCTGGGGTGGGTTCCGCTGTCCCGCGGACGGCGCCGCCAAAGTGAGCGCGCAACTGCTCCCACACCCGTCATTGCGAGCGGAGCGAAGCAATCCAGAATCCTTCCGCGGGGGCACTCTGCATTGCTTCGTCGCAAGGGCTCCTCGCAATGACGGGTGTTGAAGCAGCGACGCGCAAAATTTCGCACCGTAATCCCCGGGCAAGCCAACACGCCCGCAGGTTGCAACCGCCATTATGATTGGCCATGATGCCGCCCGGGAATTTTGGGGCGCATGGCATGACGGCAGCATCGGGGGTCTCCGCGGCGGCGGAGAAATCGACGACGGCGCATGTGGTGTGGGCGAGCGCGCTCGGCACCGCGATCGAGTGGTACGACTTCCTGATCTACGGCACGGCCGCCGCCCTCGTGTTCAACAAGTTGTTCTTCCCGAGCTTCGATCCCTTCGTCGGCACGCTGGCGGCGTTCTCGACCTATGCGGTCGGCTTTGTGGCGCGGCCGATCGGCGGCGCGATCATCGGGCATTATGGCGACCGGCTCGGCCGCAAGAAGATGTTGGTCGCGACCATGATCGCGATGGGGCTCGGCACGTTCCTGATCGGCTGCCTGCCGACCTACAGCCAGATCGGCGTCTGGGCGCCGATCTTCCTCGTCATCTTGCGCTTCATCCAGGGCATCGGGCTCGGTGGCGAGTGGAGCGGCGCGGTGGTCATGGTGGCCGAGCACGCCGGCAATCGCCGCGGTTTCTATGGCAGTCTGGTGCAGATCGGTTTTCCCGTCGGCGTCGCCGCCTCCACCGGCATTTTTGGTCTGATGACGAAACTGCCCGAAGCCGATTTCCTCAGTTGGGGCTGGCGCGTGCCGTTCCTGATCAGCATCCTGCTCGTCGGGGTCGGCTTCATCGTGCGGCTGAAACTCGCGGAGACGCCGCACTTCAAGGAGGTGGTCGAGCGCAAGGAGGTGCTGGCACAGCCGGTGATGGAAGTCCTGCGCCGCGACTGGCGTAGTTTCCTGCTCGCGATCGGCATCACCGTCTCTGAAGTCGGGCTCGCTTATCTCCTCACCGTCTTCACCGTGGTCTATGCCACGACGCAGCTCGGCCTGCCGCGGCAGGTGATCCTGGATGCGGTGGTCTATGCCGCGCTGGTCGAGCTCGCGACGCTGCCGCTCGCCGGCTGGTTGTCCGACATCTTCGGCCGCAAGGCACTGTATCTCGCCGGCGGCGCGTTCACGGTGGCGCTGGCGTTTCCGTTGTTCTGGTTCCTCGACACCAGGGAGCCGGCGCTGATCACGCTCGCGCTCGTCGTCACGATGACCCTGACGCATGCGCTGCTGTTCGGGCCGAAGGCCGCCTTCATGCCGGAGCTGTTCCGCACCCAGGTGCGCTACAGCGGTGCGTCGCTGGGGGCCAACGTCGCGGCCGCGCTCAGTGGCGGCTTCTCGCCGCTGATTGCGACGGCACTGCTCGCATGGGCCGGCTCGTACTGGGCGGTGTCAGTCTACATCATCGGGCTCTCGATCATCACGATCATCGCAACGCTGATGGCGCCGGAGACCGCGCGGAGCTCGCTGAGATCCTGAGGGCGGCTAACGGCAGGCAGGATTCGCGACTGCTGGAAATACCAGGAAGGTGATGGTCGCTGGCGCAAGCCGGATCGTGCCCGCCGATGCTGCGCGCGGCTCAAGCCGGGGTAGCTCGTCATCGGCATTCAGCGCGAGCGACTTGCCGTTCAGCTGCACGGTCGCGTCTTGCAGCCGCTTCGCATGCAACGTGTAACGCTCGGCGGGATGTGACAGCGTCAGGGTGGATGATGCATGCCGCGACGCGTTGATCGCGAGCACGGACACCGCGCCCCGCATGGCCGGGTGGCAATGCGCATAGAGATGGAGATCTGGCGCGGCGACGGAGCTCGTGTCGAGTACGACCGTTCCCATCAGCCGGTGCCAGAGCAGCGCAGCCCAGTAGTTCGGCCGCGGACGGAACGTCCCTTCGTCGAGCAGGCCGTAGTCGCTGGCGGCCAGCGTGTTGTGCATCACGACCTGGACGCCAGCTCTTGCCAGCCGTCCGAGCTGGTCGAGATAGCGGAATGCGTCGCGAAAAGTCTTGTCCCAGCGATTGCCTCCGCAGGCTGCATCCGCGGTCTCCGTCAGCCAGATCGGTTTGCCCGGCTCGAATATGTCGCGCAGCGCGCTGTAGATCGCGAGACTCGCGTCGGTGCGCGCCAGCCATTGCTCCGAAAGCGCCTGCGCCGGATCGTCACTGCCGCCGCAGCGCGGCGAGAGCGTGTTGTAGTGATGATAGGAGAAGCGATCGAGACCGGGGCCAGATGCGGCGAGCAGGTCGCGCGTGGCGATTCCGGACCCGGATGGCGACGGCGCATCGCCGATTGAACCCGGACCGACGATCAGCGTCTCAGGCGCCGCCCGTTGCATCCATTCGCGAAAAATCCTGAAGTCGCGGCCATAAGCCTTCGCATCATATCGAGGCGGCGCGCCGTTCGTCGCGGCGAGGTTTGGTTCGTTCATGAATTCCACCGCCGCGATGTGGCCGCCCAGCGAACGCGTCGTGTCGATCAGGTGCTCCGCCTGATCGGTCTTCCACGCGCCATCCGCATCGCGGCTGCCCGGACTGATCGCAAAGGAGGTGACAATCTGCGCATCAACCGCGCGGGCGAAGTCGATAACGCCACGCCATGGCGCGCGGCTGAGCACGGTGTTGAAGCCGGCAGGCGGTGCCGCCGGCGCGTCGTCGCCGTCCGCGAAATAGGTTGCATTCGCCCAGGTGCCGCTCACGCGCAGATAGGCCGGCGCCAAGGCGGCGGCGAGCTTGCGGAGACGCCGGTTGGCAAGATCGATTGGCGGCCTGTCGCTGTAGCCATCACGCTGCATCTGATGTTGCGCATAAGGTCTCCAAAAGCGACCGCCGGTCACCTCGACCATCTCGACATTGTAGGATTGAAAGCGCGCGTCGATGATGTCGATCACCGTCATGCGCGACGGTGCGATCACAGGCTCGCTTGCACTTGCCGCGCGACTTATCGCAGCGACGAGCAATGCGGCGCCGATCACGCGCGCGATGCGCAGGCGGCTGTGTCGCTCCATTGCCGGCCTTGTATACACGTCCTGACGCCTTCTTATGCTAGGCGAGCCATTAACCGCTTTTATGCGGCGAATTTTTACTTCCAATTTTACTTCGCAACATCCCGCCCATAGCCTCGCCCGCAATTGATCAGATCCGCAGCCGGTCAATGGCGATCGGTGCGCAGCAGTCATTGTAGCCAACGAGGGTTGCCATGCTTGACGGGACGAAGTGACATCCGCTGCCAATCCGGCGGGGGCGAACGACAAATCGACAAAAAAGCTGAGCCGGCGCACGCTGTTGAAGGGGGCGGGCGCAGCCGCAGGAGCGGACGCGATCCGCGGCTTCCCGACCGATGCGCCAGCGCAGGTTTGCACGCTCCAGCGTATCAATGGCGTAATCGCGATAGAGGCGCTCCTAGTGGGCGGCGGATTGCTCGCCGGTCATCCAGACCAACTGCTCGCGCCGCACCACCTGGCCGCCGGTGTGGACGGCTGGGTGAGGCCCCGCCGCCGCACGCGACCTGTTCTCATCAATTAGAGGACGTGCCAGTCCAGTGTTGCTGGCATACTGAATATTGATTATCAGGTGGGCCGGCGCGCATGATGCGCCCAACGAACATAAAAAGGGAGCACAAAACATGAAAGAGATCTCAGCAACGCGACGAGAGCTGCTCGCAATTGCCGCGGTGGCAAGTGCTGCTTCAATCGCGGAAGTTGCGCCGGCTGCGGCGCAGGCCGGGCAAAGGCCGATCTTTCCGGTGCCGATGGTCACCATCCCGATCGTCGGCGAGACCAGCGTGTTCCAGGTCCGCCGCATCTACTGCATCGGGCGTAACTATGCGGCGCACGCGATCGAGCGGGGTTCGGATCCGAGCCGCGAGCCGCCGTTCTTCTTCCAGAAACCGACCGACGCGATCCAGAACGTCGCGATCGGCGAGGTCGCGGATCATCCCTATCCGTCGCTGACCAAGAACTATCATCACGAGGTCGAGCTGGTCGCTGCGCTGAAATCCGGCGGCAGCAACATTCCGGCCGAGAAGGCGCTCGATCATGTCTATGGCTACGCGCTCGGCCTCGACATGACCCGGCGCGATCTCCAGAACGGCATGGCCGCGGAGAAGAAGCCCTGGGAGATCGGCAAGAGCTTTGACCACGCTGCGGTGATCGGCCCGATCCATCCGGCCAGCAAGACCGGCCATTTCGAGAAGGGCGCCATTTCACTGGCGATCAACGGGACGGTGAAGCAGAGCTCGGATCTCAGCAAGATGATCTGGAGTGTCGCCGAGCAGATCGCAAAGCTATCGGAAGCGTTCGAGCTCAAGGCCGGCGACATCATCTATTCCGGCACGCCGGAGAATGTCGGCCCCGTGGTGAAGGGCGACGTGCTGCTGTGCAAGCTCGACGGCTTGCCGGACATGTCGATCAAGATCGCCTGACTGATCCAGCCCGGGTCGGGAGTGCAATATGTTGGGTTATGCCGTAGTCGTCATGTTGGGGTTGGCCTTCGCTGTCACCGGCGCTGTAACGGGGAATGCTGAAGGCGCGAGCGACATCGCGCCGACGGGAGCGTTGCGCGTGGCGGTGGCCGTCGGCCCCGCCGCGTCGGCGTTCTGGACGACGCGTGATCCCGCAGACGGAAAGCCGCGCGGCGTCACCGTAGAACTCGCCAAGGCTGCCGCCGACAAGTTGCACGTTCCTCTGCATCTGGTCGAATACCAGAGCTCCGACGAGATCGCCGCCGCCAGCAGCAAGGACGTCTGGGATCTCTCCTTCATGCCGGCCGACGTCAAGCGCGAGCAGTTCGTGGATCAGGGCCCAGCTTACGTCGCCCTATATGAGCGGCTATCTCATTCGCGCCGGTTCGGACATCCGCGCCGTTGCGGATGTTGATCGTGCGGGAATGCGGGTCGGTTGCATCGAGGGGACCTCGACGTCGCGGACGGTCGAGAAGTCGCTGAAGCAGGCGAAGCTGACGAAGTTCGTGAAGCCGGAACAGGCGGCCGAATTAATCGGCAAGGGGGAGCTGGATGCCCTCGCGATGGGTATGGGGGCGTTGGAAGACCTCTCGCGTAAGCTGCCGGGAACGAAGGTGCTGGACGAGGTGATCCAGTCGACCGGCGTGGTCGTGGTCGTGCCCAAGGGCAAGGCGGTGGCGAAGGCCTGGGCCGCGCATTTCCTGGATGAGGCCAAGTCGGATGGCACGGTGCGCCGCGCGCTCGACGGCAACGGATTTACCAGCGACAAGGTCGCGCCGTAGTTGCCGATCTGCCTCCGCTGGGACCACAATCTGAAGGCAGAGGCCTTTGAATTGCCGGAGTTCCATCGGCGATTGCCCTGTGTTGGGCAACGAACAAACCTCGTGCAGCCATATTTAAGTATGAGTCACTCCCGTGAGGGAGGCGCTCCGATGAACAAAGCTCTGATCACTGCCGTCGTGATGCTGGCTAGCGTGCCTGCAAGCGCCGCCGCGCAGGAGCGCGCTGGTGCTGCGGCGTTGGGAGCCGTGTCAGGCGCCGTCGTGCTGGGTCCGATCGGTGCCGTCGCGGGCGCGGTGGTCGGTTATACCGCCGGACCTGCAATCGCCCGGTCCTGGGGCGTGAGAGGTTCACGCTCGGCGAGACATCGGCAACCGCCGCGTCGCGAGGCGTACCGCGCGGCGGCGACCGGGGGTCCGCCGCGCACACGCGAGTCGATGGATGCCAATGGCCAGATGAGAGCTGCCAGCAATCCGCCGGTTCAAGCCGCGCCTGCGGTGCAGCCTGTTCAAGCTGCTCCTGTGGTGCCCGCGCAGACCACGACGCCGCCGGTTCAAGGATTCGACTGAGGTCAGCTTACGCCGCCGCCTTCGGCCGCAGCCGATCGACGGTCCGTGCGATCAGCGCCGCGACTTCCCCGACCTTCGGCCCGATCCGGAACTCAGGGCCGGCGACGACGACCGAGAGTCTGCGATCGCTGATCGGCAGCGGGATCGCGGCGCCCGCGAGGTCGCGGCTATAGTCGGCGAAGCTCTGGCAGTAACCGCGCGCGATCGAATTGCGCAGCTCGGTCTCGACCGCGTCTATGCTGATCGGCGTTGACGGACCGTACTGCTTGAATTCGATCTTGCGATAGACGGAGTCGCGCTCCTCCGGCGAATATTGCAGAAGCAGGGCGCGGCCGCTGGCGGTGGCGTGAATCGGCACGCGGTGGCCGATGGTCGCGAAATAGCGGATCGCGGCCTGGGACTCGACGACGTCAATGAACACGGCCATCACGCCGGCCGGCGCCACGATGGAGGCGGTCTCGCCGGTCTCGGCCGAGAGGTCGGCGATCAGCGTATGTGTCCACGGCGGCAGCGGCTCGACCTCGGAGATCATCCGCGCCATCGCCAGCCAGCGCGGCGTCGGGTAGAAGCCGGCCCGCGGCCGCGGTTCGTAGAGATAGCCTTTCCCCGACAGCGTCGCGAGCAGGTTGAAAGTCGACGAGCGCGGCCAGCCGAAATGATCGGCGATCTCGGCAAGCGTCGCCGGCTTCCTCGTTTGCGCGAAGAACTCCATGATCTCCAGGACGTTTGCGGCTTGGCGAACGATCATGGTGAGGCTTGCATCCTGATCTAGGGCTGGCCGAGGATTTTCTTCGCGGCGCGAAGATGCGGCTTGTCGATCATCTGGCCGTCGAGACGCAGAGTACCGGAGTTCGGATTGTTCGCGAATGCCGCGATCACCTTCTCTGCCCAATTACGCTCGGCCTCGGTCGGCTCGAACGCCGCGTTGACGACGTCGACATGCTTTGGATGGATCAGCGCCTTCGCCGAAAAACCGTCGCGCCGCGCGGCGCGCGTTTCCTGCTCGAGTCCTGCCAGATTGTCGATGTCGGTATAGACGGTGTCGATCGGCGCGACTTCGGCCGCCGCCGCCGCCATCAGACAGAGATCGCGTGCCAGACGATAAGGGCTGTGGAACACGCCACCTGACGCCTTTTCAGTAGCGCCGAGCGAAGCGGAGAGATCTTCCGCGCCCCACATCAAGCCGGCAAGGCGCGCGGAGCAGCCCTTGTAGCTGCCCAGCCCGAAGATCGAGCCGGCGGTTTCGGTCGCGACGCAGACGATGCGCGTCGTGCCGACCGCGATGCCGGCCGCAGCCTCCAAGGCTTCGAGCCAGGTTGCGACCTGGCGCACGTCGTCGCCGCCTTGCGATTTCGGCAGCACGATGCCGTCGGGCTTGCCTGGCATCACCGCGGCGAGGTCGGCGAGCGTCATGCCGGTGTCGAGCGCGTTGACGCGGACATAGAGTTGATGCGGCTTGCTGCGGCCCTTCAGCATTGCCAGCGTCAACCCGCGCGCTTCCGGCTTCTTGTCGGTGACGACAGAGTCCTCGAGATCGATGATCAACGCGTCGGCGCTGCCTTCGCTGGCCTTCTCGAATTTTCGCAGGGAGTCGCCCGGCACGAACAGCATCGAACGCATCAGACCGGCCTCTTGTGCATCATCGCCATGCGGCGGCATTTACCGACGATCTCGTCGTTCTGGTTCAAGGCGTGGTGCTCGAACTCGACGATGCCCGCCTTGGGGCGCGATTTGGATTCCCGCAACGAAAGCACCTTTGTCGTCGCCCGCAAAGTGTCGCCATGGAAGACCGGCTTTGGAAAAGTGACGTCGGTCATGCCGAGATTGGCGACGGTGGTGCCCATGGTCGTATCATAGACCGTCATGCCGATCATGATGCCGAGGGTGTAAAGGCTGTTGAAAATGCGCTGGCCGAACTCGGTCTGGGCCGAAAAATGCGCGTCGATGTGCAGCGGCTGCGGGTTGAGCGTCAGCAGGCTGAACATGGTGTTGTCCATCTCCGTGACGGTCCGGCTCAGGGGATGCCTGAACTCCTGGCCCACGGAAAAATCCTCGAAATAGAGTCCGGCCATCGTGGTTTCCTCCCTGTGTCTCGATTTTTGCCGGCGCCCGCTGCTTATGGCGGCGCCGCCAGGTGAACGGCTTTCTGCTCTGCAAGCTGCTCGATCTCGTCCGCCGTGAAGCCGGCTTCGGCCAGGATGTCGCGGCCGTGCTGGCCGAGTGTCGGCGCGGGGCCGGCGGGCTCGGGCTGGGTCACGCTCCAGGTCGAGGGCACGCGCATCTGGCGGATGCGGCCTTCCACGGGGTGATCTACAGTCTGGAAGAAGTCGATCGCATTGAGATGCGGATCGTCCAAAATCGTCTCCAGCGTGTGCATCGGCATCACCGGAATGTCGGCGCGCTCCAGCAGCTCGCGCCATTCCGCGGTGGTGCGCGTGACGAAGATGTGGCCGATCTCCTCGTAGATATCGTCAATATGATTCGTGCGCGCAGCGTGGTTGGCAAAACGCGGCTGATCGAGGAAATGCGGTTGCCCGATCGCCTCGAAGAAGTTGCGCCAGTGCTTGTCGTTGTAGATGAGGACGCAGAGATAGCCGTCGCTGGTCTTGTAGGGTTTTCGATAGCGCGAGAGCAGGCGGGCGTAGCCGCCGTGGTCGAGCGGCGGATCGTAGGTCAGTCCGCCCAGATGATCGACCAGCACGAACTCCGTCATGGACTCGAACATCGGCACGTCGATGCGTTGGCCGATGCCGGTGCGCTGCTGGTGCATCAGTCCGCCCATGATGGCATTGACCATCATCAGTCCGACGATGCGGTCGGCGATGGTGACGGGAACGTAACGCGGCGTGCCGTCGCCGGCGGCCGCGAGAAGTGTCGGAATGGTGGCCGCGCCCTGAATGAGATCGTCATAGGCGGGCTTGGCGGCATAGGGGCCGGACTGGCCGTAGCCGAACGCGCCGACATAGACGAGGGAAGGGTTGATCTCGCGAAGCGTCTCGTAGTCGAGGCCGAGCCGCGTCATCGCCTGCGGGCGCACACTATAGACCAGCGCGTTGGCACGCTTCGCCAGTCGCAGCAGTGTGGCGCGCCCTTCCTTCTTCTTGAGGTCGAGGACGATGCTGCGCTTGCCGCGGTTGGCGTTGAGAAACATCCCGCCCATGCCGGGTGTGCGGCCGGGACCGATCTGGCGAACGATGTCGCCCTCGGGGCTCTCGACCTTGATGATTTCAGCGCCCATGTCCGCCAGCACTTGGGTGCCATAGGGGCCCATCAGCACGGAAGTCAGGTCGAGAATAGTGAAGCCGGCGAGCGGTCCCATAGGGCCTCGTTCATTGCATTCATATACGTGGAGTTAGAATTCATAAATCTCCGGTGTCAATTCGAAGAACTCTCGGCTCGGCGCATAGCCCCATGCACTATTCATATGCTTGACATATAAATTCACCTATATGTATTTTTATCTCAAGCAAGAACTGGAGCGGGGCCAAGTGGTCGGCAGCGAGATGCTGCCGCCGCCGGCATGGGGATGCGTCAAGGAGAACGAGATGAAGAAGATTTTGCCCTGGGCTGCCGCAGCGCTCGCGCTCTCGCTGCCGGTCTCGACGCGACAGGCGCAGGCGCTGGAGCTGAAGGTCGCCGACTCCTTCCCCGCGGGGCACTATCTCGTCCGCCTGATGCTCAAGCCGTGGATGGACGACGTCACCAAGCGCACCAATGGCGCGGTGACCTTCACCTATTATCCGAACCAGCAGATCGGCAAGGCCGCGGACATGCTGCGGCTCACCCAGTCGGGCGTGGTCGACATCGGCTACATCGGGCCGTCTTATGTCTCCGACAAGATGCCGCTATCGGAAGTTGCGCAATTGCCAGGCGCGTTCGAAACCGCCTGCCAGGGTACGCTCGCCTACTGGAAGACCGCGCGCGAAGGCGTGTTGGCCAAGCAGGAATATGCGCCCAACAAGATCAAGCTGCTGTTCGAGGTGGTGCTGCCGCCCTACCAGGTGTGGACCGCCAAGCAAAAGGTCGAGACGACCAAGGACATGGGTGGCCTGAAGCTGCGTACCACCGGCGGTGCGCAAGACCTGACCTTGCGCGCGCTCGGCGCGGTGCCGGTGCGCATGGCTGCACCCGATGCCTATGAATCGCTGTCGCGCGGCACAATGGACGGCCTGCTGTTCCCGATGGAGAGCGTCGTTGCCTATGGGCTCGACAAGCTGGTCAAGCACGCAACGGAAGGCGTCAGCTTCGGCAGCTTCATCGTCGCCTATTCGATCAATCAGTCGGTTTGGGACAAGCTTCCGGACGACGTGAAGAAGGCGATGAACGACGCGTCGGAGGCGATCGAGCCTGTGGCCTGCGCCCACGTCGACAAGGAAACGGAGACGACCAAGAAGCACCTTCAGGGCCAGGGCGTCACTTTCGAGCCGCTGCCGGAGGCGACGCGCACCGAGATGAAGGACAAGCTGAAGGGCGTCGGCCAGGAATGGGCGGCTGGGCTCGACAGCCGTGGCAAGCAGGCGTCCGCCGCGCTGAAGGAGTTCGAAGGCCTGCTCGCCGCCGGCGGCGCCAAATAAGGCGCGAAGTAAGGCGCGAAGTCATCCGACAGGGAAGAAGGAGACGCGAGAGGTGATCAAGCGGGCGGGATATGTGCTCGGCGTGCTGGAACGCGCGCTGACGGTGATCGCGGTGGTGTTCCTATTCGTGATCATGCTGCTTGTCGTAACCGACGTGTTCATGCGCTACGCGCTGAACCGTCCGTTCTCCTTCACCTACGATCTGATCGGGCTTTATCTGCTCGCCGGCGTGTTCTTCTTCACGGTCTCGGACGCTCTGCGCGAGCACGCCCATGTCGGCGTCGATATCCTGCTGTCGCGCTTCTCGCCGGCGGGACGGCGGCTCTCGGAGATCATCACCGCGCTTGTGGGCCTGTTCGTCTTCGTCCTGATCTGCAAGGTCGGTCTCGAGCGTGCGATGGAAAATTACGAGCAGCATGACGTGCTGGCTGGCGCGATTGCCTGGCCGACCTGGATCTCGGCGGCGCTGGTGCCGCTCGGCTGCGGCGTGCTGGTGCTGCGATTGCTGCTCCAGCTCGTCGGCAATCTGCTGAGCCTCGTCAACGGCCGTGACCTCTATCCGCTGCCGCCGGTGACCGGCGTTGGCGAAGCACGATCCTTTGAGTAACGGCAGGCATTCATGACACCCTTCATCGTTCTCGCCCTGCTGTTCGGCCTGCTCGCACTCGGCACGCCCGTCGGCTTCGCGATGGCCTTTTCCGGTTCGGTCGGCCTCGTGATGGTCGGCGGCTGGAGCACACTGTTCGGCATCTTGCAAACCGCGCCGCTCTCGACCGTCTCCTCCTACGAGCTGATCACCATCCCGATGTTCCTGCTGATGGCGGACCTCGTGCTGCTGTCGGGTGTCGCGGACGATTTATTCAAAACGGCCTCGGCCTGGGTCGGCCGCATCCCCGGCGGGCTCGGCATGGCCACCGCGCTGGCCGGCGCCGGTTTTGGCGCGATCTGCGGCACATCGACGGCCTCGGCCGCAACCTTGTCCTCGACCAGCCTGCCGGCGATGATCCGCCAGGGCTATGAGCCGAAGATGGCCGCAGGCGTGGTCGCGATATCAGGCACGCTGTCGATGCTGCTGCCGACCAGCGTCGCACTCGTCATCTTCGGTCTCCTTGCCGAGGTAAATATCGGCAAGCTGCTCGTCAGCGGCATCATCCCCGCGATCCTCGTCACCATCACCATCATGGCCACGATCTACTTCCTGGTCTGGCAGGATCCATCGCGGGCGCCGCCCGCCAAGTCGGTGCCGTGGCGCGAAAAATTCGCGCTGCTGTGGCAGGTCTCGCCAATGGTGGTGCTGTTCTCGATTGTCACAGGCACGATCTATCTCGGCGTCGCCACGCCGACGGAGGCCTCCGCGTTCGGTGCGTTCGGCGCCTTCCTGCTCGCGATCGTCAAGGGCAAGATCACACCGTCGTCGCTTTACGCGACGCTGCTGCGTGCCTGCCATGGCACCTGCATGATCATCATGATCCTGGTCGGTGCGTCGATCTTCGGCTACTTTTTCACTCTCACCCACGTGACCCAGGACCTCGTCGCCTGGGTCGGCTCGCTGCCGGCCTCGCGCTGGGTCATCATCACGCTGATCCTGTGCGGCTACATCGTGCTCGGATCCTTCATGGACCAGATCGCGATCCTGGTGCTGACCGTGCCGATCGTGCTGCCGCTGATCAAGACGCTCGGCTTCGATCCGATCTGGTTCGGCGTCATCAAGATCGTCACCGCCGAGGTCGGCATGATCACGCCCCCGGTCGGGCTCAACTGTTTCATCGTCGCCCGCTATGCCAAGCGGCCGGTCGCGGAGGTGTTCCACGGTACCTTCCCGCATTTCATTGCGCACCTGATTGTCATTGCGATCCTGGTGGCGTTTCCGTCTATCATCCTCTGGCTGCCCTCGCAGATGGGGCGCTAGAACTAACGAGCCTCCACAAGGAGACCAACATGGATTTCGCGCTCACCGATCAGCAAGAGGCCATCCGCGGCGCCATCGCAAAGATCTGCGAAGGCTTTCCCGATGCGTACTGGCTGAAGAAAGACCATGACGGCGGCTTTCCGCACGACTTCCACAAGGCGCTGGCCGACGCCGGCTGGCTCGGCATCTGCGTGCCGGAAGCCTATGGCGGCTCCGGGCTCGGCATCACCGAAGCCGCGATCATGATGCGCGCGATCGCGGAATCCGGCGCAGGGATGTCCGGCGCATCTGCGGTGCACATCAACGTCTTCGGCCTCAATCCCGTGGTCGTGTTCGGCACCGAGGAGCAGCGCAAGCGCATGCTGCCGCCGATGGTCGAAGGCCGCGAGAAGGCGTGCTTCGCCGTCACCGAGCCCAACACCGGCCTCAACACCACGCAGCTCAAGACCCGCGCCGTCGCCAAGAACGACCGTTACATCGTCAATGGCCAGAAGGTGTGGATCTCGACCGCGCAGGTCGCGCACAAGATCCTGCTGCTGGCGCGCACCACTCCGCTGGAGGAAGTGCGCTCGCCGACGCATGGCCTCAGCCTGTTCTATACGGACTTCGATCGCAACAAGATCAAGGTCCACGAGATCGAGAAGATGGGCCGCAAGATCGTCGATTCCAACGAGCTGTTCTTCGAGGATTTCGAGATTCCGATGGAGGATCGCATTGGCGAAGAAGGCAAAGGCTTCCAGTACATCCTCGAAGGCATGAACCCCGAGCGCATCCTGATCGCGGCGGAAGCGGTCGGCCTCGGCAAGGTCGCGCTGTCGCGCGCCACCGAATACGCCAAGACCCGCGTTGTGTTCAACCGGCCTATCGGCAAGAACCAGGGCATCCAGCATCCGCTGGCCATAAACTGGGTCGAGCTCGAGGCGGCGTGGCTGATGGTGATGTCGGCGGCGTGGCAATACGACAAGGGCATGCCCTGCGGCGGCGCCGCCAATGCCGCGAAATACATTGCGGGTGAGGCCGGATACCATGCCTGCGAGCAGGCGGTGATGACCCATGGCGGCTTCGGCTATGCCAAGGAGTTCCACGTCGAGCGGTACTTGCGCGAAGTTCTGATCCCGCGCATCGCGCCGGTCAGCCCGCAGCTCGCGCTCAGTTTTATCGCGGAAAAGGTGCTTGGACTGGCCAAGTCATACTAGGCTTTCCCGCGGACTTTTCGGCAGGGCCGCCAATGAACCTCGCTCACCATCTCCTGCGTGCCGCCAAAGCCGATGCGTCCGCGCCGGCGCTGCTCAAAGGGTTGACGCCGGTTGCCGATTACGGCCGGCTCGCCGCGACGGTGGCGTCGCTGGCGGCATCGCTGCAGCAGCGCTTTGGTTTGGCCAAGGGCGATCGCGTTGCGCTGCTGATGAAGAACGTGCCCGATTACGTCGCCTGTCTCTATGCCTGCTGGCATGCCGGGCTGGTTGCCGTTCCCATCAACGCAAAGCTGCATCCGCGCGAGGTCGCGTTCATTCTCGACAACTCGGGTGCGGCGGTCGTCTTCGTGACCGAGGACATGGCGAGCGTTGCCTCCGAAGCGTCGGCGCTTGTTGCGGCCAAGCCGCGCATCGTCGAGATCGGCTCGGCCGAGCATCGTGGTCTCGAAAAGACTGACGGCATTGCCATCGCCGATGTCGTGAGCACAGATCCCGCCTGGATCTTCTACACCAGCGGCACCACCGGGCGTCCGAAGGGCGCGGTGTTGAGCCACCGCAATCTGCTTGCGATGGCGCTGAACTATCGCGCCGAGATCAATCCGGTCGTGCCGGGCGAAGCACTGCTGCACGCCGCGCCGATGTCGCACGGTTCAGGCCTCTACATGGTGCCGCACGTGCTCGGCATGGGGGCGCAGATCATTCCCGAGAGCGGTCGCTTCGAGCCGGACGAGATCCTTGAGCTGACGGCAAAGCGCGACGGCATCTCCTTCTTTGCCGCGCCGACCATGGTGCGGCGCCTGACCGTCGCGGCGGAAGCAGCTGGCGCGACCGCGCGGGGGCTGAAGACGATCATCTATGGCGGCGGCCCGATGTATGTCGCCGATTGCAAGGCCGCGCTCAACGTGTTCGGACCAAAGCTTGCGCAGATCTACGGTCAGGGCGAAACGCCGATGACCATCACGTACCTGCCGAAGTCGATGCATGTCGATGCTGGGCATCCGCGTCATGCCGAGCGCCTGGCGTCGGCTGGCATCGCGCAGGGCGTCGTACAGGTGCGCACCGTGAATGAGGCGGGCGGCGACGTTGCACCGGGCGAGGTCGGCGAGATCATCGTGCGCGGCGATACTGTCATGTCGGGCTACTGGCAAAATTCCGAGGCGACCGCGAACACACTGCGCGACGGTTGGCTCTATACCGGCGACATGGGGGCCTTCGACACCGACGGCTTCCTCACGCTGAAGGACCGCTCCAAGGACGTCATCATCTCCGGCGGCACCAACATCTATCCGCGCGAGGTCGAGGAGGTCCTGTTGCGGCATGAGGCCGTCGCCGAAGTCTCTGTGATCGGCCGTCCCCATCCGGAATGGGGCGAGGAGGTGGTGGCCGTCGTCGTTCCCGTCGCGGATAGGGCGGTCACGCGGGACGAGCTCGACCAGATGTGCAATGCCTGGATCGCGCGCTTCAAGCGGCCGAAGCACTATTATCTCACCGGCGAGCTACCGAAGAACAGCTACGGCAAGATCGTGAAGACGGAATTGCGCACGCTGCTCGGCGAGTCCTCCGCGCGCCTCAAACCGATGGATTGAGGTGGCGATGCTCGAGCCCGCGTCGCCGATCGACTTTTCCGGCCTGGTCCGTGAGGGTGATCTCGTCGTGTGCGGGCAGGCGACTGCGGAGCCGGTCACGCTGACAGAAGTGCTGATGGCACAGGCGGAACATCTTCCACCGTTTCGCATGATGGTCGGACCGGTGTTCTCGGAGACGTTTCCCGCAGGCCCCGCGCCCAACGTGTCGTTCCTGAGCTATGGCGTGATCGGCAATGCCCGGCGGCTCGCTAAGGCCGGACGGCTCGATCTGATTCCGAGCAACTACAGCGCGTTCTGCGCCGACTTCGCCGCGCGCCGCCACAAGGCCGATGTCGTTCTGGTGCAGCTTGCGGAGTCCAAGGGGCGGCTCAGCGCCAGTCTCTCCAACGACTATGTCATCGATGCCGCGCGCGGTGCGCGCCTGGTCATCGCCGAGATCAACCCGGATGCGCCTTTTACGTTCGGAGCGGAGTGGCCTGAGGACGTGACGATCCATGTGCGCGTCCCGGCCCGCTGTGCGCCAGTCGAGCTGGCGTCGCCGCCGCTGGACGATGTTTCGCGGCGCATTGCGGCGCATGCGGCGGGGCTGATCGACGATGGCAGCACGCTGCAGTTCGGCGTCGGTCGAATTCCGGACGCAATTCTCTCCTCGCTCTCGCATGTACGCAATCTCGGAATCCATTCCGGCCTGATCAACGACGCCGTCGTCGATCTGATCGAACGCGGTGCGGTGACGAATGCGGAGAAGGGTATCGATGCCGGGATCACGGTTACCAACCAGGTGATCGGGACGCAGCGGCTCTATCGCTTCGTGCACGAGAACAACGCTGTTTCGGTGCGGCCGACGTCATACACACACGGCCAGGACGTGCTGGCCCGCATCAACCGGCTGGTCGCGATCAACTCGGCGCTCCAGGTCGGGCTCGATGGCAGCGTCAATTCCGAGACGCTGAATGGCGTTGCGATCGGTGCGATCGGCGGGCAGCTCGATTTCGTGCGCGGCGCCAATGCCTCACCTCGGGGAAGGGCGATCATCGCGCTGCCGGCGACGGCTTCGGATGGCACGAGCCGGATCGTCGCCCATGTCGAGACAGTGACGACCCCCCGCGCCGATGTCGATGCCATCATCACCGAATGGGGCGTTGCCGAGCTGCGCGGCTGCGGCCTTGCCGAGCGTGCGCGCCGCATGATCGCGATCGCGGCGCCCGGGCACCGCGACGCGCTATCGGCGCAGCTTCGTCGATGAAGCGAAGCCCGTAGACGCTATTCGGCAGCGATCCGATCCATCGCCATGGCCCGAAGCCGGGCGCGCTGGATCTTGATGCCGTTCGCGCTGTCGGTGACGGGGAAGGCCTCCACGATATAGATCCGCGCCGGGACCTTGTAGCCGGCGAGCCGCTCGCGCAGGCGCGTGATCAACGCTTCCTGCCGCGGCGGCTCGTGGTGGGGTTCTTGGGCTGGGATCACGAAGGCAACGCAGCGCGCCTGTCCCTTCAGATCGACCGCGACGACCTGGGCGTCGGCAACGCCGGGGCACGATTTGAGCTCGTCCTCGATCTCGCCGGGCGCGACAAGGAAGCCGCCGAGCCGCATGGCGTCGCCCGCGCGGGTTTCGTAGACGAAGGAGCCGTCGGCGCGCAGCCGGCCGATATCGCCGGTGCGGAAGAAGCCGTCCGCGGTGATGGCGTCGCGTGTCGCCTCGGGATTGTTGTAGTAACCGAGGAAGCGCGACGGCGCGCTGATCTCGATCTCGCCGGAGACACCTTGAGCCGCGGGCTCGCCGGTCTCGGTGTCGCGCACGCGCACCCTCGTGTCGGGTGATATCGGCCAGCCGCCGCCCTCGATGCGATCAGCAAAGCCATCACTGGAGTGTGCGATTGAGAACAGCGCCTGCAGCTCGCTCGAGCCGTAGAGGCCGAACAGGGGCATGCCGCGGGCCTCGGCGTCCGCGGCGAGCTCGCGCCAGCCGGGCTGGAACGCGGCGAAGCCGCAGACCTCGAGATGCGGAAACGGACGCGGTGCATCGGTGAGGGCGAGGATGCGGCGGAACATCTCGTCCGAGCCGAATGCGTGCGTGATACCGCATTCGCCGAGAATCCTCAGCGCCGGCGCCGCCTCGAAGGCGTCGAGCACATGGACGGTCGCGCCCGCTGCGACGATGCCGAGCAGGCTTGTCATGCCAAAGGTGCCGCAGAGCGGCAGCATGGCCAGCAACGAATGGCGCTGCGGCGAGAGCTTTAGCGCCGTGGCAATGGAGACGGCGTGGCTCGCCAGCGTCCGCTGCGAATGCGCGACGAGTTTTGGTCCTTTGGTCGTGCCTGACGTCGTGTAGAGCAGAACCGGCAGATCGAAATCATCCTGAGCCGGCGGGGCAGACGGATAGGATCTGTCGAAGGCATCGAAGCGCACGCACGGCCAGTGTGCGGGAATCGCATCCGCGCCGACCACCGCGATCTCTCGTAGCGCAGGCACTTCGTCCCTGGCGACGTCGGCGAGGATGGCGGCAAAGTCGATCGCGCGGAATTCGGCTTCGACTACCATCAGCCTGGCGCCGGACAGCTTCAGGAGATGGGCGACCTCGGCGCTGCGGTAGCGCGTATTGACGGCGGCGATGATGGCACCGAGGCGGGCGACGGCGAACAGCAGCGCGATCCATTCGATCCGGTTGACCAGCCAGACCGCGACGACGTCGCCCTTGCCGATACCGTGCGCGGCAAGCCAGGCGGCGGTCTGCTCGATCTTTTCTGAGAACTCCGCGCGCAGGAGCGGCGTGCCGTCGAACACGAAGGCCGGATCGGCGGCGGCCTCGGTTCCGATCAGGGATTGCAGCGAAAAATCATTGGCGTTCATGGCAACCGGACTAACCCGATCGCGCAAAGCTGTCTACTTGGTGCCGAACATCCGGTCGCCGGCGTCGCCCAGGCCCGGCACAATGTAGCCGTGGTCGTTGAGCCGCTCGTCGATCGCGGCGGTCCAGACCGGCACGTCGGGATGCTCGCTCTGGAACTGCGCGATGCCTTCGGGCGCGGCCAGAAGGCAGACGAAGCGGATGTCGCGGGCGCCACGCGCCTTGAGCAGGGAGGCGCCGGCGCAGGCCGAGTTGCCGGTCGCCAGCATCGGATCCATCAGGATCACGGTGCGGTCCGACAGATCCTGCGGCGCCTTGAAGTAATATTCCACGGCCTGCAACGTCTCGGGGTCGCGGTAGAGCCCGATATGGGCGATGCGCGCCGAGGGCATCAGCGCCAGCATGCCGTCGAGGAAGCCGACGCCCGCGCGCAGGATCGGAGCCAGCGTGAGCTTCTTGCCGGCGATCTTGGGCGCCTGCATCGGCGCGATCGGCGTCTCGATCGCGACCAGCTCCAGCGGCAGGTCGCGCGTCACCTCGTAGCCGAGCAGCATCCCAATCTCGTTCAGGATCTCGCGAAAGCTCTTGGTCGAGCGGTCCTTCTCCCGCATCAGGGAGAGCTTGTGCTGGACCAGGGGATGGGCGACGACATTGACGTTGCTGATGCTCATGAAATCGCTCTACACGGTTCCGTGAAATTGCGCCAGATCGGACGAGCGTTTTTGGCGGGATACGCAGCCTCAAGCAAGGATCGCCACCGCCGTTCGCGCCCGGTTGCTTGCCTCGCAGGCAACCATAGTCAATTCCCGCTCGATTGCCGTACGCGTGGCGACGAGAGGCTAGATCCCAAGCCCCCGCGCCACGAGCGTGATCACGATCGTCAGGATCGCGCCCCAGACCAGGCTCAGCGTCATGGTCAGGATCGTCGTGGCGACCACCTGCTCGAGATTTCCCTTGAGGAGCTGCATGCTAGCCGTCCGAAGTCGGGGCTGCGGTGAGACGCATGCCGAGGAGCAGCAGTCCTATCAGGGCGATCAGCATGATGATCTTGAGCTCGATCATGTCTGTCGCCTTGCGGCGACGAGCGCCGCGAGCCGCTTGGCCCCTCCAGCAATCGTGCGGCCAGCACGATCAGCGGATTGCCGCGGTTCTCGATGTCGAGCTCAAAAATCCCGGTGGGAAACACCAGCGCGCACCTTGCCGGTTTGCTCTGCCGGTTGGCGAAATCGACCGCCGAACTCTTTAACAGGAACAGGCCGCCGATGCGCCCGTTCGCTTCCCGGACAACCCAGAGGCCGGCCGCGTTGCGCCCGATGAAGAACGCGGGAATGGAGGCGCTGACGACATCGGGATCGAGCGACTTGAGCAACACTGGCGTCTGCCGGGCCTCGGGCGCGCGAGGGGCAGCTTGAAGCGCGATTGCCGCCATCGCGGCCTCCTCACACATCTGCAAGGTCATGATGGTCTGCCATTCTGGTCAGGCGTGCAGGTGCCAGACATGGATCGCTGTCTTCAACGCGATGAGCGCGGTGAGCACGCTGCCCATCGAGAGCACGCCCAGCGCGCGTAATGCCAGGCGCTTGAGCTGGGCCTTGCGTGCCATCGAGATCCGTACCGGGCGTTCGACCTTCCCAAAGTGCCGGTCAAAGCCATGTGTCAGCATCGACATGTTGGAAGTCCTTATGCGTGGTGCGGCGATACGGCCGCTCCGACCCTGGCTCGTATGATGGATGTCGAAGCATAGGAATGCGAGACGACTGTCCGTGCAGCGATATAGGAACGTCATAAGTGCCGTGCCTACGCTCCGACGCTATCGTTCAGCTCCTCGTCGGCGATCGCGGCGATTGCTCGGGCGACCTCCGCTCGCGCAACGTCGTTCAGCGGCATGATCGGCAGCCTAGTATCCGGCCGCATCAGATCGAGGATGCTCAAGGCGCATTTCAGCGCCGCCGGGCTCTCCCGAGAGAGACAGGCGATAAGCGGGATGAGGCGCTTGTGCAGGTAGCGCGCCGATTGCAGGCGGCCCTGCCTCGCCTGTGAGAAGATCGTCCGGCAGAGATCCGGGGCGACATTGGCAATCTCCGAGATCGCGCCATCGCCGCCGCTCGCGATGAAGCTGAAGACGGTGGTATCGTCGCCGGACAGCAGGCGAAAGCTGGCCGGCAGGAGCCGACCCAAGCGCATCGGGCGACTGATATCGCCGCTGCCGTCGCGTAAGCCGGCGAATTGCCGGGATTCCGCGAGACGCACGATGGTCTCGTCCGCCAGCGGACGCAGCGTGCGCGAGGGAACATCGTGCAGGATCATCGGCAAACCGGTCGAACCGGCAATGGCGCGAAAATGCGCGAGCATCCCCTCCTGCATCGGCTTGTTATAGGCGGGCACGGCCGACATGATGGCATCGGCACCCGCAGCCTCCGCGCGCCGCGCGAGTTCGATGGCGTGGCCGGTCGCATTCGACATCGCGCCGGCGATAATTCGCGCGCGACCGCGGACGACGTCGACAGCAGTGCGAATGACGAGCTCCTGCTCGGCGGGCGAGAGCGTTGGCGCCTCGCCGACCGTCTCGCAGATCACCAGAGCGGGGACGCCAGCCGCAACCTGGCGCTCGCAGAGCGCGGCGAACGCCTCGAGATCGATGGCGTCAGCCGCGTCGAACGGGGTCGGTACGTCCGGAATGATGCCGGTGAACCAAGCTGAGGGAGGGATGAACATGGCTTTTCGCTCGAAGGCGCCGGCTCAGGCGGCGTGCCGCGAGATACTGCTGTTGCCGCTCTTGCCCATGTCGAGTTCGATCTCGCGTGGCAGCTCGACGATGGTCTCGGGATGCTGTCCGTTTTCGAATAGCGCATATTTGATGGCCTGCGCGCGGCTGACGAACAGGCCGCCATAGAGGCCGTTCTGCTCCTGCGCGATCCAATGGCCGCGACTGTTCCTGCCAATGAAGACGATGGTGGAAGGCGCTGCACGAGGGAGGTTCGATGAGTTTCACTTCGATATTCCTTCTGATCGCTACAGGTGGCGGCAGCATCGACCGCGCCTGCAGACTCAATATCTTTCCTTGCGAATATGATTTCGAGGGAGGCCACGCGACGATCTCATAGGAAGGTCGGAAAGGCGTGAGCCCGCCGAACCCGTCAGGCCGCTCTAGCCGAAATTGTCACAGACGACAGGTTCGTAAAGCGAATCCAGCGGCGCACGAACAGAAGGAACGCTGGGCCGTGACATCTCCGCGGCCAATGCCTGGGCCTCGATGAAGGCCGACAGCAGGGCCAACGAAAGATCCGCGTGGCGCGCTTCGACCGCGGCATCCAGCCAGTCCGGCAGCTCGCGCTCGCGCGAGAGCGCGCAGTGCCACTCGCCCTCGTCGTAGGCGATGCGGCGGACCTGCCACGTCGGCAGCTCGAGCTCCATCAGTGCCAGTGCGGCATCGGCCCAGGCTTCTGCGTCGAGCAGTCGCATGACGCGCGCGGTGCGGCCGTTTTGTCCAAGCGAGGGGAAGTGCCGACAGGCGTGGTCGATGATCTCGAGCATCAACGGTCGCGTCATTGCGCGCGCATCGCGCAGGCGTTCGCTGAACGAAGGTGGATCGTAATGTCGGAGTGCGGCGGTCATGTTCAGGCCTCCTGGAATTGGTGTCGGTCAGTCGGCCGGCATGCCCAAGATGGCTGGAAGCACGTTTGAAAACGAGATGAGGAGCGGGCGAGAGATATAAGCATTTCATAAGTGTGCGTATGCCTCCGGGTAAGAGGCAAAAGACAGCGCTCATTCTCGACTGTCATCTCCACCGAAGGTGAAGGCTTATAGAAACCGGCATTTTGAAAAGACCTTCCCCACAGTCTGCCTTAAGGATCGGTAGCGATGGTGACGGTGGATCGCGTCGCTGCGCCACCTGCCCGGAAAGACCGCCTGGAATGCGTTGTCAGTGTCGCATGGCCGCTGGCGAAGACGTGCCGGCCTTTATGAGATTCCTATAACTTCGCCATAGGCTTCATCTCGAAAATCTATGTACGCGGTGGCACTTCAGCACGGTGAAAGTCCCGGCCGGGCGCAGACACCCGTTGCATTCGCGCGGAGCAAGCAGCCTGCCGGCATCCAGAGATTGATTACGCCGGATATCGTCTAGCAATAAGGAGTATCGCCATGATGGACATTCTGATGCTGGGGCTGGGCTTCGCCTTCTTCGCCCTCGCGATCGGTTACACCTACGCCTGCGAACAGCTGTGAGGGAGCGGACCATGATTTTCGATTATGCGCTCGCCGGCACCGTCTCGTTTGGCCTCCTGATCTACCTCACTTACGCGCTGCTTCGGCCTGAACGGTTCTGACCGTACTGCTTCTCCTCGAATTGCTGCTGGCGGACGCCGTGCTCGTCGCCTGCCTGCTCTCGGTGCTCCTGCCGCTTATGCGCCGGGCACCAAGCCTGAAGGGTTGATTTCCATGACTATGATCGGTTGGCTCCAGATCATTCTCTTCTGCGTCATTATCGTCGCGCTCGCAAAGCCGCTCGGCTGGTACATGACGCGCGTGTTCAATGGCGAGCGGACGTTCCTGTCGCCGGTGCTGCGCCCCATCGAGGCCGGCATCTACTGGTTCTCCGGCGTGGACGAGAAGCGCGAGCAGCATTGGCTGACTTACACGGTCGCCATATTGCTGTTCCACGTCGGCGGATTCCTCATCATCTACGGCGTGATGCGGCTTCAGGCCGTGCTGCCGTTCAATCCGGCTGGTCAGGGGGCGGTGGCCGAGGATCTGTCCTTCAACACCGCAATCTCGTTCATCACCAACACCAACTGGCAGAATTACGGCGGCGAAAGCACGCTGTCCTATCTCGTGCAGATGCTCGGCCTGACGCACCAGAACTTCCTGTCGGCGGCAACCGGCATCGCGCTGGCGGTGGCTTTGATCCGCGGCTTCTCGCGCGCCTCGGCGCGCACTGTCGGCAATTTCTGGGTCGACGTTACCCGCACGGCACTCTACGTGCTGCTGCCGATCTGCATCGTCTACACGCTGTTCCTCGTCTCGCAGGGCATGCCGCAGACGCTCGGTGACTATGTCGAGGCGACCACGCTCGAAGGTGCCAAGCAGACCATCGCGGTGGGCCCGGTCGCCTCCCAGGTCGCGATCAAGATGCTGGGCACCAATGGCGGTGGCTTCTTCAATGCCAATGCCGCGCATCCCTTCGAGAATCCGACCGCGCTGTCGAACTTCGTGCAGATGCTCTCGATCTTCGCGCTTGGCGCCGCGCTCACCAACGTGTTCGGCCGCATGGTCGGCAACCAGCGCCAGGGCTGGGCGATTCTCGCCGTGATGGGCGTGCTGTTCGTCGGCGGCGTCGCCGTCACCTATTGGGCGGAAGCCAGCGGCACCTCGGCCTTTCATGCGCTCGGTCTCACCGGCGGCAATATGGAAGGCAAGGAGGTCCGCTTCGGCATCGTCGCGTCCTCGCTTTTCGCCGTGATCACGACGGCGGCGTCCTGCGGGGCGGTCAACGCGATGCATGACAGCTTCACCGCGCTCGGCGGCATGATTCCGCTGATCAACATGCAGCTCGGCGAGATCATCGTCGGCGGCGTCGGCGCTGGCCTTTACGGCATGCTGCTGTTTGTCGTGCTCGCGATCTTCGTGGCGGGCCTGATGGTCGGCCGCACGCCGGAATATGTCGGCAAGAAGGTCGAGGCGCGTGAGGTCAAGATGGCGATGCTCGCGATCCTGGTGCTGCCGCTGATGTATCTCGGCTGGACCGCGGTCGGCGTGGTCTATCCGGCGGCGGTCGCCTCGATGGCGAATGCCGGACCGCACGGCTTCACCGAAGTGCTCTACGCCTTCACCTCGGCGACCGGCAACAACGGCTCGGCCTTCGCGGGCCTCACCGGCAACACGTTATTCTACAACCTTACGCTAGCAAGCGCGATGTTCGTCGGCCGCTTCTTCATGATCGTCCCTGCGATGGCGATTGCGGGCTCACTGGCCGCCAAGAAATCGATCGCGCCGTCGGCGGGCACATTCCCGACCACGGGCGGCCTGTTTGTCGGGCTTGTCGTCGGCGTGATCCTGATCATTGGCGGCCTGACCTTCTTCCCGGCCCTCGCGCTCGGCCCGATCGTCGAGCATCTGGCGATGAACGCCGGTAACCTGTTCTGATTGTTGGAGCGACCTCCATGGATACGATGAAACTGCATAAGCGCGCGTCAATGTCGGCGATGCTCGACCCGAACATCGTGGTGCCCGCGATTGGCGCCTCTTTCACCAAGCTCGATCCGCGGCTGATGGTGAAGAACCCGGTGATGTTCGTGGTCGAGGTCGTGGCCGCGCTCACCACGGCGATCTTTCTGCGCGATGTCCTTACGGGAGGTGCGGGCCTGGGCTTTACCTTCCAGATCATCCTTTGGCTCTGGTTCACGGTGCTGTTCGCCAATTTCGCCGAAGCGGTTGCCGAAGGCCGCGGCAAGGCACAGGCCGAATCGCTGCGCAAGACACGCACCGAGAGCCAGGCCAAGCTCCTGGGTGGTGCCGGCCGGGCCTTCAATCTCGTGCCGGGCACGAGATTGAAGGTCGATGACATCGTGCTGGTCGAGGCCGGCGATACCATTCCCTCCGATGGCGAGGTGATCGAGGGCGTCGCCTCCGTCAACGAGGCCGCGATCACCGGCGAATCCGCGCCTGTCATCCGCGAATCCGGCGGCGACCGGTCGGCGGTGACCGGCGGCACGCAGGTGCTGTCCGACTGGATCCGCGTGCGGATCACGGCAGCGCAGGGGTCGACCTTCATCGACCGCATGATCAAGCTGGTCGAGGGTGCCGAGCGGCAGAAGACGCCAAACGAGATCGCGCTCAACATCCTGCTGGCCGGCCTCACCATCATCTTCGTGTTCGCCACCGTCACCATTCCGAGCTATGCGGCCTATGCCGGCGGCTCGATCTCGGTGATTGTGCTGGTCGCGCTGTTCGTGACCCTGATCCCGACCACGATCGGTGCGCTGTTGTCGGCAATCGGCATCGCCGGGATGGATCGCCTGGTCCGCTTCAACGTGCTGGCGATGTCCGGCCGCGCGGTCGAGGCGGCCGGCGATGTCGACACGCTGTTGCTGGACAAGACCGGCACCATCACGCTCGGCAACCGCCAGGCGACCTCCTTCCGCCCGGTGCGCGGCGTGACCGAGCAGGAGCTCGCGGACGCGGCCCAGCTCGCATCGCTCGCCGACGAGACCCCGGAAGGCCGTTCGATCGTCGTGCTGGCCAAGGAGAAACACGGCATCCGCGGCCGCGACATGGCCGAGCTGGGCGCCACCTTCATCCCGTTCACGGCGCAGACCCGCATGAGCGGCGTGGATGCCGGCGGCTCATCGGTGCGCAAGGGCGCGGTCGATGCCATGCTCAACTATGTCGGTGGCGGCGCGCCGCTGGCGGTTGCTTCAGGCAACACGGCCCGTGCTATCCAGCCTGCGGTGCTTTCCGATATCGGCCGAGAGGTGCAGACGATTGCGGACGAGATCTCCAAGGCCGGTGGTACGCCGCTGGCGGTTGCCAGGGACGGCAAGCTGCTCGGCGTCATCCAGCTCAAGGACATCGTCAAGGGTGGCATCCGCGAGCGCTTTGCCGAGCTGCGCCGCATGGGCATTCGCACCGTCATGATCACCGGCGACAATCCGATGACGGCCGCGGCAATCGCGGCGGAAGCCGGCGTCGATGATTTCCTGGCGCAGGCAACCCCCGAGGACAAGCTCAAGCTGATCCGCGACGAGCAGGCCAAGGGCAAGCTGGTGGCCATGTGCGGCGATGGCACCAACGACGCGCCGGCCCTCGCGCAGGCCGACGTCGGTGTCGCCATGAACACCGGCACCCAGGCCGCGCGAGAGGCCGGCAACATGGTCGACCTCGATTCCAACCCAACCAAGCTGATCGAGGTGGTCGAGATTGGCAAGCAGTTGCTGATGACACGAGGCGCGCTGACGACATTCTCGATCGCCAACGACGTCGCCAAGTATTTCGCGATCATCCCGGCGATGTTTTTGGCGTTCTACCCGCAGCTTAACGTGCTCAACGTCATGAACCTGTCGAGTCCACAGAGCGCCATCCTGTCGGCAATCATCTTCAACGCGTTGATCATCGTTGCGCTGATCCCGTTGGCGTTGAAGGGCGTTGCCTACCGTGCGGTCGGTGCCGGCGCGCTGCTACGGCGCAACCTGTTGATCTACGGGCTCGGCGGCATCGTCATTCCGTTCATCGGCATCAAGGCGATCGACCTCGTCGTCACCGCCTTGCATTTGGCATAACCCCGTCATTGCGAGGAGCGAAGCGACGAAGCAATCCAGACTGCCTCTGCGGAAAGACTCTGGATTGCTTCGCTTCGCTCGCAATGACGGAAGAAATAGGAGAAACACATGCTCAGAGAAATGCGCCCCGCCATCGTCCTCCTGCTGGTGCTCACCGTCATCACGGGCCTGGCCTATCCGCTCGCAATGACGGCTATTGCCGGCGCGCTCTTCCCCGCACGGGCGCAGGGCAGCCTGATCGAGAAGGACGGCAAGGTCGTTGGCTCCGCCCTGATCGGGCAGGAGTTCAAGGACGGCAAGTACTTCCACGGCCGTCCCTCGGCGACGTTGGCGCCAGACCCGAATGATTCGACCAAGACGGTGCCGGCGCCCTACAACGCGGCCAATTCGGGCGGATCCAATCTCGGTCCGACCAGCAAGGCGTTGGCGGACCGGCTGAAGGAAGACGTGGACAAGCTCAGGGGCGAGAATTCCAACGCCGCGGTACCGGTGGACCTGGTGACCACTTCGGCCAGCGGTCTCGACCCGGACATCTCGCCGGAGGCGGCACAATTCCAGGTACCGCGCGTCGCCAAGGCCCGAAATATGCCGGAGGACACGTTGAAGCAGCTGGTGGCCTCCGCCACCCAAGGTCGTTTGCTCGGCCTGCTTGGCGAACCCCGCGTTAACGTATTGGCGTTGAACCTCGCGCTCGATCGCGTGGCCGCGAAGTAGCGGTCTAGGCTCGTGGCATCAGGGTGATTATACTGGCACCATGGTCCGAGAGCGCCGCGATCCCGAACAACGTCCGTCGCCCGAGGCGCTGCTGGAAGCAGCGCGCAGGGAGGAGAGTGCGAGCGGCAAGCTGAAGATCTTCGTCGGCGCCGCTCCCGGCGTCGGAAAGACCTATGAGATGCTGCAAAGCGCACATGCCAGGCGCAAGGCTGGCATCGATGTCGTGGTCGGCTTCGTCGAGACCCATGGCCGCGTCGAGACCGAGGCGCTGGTGCGTGGACTGGAGGTGATCCCGCGCAAGAAGCTCGACTATCGCGGCCAGATGGTCGAGGAGATGGACCTCGATGCCGTGATCGCGCGCCGGCCGAAAATCGCGCTGGTCGACGAACTCGCCCACACCAACGGTCCCCTTTGCCGCCATCCCAAGCGCTATCTCGACGTCGAGGAGTTGCTGTCACACGGCATCGACGTCTATACCGCCGTCAACATCCAGCACATCGAGAGCCTGAACGACGTCGTTGCCCAGATCACCCATGTGCGGGTGCGCGAGACAGTGCCGGATTCCATATTCGACCGCGCCGACGCGATCGAGCTGATCGATCTCACGCCCGACGATTTGATCCAGCGCCTGAAGGAAGGCAAAGTCTATGTTCCCAAGCAGGCGGAGCGGGCGCTGGAGCATTATTTCTCGCCGGGCAACCTCACCGCGCTGCGCGAGCTCGCTTTGCGGCGCACGGCCGAACGGGTCGACGAGCAACTTCTCAGTCACATGCAGGCGAATGCGATCTCGGGCCCCTGGGCCGCCAGCGAGCGCATCCTCGTCTGCGTCAGCGAAGATCCGCGCGCGGCTGGCCTCGTGCGTTACACCAAACGGCTCGCCGACCGGCTGCACGCGCCGTTCACCGCGGTTTCGATCGAGACGCGGCGGTCCCTGCAATTGTCGGATGAGCAGCGCGATCGGCTGGCCGACACGCTCCGGCTCGCGGAATCGCTCGGTGGCGAGGCGCTGACGATTCCAGGCGTCGGCCGCCGCCTCGCGGACGACGTCGTCAACTTCGCGCAGGGCAACAACGTCACCCAGATCGTGATCGGCAAGTCGACGCGCTCGCGCTGGTTCGAGATGACGCGCGGCTCCGTCGTGCATGATCTGGTGCGCCGGTCCGGCAATATCAGCGTTCACGTTATTCCCGGCGACGAGCTCGCGAGCGAGCCGGCGCCGAAGACGGCGGTGCAGACGGCAGCGCGATCAGACCCGTTCGATGCCCGGCCCTATCTGAAGGCACTCGGGATCACCGCGCTTGGTCTTGCTGCCGCCGTCGCCATCAAGCCGTATGTCGGTATCGAAAACGTTGACCTGATGTTCCTCAGCGCCGTGGTGACCGTTGCCGTGCGCCACGGATTGTGGCCGTCGTTGCTTGCGAGTGTCGCGGCGTCGCTTTCCTACAATTTCTTCTTTCTGCCGCCGGTCTATACCTTCACGATCACCGATCCGACCAATGTCGCGGCGTTCTTCTTCTTCATGCTGATTGCGTTCGTGGTGTCGAATGTCGCCGGGCGGGTCCGCACCCAGGCTGACACCGCGATCGGCCGCATCAGGACCACCGAGCAGCTCTACGCTTTCAGCCGCAAGCTCGCCGGCACCGGCACGCTCGACGACGTGCTGTGGACGACCGCCTACCAAATCGCGCTGATGCTGAAAGTCCGCGTGGTGCTGCTGCTGCCGGAGGAAGGCCTGCTCACAGTGAAATCAGGCTATCCGCCCGAGGATGATCTCGATCAGGCTGACCTGGCCGCCGCCAACTGGGCCTGCAGCAACGACCGCCCCGCAGGCCGCGGCTCGGACACGTTGCCGGGCGCAAAACGGCTGTTCCTGCCGATGCGCACCGGGCGCGGCCCGATCGGCGTCATCGGCATCGACAACGACCGCACCGGCCCGTTGCTGACCCCGGACCAGCGCCGCCTGCTCGATGCGCTGGTCGACCAGGGTGCGCTGGCGATCGAGCGCGTGCTGCTGGTTGAGGACGTCGATCGCGTCAAGCGCACCGTCGAATCCGAGCGGTTGCGTTCTGCATTGTTGACCTCGATCTCGCATGATTTGAAGACGCCGCTCGCATCCGTGCTAGGTGCGGCCTCGACCATGCGCGATCTCGCCAGCGCGCTCTCCGACACCGAGAAGCGCGACCTGCTTGCCACGGTGATCGACGAATCCGAACGGCTCAACCGCTTCATTGCCAATCTGCTCGACATGACCAAGCTTGAATCCGGCGCCATCGTGCCCAACACCGCGTTGCACGATCTCGGCGAGATCGTCGGCAGCGCGCTGCGGCGTGCAGCCAAGATCCTCACCGCCCACAAGGTCGAACTGGTGTTGGCCGCAGATCTTCCTATGCTCCAGCTCGATGCGGTGCTGTTCGAGCAGGTGCTGTTCAACCTGCTCGACAACGCCGCCAAATATTCACCGCCCGACACGACGGTCTCGATCCGCAGCCGACGCGACAGCGATCACGTGGTGCTCCAGATTGCCGACGAGGGCGACGGCATTCCGCCCGAGGAGCTCGAGAGCGTCTTCGACAAGTTCTATCGCGCACAGAAGGGGGATCGTGTCCGTCCCGGCACCGGGCTCGGGCTCGCCATCTCCCGCGGCTTCGTCGAAGCGATGCGGGGCACGATCTCGGCCGCGAATCGCAACGACCGGAACGGCGCGGTTCTGACCATCCGTCTGCCCATTCCGGCCCAGACCCAGGCATTGGACACCGCCGCATGAGCGCTGCCCCGATCAAGGTGCTGGTCATCGACGACGAGCCGCCGATCCGCAAGTTGCTGCGGATGGGACTCTCGACGCAAGGCTATGAAATCCTGGAGGCGTCGAACGGCAAGATGGCGTTGGAAAAGCTTGTCGAAGAACCCGCGCTGATCATTCTTGATCTTGGCCTGCCCGACATCCAGGGCCATGAGCTGCTGCGCACCATCCGGGCCCGCAATGAAGCTGTGCCGATCGTGGTGCTGTCGAGCCGCGGCGACGAGGCCGGCAAGGTACAGGCGCTCGATCTCGGCGCCGACGATTACCTGACCAAACCGTTCGGTATGGACGAACTCCTGGCACGTCTGCGCGCCGCGCTGCGGCACCAGCTTCAGGTCCAGGGCGAGCGCCCGGTGTTCCGCACTGCTGACCTCTCCGTCGATCTGGTGCGCCGCATCGTCAAGGTCGGCGAGCGGGACGTCAAACTGTCGCCGAAAGAATACGATCTCCTGCGCGTGCTGGTGCAGCATGCCGGCAAGGTGCTGACCCATCGCTTCCTGCTTAGGGAGCTCTGGGACGAACTGACGGATGCGCAATACCTGCGCGTCTATGTCCGCCAGCTCCGCCAGAAGATCGAGGCCGATCCTGAACGGCCGCAATATGTGCTGACGGAGACCGGGATCGGGTATCGGCTAAGGGCGGGGGATTAGCTGCTTGCGGCAGCCACGACGGAGATTGTGGCGCGAGCCTCCATCAGCATCGTCATTGCGAGCGCAGCGAAGCAATCCAGACTGTCTCTCGGGAAAGGTTCTGGATTGCTTCGCTACGCTCGCAATGACGGAGTAAATCAACCCGCCTTGCGACGCCCCGCCGCGGCCCTTTGCGTCTTCTTCGCGCCACGTTGCCGTCCCCTCGTGCGGCGGGCATGAGACTTTCCCGACGTCTTCTTCCCGCCGCGTCCCTTCAAGCTCTGCTTCAGCGCATCCATCAGGTTGACGACGTTGCTCGGCTTCTCCTCAGGCTCCGGCAGTTCGATTGTCTTGCCGCTGGCCTTGCGCCTCACCAGTGCCTTTAGCGCGTTCTCGTATTCGTCCTTGAACTTGCTGGGGTCGAAATGGGCCGTCTTGGTCTGGAGGATATGGCCGGCGAGCTCCACCATGTCCTTGGTGATCTTCGGGCTCTTGATGTCGTCGAAGAACTGGCCCTCGTCGCGCAGCTCGTACGGGAAGCGCAGGGTGGTGCCGAGCAGGCCCTTGCCAAGCGGCTCGATCGCGATGATATGCTCGCGATTGGTGAGCACGATCTTGGCGAGCGCCACGCGGTCCTGGTCCTTCATGGCATCGCGGATCACGGCAAAGGCGTCGATCGCAGCCTTTCCGTCGGGCGCGACATAATAGGGATGGTTGAGATAGCGCTGGTCGATCTCGTCGCTCGGCACGAAGCTTTCGATGTCGATGGTGTGGTTGCTCCCGATCTGGACCGCTTCGAGCTCCTCCGGCTCGATCTCGACATATTTGCCCTTGCGTAGCTCGTAGCCGCGTCCTTTCTGATCGCTCTCGACGACGTCGCCGGTCTCGGCGTCGATCATCTGCTGCTTCAATCGGTTGCCGGTCTCGCGGTTGATCATGTGAAACCGCGTCTTCTCGGCCGCGGTGGTCGCCGGATAAAGCACAACGGGGCAACTGACCAGCGAGAGCTTCAACGTTCCCTTCCAATAGGCGCGCGGGGCCATTCCGTTCTCCAGCGTCTTCGAGTCATTTTGGAACCCCAACCGTCCCGTGGGGTTTTGGTTCCGGGTGGGTTGTGGGCCGTGATAGGCTTTCACGCCAAAAGAGAATCCGGGATCAGTCGTGCTGCAAAAGCTCTCTAAGTATCGACAGAAACGTGATTTCGAGAAGACACCGGAGCCGTCGGGCAAAACGGCAGCGGTGCCCTCGAAGCAGCGACGCTTCGTGATCCAGAAGCACGATGCGACGCGACTGCACTACGATCTACGGCTCGAGTTCGACGGCGTCTTCAAGTCCTGGGCGGTGACGAAAGGGCCCTCGCTCGACCCGCACGACAAGAGGCTGGCCGTCGAGGTCGAGGACCACCCGCTCGACTATGGTGACTTCGAGGGCACGATCCCGGAGGGCCAGTATGGCGGCGGCACGGTCATGCTGTGGGACCGCGGTACCTGGGAATCCGAGGATCCCGAACGCGGGTTCAAGAAGGGCGACCTCAAGTTCACGTTGCATGGCGAGAAGCTGCACGGCAGCTGGGTGCTGGTGCGCATGCGCAACGACCGCACCGGCGGGAAGCGCACCAATTGGCTCCTGATCAAGCACCGCGACGAACATGTCCGTGAGGGCGCAGACAACGACATTCTCGAGGAGGACAAGTCGGTCGCCTCCGGCCGCGCGATGGATCAGATCGCCGGAGGCAAGGGACGCGCGCCAAGACCGTTCATGCTGGCGAAGGGCGCCAATGCCAAGGCCGACGCGGTCTGGCAGTCCAATCGGGTCGAAGAAGCGAAAGGGCGCACGGTCAAGCCGGCGCCGCGCGCGGCGTTGAAGACCGGCACGGCAAAGAAGAAAGCCGCGACCGCGAAGAAGGCGGCGGAGATACCGGATTTCGTGGCGCCGCAGCTCTGCACGTCGGTCGAGCGCCCGCCGGGTGGCGATGGCTGGTGTCACGAGATCAAGTTCGACGGCTACCGCGTGCAGCTTCGGGTCGAAGGCGGCGAGGCGACGTTGAAGACGCGCAAGGGCCTCGACTGGACCGGAAAATTCGCAAGTATTGCGAAGGAAGCAAGCGCGCTGCCGGACGTGATGATCGACGGCGAGATCGTCGCGCTCGACCATAATGGTGCGCCGAACTTCTCCTCGCTCCAGGCAGCACTATCGGACGGCAAGACCGAAGATCTCATCTTCTTCGCCTTCGATCTCCTGTTCACCGAGGGACTCGATTATCGCCGCCTGCCGCTCGGTGAACGGAAAGACCTCCTCAAGGAACTGCTGGAAGCACGCAAGAAGAAATCAAGCCAGATTCGTTATGTCGAGCATTTCGAAAGCGGCGGCGATGCGGTGCTGCAATCGGCCTGCAAGCTCGAGCTCGAAGGCGTGGTGTCGAAGAAGCTCGATGCGCCTTACCGTTCGGGGCGGACAGAAAGCTGGACCAAGGCCAAATGCCGCGCCGGCCATGAGGTCGTGATCGGCGGCTGGAAGACCACCAACGGCAAATTCCGCTCGCTGATGGCCGGCGTGCACCGAGGTGATCATCTCGCCTTCGTCGGCATGGTCGGCACCGGCTTCGGCGCCGACAAGGTCAAGCGCATCATGCCGTCGTTGAAGGCCATGGAGGCCAAGCAAAGCCCCTTCGGCGGCAAGAATGCGCCGAAAAAGACGGGCGAGGTGCACTGGCTGAAGCCGGAGCTCGTGGCCGAAATCGAGTTCGCCGGCTTCACCGCCGACGGCAATATCCGCCAGGCCGCCTTCAAGGGTCTGCGGCAGGACAAGCCGGCGGAGGAGGTCGAAGCCGAAACGCCCGCCGATACCGAGCTTGCCGAGCCTTCCACCAGGTCACGGGGCAGACCCAGGCCTGCCGCCCGGCGGAAGGCAAGCGGCGGTGCCGAAGTGATGGGCGTCGTGCTCTCCAAGCCGGACAAGGAGTTGTGGCCGGACGGCGGCGACGGCAAGGGCGTGACGAAACTCGATCTCGCGCGCTATTTCGAGGCGATCGGTTCCTGGATGATCGAGCATATCAAGGGCCGTCCCTGCTCAATCGTGCGTGCGCCTGATGGCATTGGCGGTGAGAAGTTCTTCCAGCGCCACGCCATGCAGGGCACCTCGAACCTGATCGAACTCGCCAAGGTTTCAGGCGATCGCAAGCCCTATCTGCAGATCGATCGTGTCGAGGGGCTCGCGGCCGTGGCGCAGATCGGTGGCGTCGAGCTGCATCCCTGGAATTGTGCGCCAGGTTCTTATGACACGCCGGGCCGGCTGGTGTTCGATCTCGATCCGGCGCCGGATGTTGATTTTCCCGAGGTCGTCGATGCGGCCAAGGAGATGCGGCAGCGCCTCACCGATGTCGGCATGGAGAGTTTTTGCAAAACCACCGGCGGCAAAGGCCTGCATGTGGTCGTGCCGCTGCTCCACGGCGCACGGGACAAGGTGAGCTGGAAGGAGGCAAAGGCGTTCGCGCAAGGGGTCTGCCAATGGATGGCGGGTGACGAGCCCGAGCGCTATCTGCTCAACATGTCGAAGAAGCTGCGCGACGGGAAGATTTTTCTGGACTATCTGCGCAACGATCGGATGTCGACGGCGGTGGCGCCGCTCTCCCCCCGCGCACGAGATGGTGCAACCGTGTCGATGCCCGTCACGTGGGCGCAGGTAAAGAGCGATCTCGATCCGAAGCGCTACACGGTGCGGACGGTACCCGGATTGCTGACGCGATCAAAGGCGTGGGATGGCTACGATGCTGCAGCCGCGTCGATCAAGGCGGCGATCAAGAAGCTCGCGGGGAAAGTGAAGTAGGGTGGGGTAGCCGAAGGCGTAGCCCACCCTACTTCGTTCAGCATTCACGGAAGCAATGGTGGGTTACGCCTTCGGCTAACCCACCCCGCAAGAGCGGCTAAATCCGTCCCAGCAATAGCAAGATCAGCAGGATGACGATGACAAGTCCGAGGCCGCCGCCGCCATAATAGCCGGTGCCGTAAAACGGACCGCCGCCGATGCCGCTGAAGCCGCCGAGCAGGGCGATAACCAAAATGATCAGAATGATCGTACCGATAGACATGCGAATCTCCTCCAGCCCTTCTTGAAAGGGTCGTTTGCAACCTGTCCCGTTGTGCGAGGGCAACTTGCCGCAGGTTTTAAAGTTCCCCCGATGAAACAGTGGTTGCACGGCCAGCTTGCATGGAACCTTTGACCCACCGGCCGGCATGACTATGTGAGGATCAGTCACTTACAGGGCAGGGCCATGTCAGCACCGCTTGTCGTCTCCATTCCGCACCGTCTCGGCCGCGAGGAGGCGGTGCGCCGGCTCAAGACCGGGCTCGGCCGCGCCGCGGCCAGCATTCCGGTGATGCAGGTCGAGGAGGAGCGCTGGAGCGGCGACAGCATGAATTTTCGCATCCGAGCGCTGGGGCAGATCGCGAGCGGCCAGGTCGATGTCGCCGACGATCACGTCAAGGTGCAGGTGGTGCTGCCCTGGCTGTTGCAGCGCTTTGCCGAGATGGCGCAGGCCACGATCCGCAAGCGCGGCCAGCTGCTGCTGGGCAAAGACGAAAAAAGCTAGCGTTCACGCGCGGGCGCGCGGTCGCATCGGCCTCGCCGCACCCGCGGCGCGGGCCGAGATGACAGAAGCGGGAAAATTGCCAAGCGCCTGCGCGAGCAGCAGATCGTTGCCCGCGAGACCCGGCACGTGGTAGCCCGTGACGTCGATGGCAGCGTCGAACCCATCGAGCATCGGCCATTCGCGTCCTGCTTGCGTGAAGGGTGCGAACTGGCGCCCGACCACGACGATCGCCGCGGCGCGGCCGTGGCGGCGGGCAAAGGCCACGACATGGTCGGCGTGCGCGCCCCGAACCTGAAGCGGCTGGTAATCGCCTCGCGCGAAGACGTCAGGGAGTTCGTTGCGCAGCTTGAGGAGGTGCCGCGTCCAGGCCAGCTTGAGCTGGCCATCCGGCCAGCTCTTGATCAGATGATTCCAGTCCGGATTGTCCAGCATGCCAAGCGCCGCGTGCCGCGCGGAAAAATCCACCGGACGTCGGTTGTCGGGATCGACCAGCGACAGGTCCCAAAATTCGGTACCCTGGTAGAAGTCCGGGACGCCGGGCAAGGTCGCCTTGAGCGTGAGCTGGCTCAGCGCGTTCAGCGCGCCGAGCAGCGCGACGCGGCGCGCCAGGGTTTGCAGCGCCTCCAGGAATTCGCCAGACAGCGCCGGATCGAGGATCTTCGCGATGAAGCTCTTGACGCCGTTCTCATACGCCTCATGCGGGTTGAGCCAGCTCGTCTCCTCCTTGCCCTCGCGCGCGGCCTTGAGCGCATAGGCCTGGATACGCTCGACGAAACCGGCGTCGGCCGGCTCCCGGAGTGACCAGGCGCCGAGCAGGGTCTGGTAGAGCATGTATTCGAACGTCGCCGACGGGGCCCGCAGATTGCCGTCGAGCGCAATGTGCGGTGCGTTCAGGACTTTCCAGCGTGCCACGGCGCTGGTCCATTCGCCGGGAATCTCACTCAGGGCCGCGATCCGCGCTCGGGCGTCCTCGCCACGTTTGGTGTCATGCGTGGCGGTCGCCGTCATCCCTTGCGGCCATTCTCTGGCGCGAGCCTGCATGGTCTCGTGGAAAGCGGGAATGGTGAGACCCTTGCTCGCGGGATCGCCGCCGACCTCGTTCAGGGCGAGCAGCCGGTGGAATTGATAGAACGCGGTGTCCTCCAGCGACTTTGCCATCATCGGCCCGGTGAACTGCTGCACCTTCAGCGCAAAGCGGCGCACCCGCGGGGCGCTGTGCGGGGGACGGCCAGGCTTGAGCAGGTCCATGGTGAGCGCGTCGCGCAGGAAGTCGAAGATGCCGTCGTCCGCAGCGAACCATTCCCGGCGAGCGTGCTCAATGGTGTCGTCGATCAGCTTGCGATCGTTCGCCGTCGGCGCACTTGTCATCAGGTAGGTGCGGTACACCGGGAAATGCAGCACATAGAGCTCGAGCGCCTGCCGCAGGCTGTCGGCGGAAAAGTCGCGGGTCGAGTAGTGCCCATTGGCGATGCGCGCAAGCAGGCGCGTCAGAACCGTGAATTCGCTGGTCAGCAGCGTCTCCAGCACGCGCCTTTTGGCGTCCTTGACGTAAGGCGCGAGCCGCGGCGGCCGGTTGCTGATCTGGCGCCAGGTTTCGTCCAGGGCCTCAAGCCCCCTGGCGTCGACCAAAACGTGAGTGATGGCGTTCATCCACTCATAGCCGGTGGTGCCCTGGATGCCGGCGAGATGCGGCAGACGCTCGTGCTCGCACAGGATCTTCTCGATCACCATATAGAACGGCTTCGTGGTGCCCTGCGCGTCGCGCACCAGCCGGCGCAGCCGCTGACAGTATTGCGCGGGGTCGCGCAGGCCGTCGATGTGATCGAGGCGGATGCCCTGCAGTCTGCCCTCGGCAATGAGTTGCTTCACCAGTCGGTGCGTGGCGGCGAACGTGCCGGGGTCCTCGACGCGCAGGCCGGCGAGCCCGTTAACGTCGAAGAAGCGGCGATAGTTGATGTCGCTGGAGGCAAGCCGCCAGTGCCCGAGCTTGTAGTGCTGACGTTCCAGCAGGTGATGCAGCGCCAGCGTCTGCGCGGGGCGGTCCTTGGCGGCACGATAGGCGCCGAGACCGCGCGCGACGAGGTCGGCGCTGCCTGCGATCTCCTTGAGCTCCGCCTTGAAACCGGGCGCTTCCTTGCGGTTGGGGCGGCGCAGTCCCGTGTAGCGTGCCGCCAGCGACAGCAGGCGCTTGCCGGCCTCGGCCTCGGCGGCGTCCGCCTCCTTCACGATCATCCGCAGCATTTCGCCATAGCGCTCCGGCGCGATCGGCAGGCGGTGCTCGAAATACCAGGCCGAGAAGCTGCCTTCTTCGGAATCGTAGCGCAGCTCGATCTCGCCGCGCTCCAGTGCCTCGCCATAGGAGGCGCCGAGGATCGGCAGCAGCACGCCGTCGCGGGCGCGGTAGGGCAGCAGATCCCAGTCGATGTCGAAGGAAACTGCGTGCGGCGAAGTCTGGCCCCATTCCAGCACGTCCAGCCACCAGGGATTGTCGGCAAAGTGGACGCCGACATGGTTCGGCACGAAATCGATGATGAGGCCTAGGTCGTTCTGCGTCAGCGCCTCGCTCAGTCGCGCGAATCCGGCCTCGCCGCCGAGCTCCGGATTAAGCTGGCTGTGATCGACGGTGTCATAGCCGTGCGTCGAGCCCTTGCGGGCTTTCATCACCGGCGAGGTGTAGAGATGCGTAATTCCCAGCGCCTTTAGATAGGGTACCACCGCGGCGGCCTTGTCGAAGTCGAAATCCGCGGTGAGCTGAAGCCGGTAGGTTGCGAGAGGAATGGCTGGAGGCATCTCAACCTCCGAGACGCCAGACCACCGACCAAGGCGGAAGCTTGTCGCCGGCCGCGCCGCCCCAGATCGGGGTGCCCGCACTGCCGTTGGAGTATGCGATGTGTTTGTCGGACAGATTGGCGACCAGACGCAACGTCGCGCCATCTCCCATGCGCCAATGTGCGGTGAGCAGGCCGCTATCGGCTACGGCGGCATCACCGAAGCGCGCATCTTTCAGTCGTGGCGCGATCTCTTTGTGACGAAGCGCGAGCAGCTCCCGCACCAGCGCGAGACGTGCGTCCTGTTCCGGCGTGTGGCCGGTCCAGTCAAGCACGGCCGCTTGCAGCGTTGCCGGATCGAGCGGGTCGGGCACCTCGTCGCCGTATTTTTCGTAAGCCCAGGCGTACTCCTGCTTGCGCCCCGCGCGCACGGCATCGGCAAGGCTGCCCTGGAAATCGCAGAAGAACGGGAAGGGCGCGGTGCAGCCCCACTCCTCGCCCTGAAACAGCATCGGCACCATCGGCGCGAGCAAGGTCACGGCGAGTGCGGCTTCGATCTGCCTGGGCGATGCCAGGCTCTCGAGTCGCTCGCCCAGCGGCCTGTTGCCGATCTGGTCATGGTTTTGCAGGAAGTTGACGAAGGTCGCCGGCGGCAGCTCGCCGCTTTTTTCGCCGCGCGGCTTCTTGCCCCAGAATTCCGAGATTTCGCCCTGATAGACGAAGCCGGATGCAAGCGCGCGTGCGAGATCGAGGCGCGGCGTTTGATAGTCCGCGTAATAGCCGGCGAGCTCACCAGTCAGCATCACGTGCCAGACGTGGTGGTAGTCGTCGTTCCACTGTCCGCGATATTTGCCGTTCGGGGGCTCCTGCGCGGCGTCGAGCAGGCTCGCGCGGTTATCGCCGTTCTCCAGCACGACATGGATGTGCCGTCCCGTTGCCTTGGCAAGCTCGCCTGCGGCGATGCTGAGGTCTTGCAGCATCGATTGCTCGCCGGGGGGGGCCATGATGTGATTGGCGGCATCGAGCCTCAGGCCGTCGAAGCGGTAGTCGGTGAGCCATGACAGTGCGTTCTCGACGGCGAAAGCGCGAACCTGCGGCACGCGATAATCGATCGCACTGCCCCATGGCGTGTGCGCATCGGTGAAGAAGGCCGGCGCATAGCGGCCGAGGTAATTCCCCTCGGGACCGAAATGATTGTAGACGACGTCGAGTAATACCATCAGCCCGCGCAGATGTGCTTGGTCGATCAGCGTCTTCAAATCATCGGGGCGGCCATAGGCGCTGTCGGGTGCGTACCACAGCACGCCGTCATAACCCCAGCCGCGGCGGCCGGCGAAATCGGCCAGCGGCATCAGCTCGACCGCGGTGATCCCGGTTGCGACGAGATGATCGAGCTTGTCGATCATGGCACGATAGGTGCCTTCAGCAGTGAAGGTGCCGACATGCGTCTCGATCAGCACAGTCTCCTCCCAGGGGCGGCCGCGCCAATCGCGCGCGCGCCAGGCGAAGGCATCGTGATCGATCACTTCGCTCGGGCCGAACACGTCTTCGGGCTGGAATGCAGACGCCGGATCGGGCACGTCGATCTCGTCGTCGATCCTGAATTTGTAGGTGCTGCCAACGGCCAGGCCGACAATGTCGGCGACATACCAGCCATCCTGCCGGCGCTGCATCGCGTGTCGTCCGTCGAGCAGGAGATCGACACGGCGCGCGGCGGGCGCCCACAGCCGGAACGACACGCTGTCCTTGGTCAGCCTCGCCCCGAAGGATGGCCTCATAGCGCCCCCGCGAAAGCGAGCACGGAGCGCGGCGGCGCCTTGCTGGCGCTCCCGGGCTGGAAGTCGATCGTGTTCAGCTTGGCCTCGGTCGTGTTCAGGATCTGCTGCCAGCTCTTGTATTCGGTCATTTTTGGCAATTTGAATGCGATCTCTTCGGGGGCGGCGTTCAGTACGATAAAGATCGCGGCGCTGCGCGGTTCCATCGGCCCCATCACATAGGAAAGAAACCGCCCTTCCGGGAATTTCCAGTCGCTTTCCGTCATTTCGTCGCCGGCGGGCGTCAGCCACAGCGCGCCGTAGGAGATGCCGTCTTTAGGGCGGCCGTCGAGCCAGCGATGGCTACGAAGCTGCGAGAACCGGCGGCGGATATCGGCGAGTTCGGCGACGAAATCGACCATGCCGTCGCCGTCCTTGCCGAGATTGTCCCAGCCGACCCAGCCGACCTCGTTGTCCTGGCAATAGGCGTTGTTGTTGCCCGATTGCGAATTGCCGACCTCGTCGCCGGCGAGGATCAGCGGAATGCCCTGCGCCAGCATCAGGCAGGCCAGCACGTTCTTGCGAAGCTGCCGGCGCAAGCTGAGGATTTGGGGATCGTCGGTCGGGCCCTCGACACCGCAATTGTTGCTATGGTTGTCGTTGGAGCCGTCGCGGTTGTCCTCGCCATTGGCCTCGTTGTGCTTCTCATTGTAGCTGAAGAGATCGGCAAGCGTGAAACCGTCATGGACGGTGATGTGGTTGATGCTGGCGCGCGGCCGCCGTCCGTCGTGGTTGAACAAGTCGGAGGACGCCGTCATGCGGCTGGAGATGTCGCCGATCAGGCTGCCTTCGCCGCTCCAGTAGCGGCGCATGGCGCTGCGGTAACGGTCGTTCCACTCCGACCATTGCGAGGGAAATGCACCGACCTGGTAGCCGCCGAGGCCGAGATCCCAGGGTTCGGCGACGAGCTTGACGCTCGCCAGCACCGGATCCTGCCGGATCGCGGTGAGGAACGAGCTGCCGCGATCATAACCGTTCGGCCCGCGCGCCAGCGTGGTGGCGAGGTCGAAACGGAAGCCGTCGACGTGGCAGACCTCGACCCAGTAGCGCAGCGAATCCATCACCATCTGCAGCACGCGCGGGTGGGTGAGGTTGACCGACGAGCCGCAGCCGGTGAAATCGTCGTAATAGCGCGGGTTTTCGCGGTTCAGCCAGTAATAGGAGGCGTTGTCGATGCCGCGATAGCACAGCGTCGGGCCGAGGTGATTGCCCTCGGCAGTGTGGTTGTAGACGACGTCGAGCATCACCTCGATGCCGGCATCGTGCAGGCGTGCAATCGTGGTGCGAAATGAGTCGAGCGCGTTGTCCTGAGCATAGCGCGCCTCGGGCGCGAAAAAGGACAGCGTGTTGTAGCCCCAGTAATTGGCTAGCTTCTTCTCCACCAGGATGCGGTCGTCGATGAACGCGTGGATCGGCAGGAGCTCGACCGTGGTGACGCCGAGCTTCTTCAGATGCTCGATCATCGCCGGCGACGACAGCCCGCCATAGGTGCCGCGCAAATTCGGCGGCACGTCGTTGCGCTTCTGCGTCAGGCCCTTGATGTGAGCCTCGTAGATGATGGTATCTTCCCAGGGGATGTTGGGCCGGATCTCGCGGCGGCCCCAGTTGAAGGTCTCGTCGACCACGACGCCCTTCGGCATGCCGCGCGCGTTGTCGCGCCGGTCGAAGGAGAGATCTTCACGCGGGCTTCCGGTGCGATAGGCGAAATGCGCGTCACTCCAGACCAGCCGCCCGGAAAGCCGCTTGGCATAGGGGTCGAGCAGCAGCTTGTTGGCGTTGAAGCGATGCCCCTGCTCGGGCTCGTAGGGGCCATGCACGCGGTAGCCGTAGAGCTGGCCGGGCGAAACGTCGTTGAGATAGCCGTGCCAGACGTCCTCGGTGCGCTCCGGCAGCTCGATGCGCTCGAGTTCGCGGCGGCCTTGCGTGTCGAACAGGCACAGCTCGACCTTCTGCGCGTTGGCGGAGAACAGCGCGAAATTGGTGCCGCGTCCGTCCCAGCTTGCGCCGAGGCGTGCGGGCGATCCAGCAGTCAGGCGCATCGTTCAGCTTTCCGGAACGAGGAAGATCCCGGCGAGCGGCGGAATGGTGAGGCGGAGCTCGCCATCGACAGCATGGACTTCGCCGATGTTGCCGACATTACTGCCGCCGTAGTGGGCGGAGTCCGAGTTGAACACTTCCTTCCACTTGCCGCCGAAGGGCGCGCGAACGCGGTAGTTGCGATAGACGTTGGGTGAGAAGTTGACGATCACCATGCACCGGGCGTGCTCGTCAAATCCCTTGCGCAGCCAAGCGAACACGTTGCGGTTGGCGTCGTCGGTGATCAGCCATTCGAAACCGGCCGGCTCGCAGTCCATCTGGTGCAGAGCGGGCACCGCGCGATAGAGCCGGTTGAGGTCGCGGATCAGCGCCTGGATGCCGGAATGAGTCTTGTGCTCGAGCAAGTGCCAGTCGAGCGATTGGTCGTGATTCCATTCGCGGCTTTGCGCGATCTCGGCACCCATGAACAGCAGCTTCTTGCCGGGATGGCCGAACATGAAGCTGTAATAGGCGCGCAGATTCGCAAAGCGCTGCCATTCGTCGCCGGGCATGCGGCCCAGGATCGAGCGCTTGCCGTGCACGACCTCGTCATGCGACAGCGGCAGGACGAAGTTTTCCGAGAAGGCATAGTGCAGGCCGAACAGAATGTCGCCGTGATGATGCTTGCGGTGGATCGGATCCTTGCTGATGTAGTTCAGCGTGTCGTGCATCCAACCCATGTTCCACTTGTAGCCGAAGCCGAGCCCGCCGAATTCGACCGGGCGCGAGACCTGCGGCCATGCGGTGGACTCTTCGGCGGCCGTGGTCGCCTGCGGGAAACGCGCGAACAGCTCGGTGTTGAAGCGGCGCAGGAACGCGATCGCCTCGATGTTCTCCCGGCCGCCATGCTGATTCGGAATCCACGCGCCGGGCGGGCGGCTGTAGTCGAGGTAGAGCATGGATGCGACCGCATCAACGCGCAAGCCATCGATAGCGTAACGCTCGAGCCAGAACAGCGCGTTCGACACCAGGAAGTTCGTCACTTCGGTGCGGCCGTAATTGTAGATCAGCGTGCCCCAATCGAGGTGACGGCCCTGGAGCGGATTGGCGTGCTCGTACAGCGCTGTGCCGTCAAAACTGCCGAGCCCGTGCGGATCGTCCGGGAAGTGCCCAGGCACCCAGTCGAGCAGCACGCCGACGCCCTCGCGGTGGCAGGCATCGACCAGTGCGGCAAAATCCTCCGGCGTGCCGAAGCGGCTGGTCGGCGCATACAGGCCGGTCGGCTGGTAGCCCCATGAGCCGTCGAAAGGATGCTCGCTGACGGGGAGAAATTCGAGATGAGTGAAGCCCATGTCACGGGCGTAGGCCGGCAGCTGCTCGGCCAGCTCCCGATAGGTCAGCCATTCATCTCCGTTCTTGCGCCGCCACGAGCCGAGATGGACCTCGTAGATCGACATCGGCGCCGACAATGCGTTGATGCCGTCGGGTGCTGGTCGCGGCCGCGGCAGATGCGCCTCGTCGAACACGATGGAAGCCGTCTTCGGCCGCACCTCGCTTGCAAACGCCATCGGATCGGACTTCAGCGGGAGTAGATGGCCATGGGGTCCGATAATTTCGAACTTGTAGTGGTCGCCGGCCTTGGCGTGCGGGATGAATAACTCCCAATAACCTGCGCCGCGCACCCGCATCGGATGGCGCCGCCCGTCCCAGAAATTGAAATCGCCGACCACGGAGACGCGCCGTGCATTCGGCGCCAGCACTACGAAGCCGATGCCATCGATATCTTCGAGCCGCATCGGATGCGCGCCGAGCTTGTCGTAAAGGCGCTGGTGGGTGCCTTCGCCGAGCAGATAGAGATCGAAATCGGACAGGATCGGCGGAAAGCGGTAGGCGTCCTCGAATTCGACGACGCTGTCGCCGAATTTGACGCGGAGCTGGTAGTGCTTCGAGCCATTCGGCAGGCTGCCGATGAACAGGCCGGCATCGTGGACGCGGTCGAGCCGGGCCACCTCGCCATGCTCGCTGACCGCCTCGACATTGGAGGCTTCGGGGAGAAACGCGCGCACGACACTCTTGCCGCCCTCGGGATGCAGCCCGAGATAGTGGAAGGGGTCGGAGTGGCGGCCCTCGATGATCGCATAGGCCTCGGCAGGGAGTTTAGGCATGGGCTTCGCTCTCGGTGCTGGACAGAATGCGAAGCAGTCCGGACAGCGGCGCATGGAGCCCCTCAGGCCGGTGGGACAGCTCGTACTCTACTTCGTCGAACGCTTGATCAAGCAGGAAAAAACTTAACAGGCCTGCCGCGGATTGCCGATCCACTGGCCACAGCCGCCGATCCGTCGTGGCCTCGCGGTAGGCGTTGAGGAACGTCGCAGTGGCGCGCTCGCGCCATTCGCCGAGCGCGGCCGTAAGCCGGCCCTGCTCGTCGGAGGCGCCCGTGAGCGCGCGGTTGAGCGCCGCGTTAACCGAAAGATCAATCGAGCGGATCAGGCCGGCGACGTCGCGCGCGGCAGGCAGCTTGCGCCGCTTGTCGGCCAGCGGCAAACGCGGATCTCCGTCGAAGTCGATGATGAAGATATCGTCCTTTACGATCAGCGTTTGCCCGAGGCGGAAGTCGCCATGATGACGGATGTTCAACCCGCCGATCTCGGAAGGCAATAGCGCATTCAGCCGGCCGGACAGGGACGCACGCATCGCCACGAGCTGATCGATCAGCGGCCGGTCCGCCTCTCGCAGGCCGCCGCGAGTGTCGGCCAGCCGCTCGAGAACGCGCTCGGCCCGTCTCGTCAGGTCGGATGTCCAGCGCTCGACGTGTGCGGAGCGGATCAGCTCCGGCGCGAGATCGTCGGGCTTTGCGGCCGCCAGAGCCACATGCAGCTCGGCGAGCCGCCGGCCGATCTGCGCTATGAAGTGCAGATATGGCGCTTGCTCCTGGGTCTCGCGGAGCATCTCGCCCGGTGGCAGCACCCTTTGCTCGTCGATATAGCGGTCGAGATAGCCCGCGGTGACGGCCCAGCCATCGCCCTGGTTCTCGACATAGGCGTGCAGCACGCCTACCGCGCTGCGACTATCGCCTTCGACCAGTTCGACGTTGCCGAGCAGTGCCGGCGTATTGGCAAAGCGGGCGATTTCGGTGAGGTAGGAGCCGATCTCGATCTCGGGATTGATGCCGCTTTCAAGCCGGCGATAGATCTTGGCGACATACTGGTTGTCGACCAGCGCGGTGCTGTTCGACTGCTCGACCGTGCGGATGCGTTCGGGCTCCTTGATGGTGTAGTCGGCAAACCTGCTGGTCGCCTTGAACTCCAGCCGCAGATTGTTCTCTTCCACCACCAGGTTCTGCGACAGATTGCGCAGGAACAGACCGATGAAGATCTGCTCTGTCGCGACGTCGAGCAGCGTGCCTTCGCGGGCACCCTGGCGCACGGCGGCGAGCGCCTTCGGGTTGAAGCGTTCGCGATCGAAGCGCACCCACTCAATCTGCATCGGTATGACGTAGCGGGTGGTCACATCGTGTCGGGTCGCTTCGAAGAACGCGATCCAGGGCCTGTTGTCGCCGATGTCGCAGAACGGCACCGCCGATGTCAGCGTGGGCTTAATGTGCTTGGGATTGTTTTCTGGATACCACCGCGTCCGTGACAGGAAGCCCGGCAGCACATCGCGCTCGAACATTCCGCGTTCGCGTGCCAGAGAGACCCAGGTCGAATTGACAGGTACCACCAGCGTTTCGAATTCCGGCACCGCGCGCGGCGTCACCGGCTCGGACTTGTCGCGCTCGGTGAGCTGGAACCAGTAGAAGCCATAGGGCCCCAGCGTGACCATGTAGGGCAGTTCGCCGATCGCCGGAAAACGCGTGCGGCCGAGCATCTCCTGCGGGATGCGGTCCTTCCACGGCGACAGATCGAGCTCGGTTGCCTGCGCGGCGCGCGAGAGGTTCGCGACGCAGAGGATCACCTCGTCGCGGTACTGCCGGACATAGGCCAGCACAGCGCGGTTGGTCGGGCGGATGAAGGTCATGGTCCCGCGGCCGAAGGCGAGCGTGGACTTGCGCACCGAGATCAACCGTTTGGTGGCGTTGAGCTGCGACGAAAGGCTGCGCGACTGCGCTTCCACGTTCACGGACTCATAGCCATAGACGGGATCCATGATCGGCGGCGCGTAAAGGCGGGCCGGATCAGCGCGTGAGAAGCCGCCATTGCGGTCCGGGCTCCACTGCATCGGCGTGCGCACGCCGTTGCGGTCGCCGAGATAGATGTTGTCGCCCATCCCGATCTCGTCGCCGTAATAGATGATCGGCGTACCAGGGAAGGACAACAGCAGCGAGTTCATCAGCTCGATCTTGCGCCGGTCGTTGTCCATCAGCGGCGCAAGGCGCCGGCGGATGCCGACATTGATGCGGGCGCGCGGATCATTGGCGTAGGTCGACCACAGATAATCGCGTTCGACGTCGGTGACCATTTCCAGCGTCAGCTCGTCATGGTTTCGCAGGAACAGCGCCCACTGGCAGCTTGAGGGAATGTCCGGCGTCTGTCGCAGTATGTCTGTGATCGGAAAGCGGTCTTCTTGCGCGATCGCCATGTAGATGCGCGGCATCAGCGGGAAGTGGTAGGCCATGTGGCATTCGTCGCCACGTCCGAAATATTCCTGCACGTCCTCCGGCCATTGATTGGCCTCGGCCAGCAGCAACTTGCCCTTGGAATAGGCGTCCAATTCCTTGCGCAGGCGCTTGATGATTGAATGCGTCTCGGGAAGGTTCTCGTTCGAGGTGCCCTCGCGCTCGCAGAGATAAGGGATGGCATCGAGCCGGAAGCCATCGACGCCGGCATCGAGCCAGCGCTTCATCACCTGGATGAGCGCGCTGACGACGCGCGGATTGTCGAAATTGAGATCCGGCTGGTGCGAGAAGAAGCGGTGCCAGTAGAACGCGCCGGCCTCGGGATCCCAGGTCCAGTTGGATTTCTCGGTATCGGTGAAAATGATCCGCGTACCCTGGTATTTCTGATCGGTGTCGCTCCAGACATACCAATTGCGGGCGCTCGAGCCTGCCGGGCTGCGGCGCGCACGCTTGAACCAATTGTGCTGGTCCGAGGTGTGGTTGACGACGAGTTCGGTAATGACGCGCAAGCCGCGCTTCTGCGCCTCCTGGATGAAGCGCTTGAAATCTTTCATCGTCCCGAAATCGGGATTGATCGAGCCGTAGTCGCCAATGTCGTAGCCGTCGTCGCGGCCGGGCGAGGGATAGAACGGCAGCAGCCAGAGCGCGGTGACGCCGAGCTCCTGGAGATAGGGCAGCTTCTCGGTCAGCCCGGCGAAGTCGCCGATGCCGTCATTGTTGCTGTCGGCAAACGCCTTGACGTGAAGCTGGTAGATAACGGCGTCCTTGTACCAGAGCTCATCCACGATCCCGGCAGCCTCGGCTTTCTTGGTGTCGACGGAAGACAATACGTTCATGGCGTGCGCCTTTACGCCAGGCAGCGGAACAGCAGCGCCGGATCGCGGTCGGGATCGATACGCAACTTGATCCCGCCCCATTCGATGCGGGACTGTTCGCCGGTGAGGAGATTTTCGAGTCCGGTGACATGGCGGCGCTCGCCGCCGACATCGATGGCGAGGTCGCCGAGCGGCAACCAGAACTCGCGTGCATTGCGCGAGAGCGCGATCGCGGCAATGACGGTATTGGCGGGATCGGTGGCCTCCTTGGCAAAAGCAATCGTGTCGCCGTCCTCAATGCCGAGGAAGCGCAGGTTCGCCGTCTGCTGAAGGGCTACGTTTTCGTTGCGGATACGATTTAGCTCCGTGATGTACGGTTTAATGTTGCCGGGCTTGTCCCAGTCGCGCTGCCTGATCTGGTATTTCTCGGAGTCGAGATATTCCTCGCGGCCGGGGATCGCGTCGTGCTCCAGCAATTCGAACCCGCTGTAGACGCCGTAACTGCCGGACAATGTCGCGGCCAGCGCGACGCGCGATTTGAACGCCCAGGTCTCGCCGCCCTGGAGATGATATGGCAGCAGGTCGGGCGTGCTCACGAACAGGTTCGGCCGATAGAAGTCACGTTCGGGATAGCGCGTCAGCTCGCCGAGATATTGCTCCAGCTCCCAATTCGCCGTGCGCCACGGGAAATAGCTGAAGGACTGCGCAAAGCCGAGCTTGGCGAGGCCCTTCATCAGCTTCGGTCGCGCGAACGTCTTGGAGAACAGGATCACCTCGGGGTGCCGGCGGCGGATATCGCGGATCAGCCACTCCCAGAAAGCAAGCGGCGCGGTGTCGTGATTGTCGATGGCAAAGATGGTGACACCGTGGTCGATCCAGAACAGCATGGCGTCGCGAAACGCGTTCCACAGTCCGGCCCGATCGACGGACGTGAAATCGGGGATGACGATATCGGAATAGGGCCCCTCAGCCGTCCGCACCGAGCGGTCCGGCCGCCATTTGAACCATTCCGGATGTTGCGTCAGCCAGGGATGGTCCGGCGAGCATTGCACGGCGAAGTCGAGCGCGAGCTCGAGGCCGTATTCCAGGCAGGTCGCGACCAGCGCGCGGAAATCCTCGATCGTGCCGAGCTCCGGATGCAGCGCATCGTGCCCCCCCTCGATGGTGCCGATCGCATAAGGTGAGCCGGGATCGCCTTCGGTCGCTACCGGCGCGTTGTTGCGGCCCTTGCGGCGGGTGCGGCCAATGGGGTGGATCGGAGTGAAATAGAGCACGTCGAAGCCCATCGCCGCGATGTCGGGCACCCGCGCGATGCAGTCGCGGAGCGTGCCGTGCCGGCCTGGAATTTGGCTCTGGCTGCGCGGCATCATCTGATACCAGGCGCCAAAGCGCGCCTTGTCGCGGTCGATGATGAGCGGGAAGGGCGCCGAGCGGGTGAGGTCGGGCCGCGATTGGCTCTCGGCCATGGCTTCGCCGAGTTCAGTTGCCAGCAGCGGGGCAACGTCGCCGGTCTGAAGATAGTCCTCGCATTGCCTGACGATGACAGCCGCGGCGTCCTGCCGCGCGCCATGCGCCTTGGTCAGAAGGCCGGCGCCCTCGATCGCATCGAGGCTGACATCGGCACCAGAGCGCTGCTTGCGCGCAACCCCGTGCGACCACGTCGCGAACTCGTCGGTCCAGGCTTCGATCGCATAGACATATTTGCCAGGCTCAACCGGTGTGAACGCGCCGGACCAGCGGTCATTGCCGTGAGGGATCATCGGCTCGCTCCGCCATTCGCGGTCCTGCTCTTGCCGCCAGATCAGCGCTGCGCCGATCACGGCGTCGCCGTCGCGGTAGATGTCGGCCCAGACCTCGACCGGTTCGCGCGCGATCCGCTTCACGGGGAAGCGGCCGCCATCGATCAAGGGATAGACGTCTTCGATGAGGAAAGCGCTGCCGGCTGCGGCACTCTCGACAGTTTGAATTGTCTTGTTCACGGTGATGCCATTGACAAGAAAGCAGGAGCCCGTTTCCCTTGTCGGGAACCTACGCTTGATACCTATATAGAAAGCCGGTTGGGTGTCATTAGTTCCCTCGGGAACGGCTAGCGCGGTTTGTGAGTTAAGCCTGACTAACGTCTTCCACTGCCTCGTTAAAATCAATACCCCCGGCCAAAATCTGGCCTGCCAACTGCGTGCCGAATGGATCTTTTAGCTCAAGCCCAGATCAAGGGCGTTCAGTCCGAATTCGTCGATGCCCTCGGAAAGCTGCGGATCACCGATCCCGTGGCCCTCAAATCCATCCTCGACGCCCTGCCGGAGAAGCGGGTCTATCGCTTCGTTAGCGGACCCGTGGTGGTGCGCGCCTTGGGCCATCCGCGCACCGAATTGGTGACGATCGGTGCACCGCCGCTCAAATGGACGATGACCGGCAATGGCAATTTGATCGCGCAAGGCGAGGCGCGCGAGCCCGTGATTGCATGGCCCGCCGGTCTGCCGCTCGGCTATCACCGTCTGACGCTGACCGATGCCGAAGGCGTGAGCGAAGAGGTGCCGATGATCGTGGCGCCCGAGCGGGCCTTTGGTGGCGATTTCGACCGCGGCTGGCTGCTTGCTGTGCAACTCTACAGCGTCCGCTCCGACCGCAATTGGGGCATCGGTGATTTCACTGATCTTGCCGATCTCGTCCGGCTCGCCAAGCAGTTGGGGGCCGACGGGGTCGGGCTTAATCCTCTGCATGTGTTGTTCGACGACCATCCGGCCGATTGCAGCCCCTATTCGCCGAACAGCCGGCTGTTTCTCAATCCGCTCTATATCGATGTCGAGGCCATCCCGGAATTTTCCGGCGATCTCGTCCCCGACGCGGCCGCGACCGCCGCGCGGCTCCGTGAAGGCGATCGTGTGCCCTATGCGGCCATGGCGGCCTTGAAGTGGTTGGCCTTGCGCGCGGCCTTCGACAGCTTTCTGAAAAGCGCCAGCGGTGTCCGCCGCAACCAGTTCGACGCCTTCCGCGCGGCGCGCGCGCCGCTGTTGTCCCGTTTTGCCTGCTTCGAGGTGCTACGCCATCGCTTCACGGCGCCGTGGTGGGAATGGCCGGTGGAATGGCAGCAGCCGGACGAGGCGAAATGCGCCCGACTGCGCAACGGCCCCGACAAGCACGACGTCGAGTTCGTTGAATTCGTCCAATGGACCGCCGATAGCCAGTTGCATGCCGCCAAGGAACTAGCCGGCCAACTTGGCATGCGCGTGGGCCTCTATCTCGACGTCGCCGTCGGCGTGCAGTCCAACGGCTTCGATGCCTGGAACGAGCAGATGGCGATCTCGCGCCATCTCGCGGTCGGTGCGCCGCCTGACGTGCTCAACACCGTCGGCCAGGACTGGGGCCTTGCCGGCTTCAATGCCGGTGGCCTGGAGGCTCAGTCCTTCGTGCCGTTCGCCGACATGCTGGCCGCTTCGATGCGGCATGCCGGGGCCATCCGCCTCGATCACGTGCTGGGGCTGAAGCGGCTTTATCTGGTGCCGCGCGGTTTCAAGCCGGATAATGGCGCCTATGTGCAGATGCCGTTCGAGGCGCTGCTTGGCGCCGTGGTGCGTGAAAGCGCGGCGAACAAATGCATCGTGATCGGCGAGGACCTCGGCACCGTGCCGGAAGGATTCCGCGAGACCATGCAGGATTTCGGCATCTGGTCCTATCTCGTCATGATGTTCGAGCGCGACGATGCCGGCCATTTCCGCAACACCGATCACTACCGGCCCAACGCGCTGGTCACGCTGAACACGCATGATCTGTGCACCTATGCCGGCTGGCGCTCCTTCAGCGATCTCAGGATGAAGCTCTCGCTCGGGCTCGAACCCGGCGAGGACGAGAAGGCGCGCTGGGATGCGCTCGGCAAGCTCGACGACATCCTGCGCCAGAACGGCATCAACGCCAACGACCTTTATTCGGTGCTCGCCTTCCTGTCGCGCACGCCGTCGCGGCTGCTCGCAGTGTCGCTGGAGGACCTGCTCGGCGTGATCGATCAGCCCAACATTCCCGGCACGATCGACGAGCATCCGAACTGGCGCCAGCGCCTGCCGGTTGCGCTCGACAAGATCGCCTCGAAGGTCGATCTCGCAGCTTTGAAGGCCGCGACACGGGAACGCTCGTTGCCCGGCGGGCGTTGATTGCTGAGGATTTCCGAAACGCCGTTTTCGAGGCTCGCACGACATTGTCTCAGAGGATCGAGGACTATGCGCTGATCGGCGACTGCGAGACCGCGGCGCTGGTCGGGCGCAACGGTTCGATCGACTGGCTGTGCTGGCCGGCCTTCGATTCCGACGCCTGCTTCGCTGCGATCCTCGGCACGCACAAGAACGGCCGCTGGTTGATCGCACCGGACGAGGACGTCACCGCGACGTCGCGCCGCTATCTCGGCGACACCCTCATCCTCGAGACGCGCTTCGAGACGAAGAGCGGCACCGTTGCGCTGATCGACTTCATGCCGCTGCGCGGCAAGGCCTCCGACATCGTGCGGCTGGTCCGCGGCGTCAGCGGCACGGTGAAGATGCGGATGGAGCTCGTGATCCGCTTCGGCTTCGGTGTCGACATTCCCTGGGTGCGGCGGATTGACCATTCGCTGCTTGCGGTCGCCGGCCAGGACATGACGGTGCTCCGTACGCCGGCAAAGACCCGCGGCGAGGATATGACAACCGTGTCCGACTTCGAGGTAAAAGCCGGCGAGACCGTGCCGTTCGTGCTGACCTACGGTCCCTCGCATCTCGAACCGCCCGCGCCGATCGATCCGGAGGTCGCGCTCCAGGAGACCGAAAAATTCTGGCAGGACTGGTGCAGCAAATGCATCCGCGACGGCGACTATCACGATCTCATTATGCGCTCGCTGATCACGCTGAAGGCGCTGACCTTTGGCCCGACCGGCGGCATCGTCGCCGCGCCCACCACCTCGTTGCCGGAGAAGCTCGGCGGCAGCAGGAACTGGGATTACCGTTTCTGCTGGCTGCGCGATGCCACCTTCACCCTGCTGGCGCTGATGAACTCCGGCTATACCGAGGAAGCGTTGGCCTGGCACAATTGGCTGTTGCGCGCGGCGGCAGGCTCGCCGGCGAACATGCAGATCATGTACGGCATCTGGGGCCAGCGGCGGCTGCTGGAATGGGAGGCGGGCTGGCTGGACGGCTATGAGGGCGCGCGGCCGGTGCGGGTCGGCAATGCCGCCCATGCGCAGCTTCAGCTCGACGTCTATGGCGAGCTGATCGACGCCTTTCATCAGTCACGCATGGCCAAGCTCAAGCTCGACGACGAAACGACCTGGGCGCTGGAATGCAACGTGCTCAATCATCTCGCCGAGGTCTGGGACCAGCCCGACCACGGCATCTGGGAGCGGCGCGGCGAGCCCAGGCACTACGTCTTCTCGAAGGTGATGACCTGGGTCGCCTTCGATCGCGGCATCAAGAGTGCCGAGACTTTTGGCTTCAAGGCGCCGCTTCTGCATTGGCGCGCGTTGCGCGATGCCATCCATCGCGACGTCTGCAACAAGGGATTTGACGCGGAGGAAAACGCCTTCGTCGAATCCTACGGTTCGAAACTGCTCGATGCCAGCGTGCTGCTGTTGCCGGCCGTCGGCTTCCTGCCGCCATCGGACCCGCGCATCCGTGGCACCATGGGGGCTGTCGAGAACCACATGATGCGCGACGGTTTCGTGCTGCGGCACGACCCGCGCGAAGTGCCTGCGGGACAGCCGCCGCTCGAAGGCGCGTTCCTCGCCTGTAGCCTGTGGCTCGCCGACGCCCATGTGCTGGCGGGCGATCTCGACAAGGCGCAGATCTTGTTCGACCGCGTGGTCGGTATCGCGAACGACGTCGGGCTATTGGCCGAGGAATATGATTCAGGCGCCCGGCGCCAGACCGGCAACTTCCCGCAGGCACTGACCCATATCGCGCTGATCAACACCGCGCACAATCTGTCCGCGGCGAGGCAAGGGAGCGAGAAGCCGGCGGTGCAGCGGTCGAAGCAGTGACTTAAGCGACCCCGTTCCGCTTCAGGATCATCTCCATCGCCTCCGCAAAACCGTCCTGCTCGTTGGACGCGGTGACGTGGGTGGCATGGTCCTTGACGCTGTCGGTCGCGTTGCCCATGGCGATCGAGACACCGCTGACGCGAAACATCGCGAGATCGTTCTGCATGTCGCCTATGGTGGCGACGGCGTCCGTTGAAATGCCGAGGCGCTCGGCCATGGCTTGCACGAATGTGCCCTTGTCGAAGCCGGGCGGGGTGATGTCGAGATAATATGTTTGCGAGCGCACTGCGGTCGCCTCGCTGCCGAGCGCCTTCTGCATCGCCTTCTCGCAAGCTTCTAGGCCGGCTGCATCGGCGCTGGCTCCGACGATCTTGCAGGCGCTCGCAAGGTAGGGCGAGAAGTCCGTCACGATGGTCGGGTCAGAGCGGATGGTGTGCTGCTCATGCGCGACGTATTTACCGCTGGGGTTGTCGATCAGCCATTTGTCGGTGGTGAACAACCAGATGTCGGCGCCGAAGTCGCGGAGGATTTTTAAGCTTCGCTCGGCCGCGCCGGCCGGGATGAGATGCTGCTCGACCGGCTTCATCTCGGGATCGACGATCGATGAGCCGTTGAACGGGCCGACCGGCAGCCAGAGCGCCAGCGGCTCGATCAGGAAGCGCATGCCGATCGCGGGGCGGCTCGACGTTATCGTGAAACCGATGCCGGCCTGGTGCAGCCGCTGCACCACGGACCTCGCGCGCTCCGTCAGCGTCTTGTCCTTGGTCAGCAGCGTGCCGTCGACGTCGGAGACCACGAGTGAGATTTTCGTCATGGCAGGACCTTGGGGGTTTTGGCCTCAGCGCTTCGCGACGCCCAGTTTCAGCTGCCGTACAACCCCGTCCACGATCGCTTCGACGGATTCGTCGATCGAGACGGTGATGACGTGCTCGCCCGCCTCCGGCGGTTCCAGCGTGCTGAACTGGCTCGTCAGCAGCCCGGGCGGCATGAAGTGCCCCTTGCGTTGCGCGAGACGAGCGGCGATCAGCTCCTTCGTGCCCCTGAGGAAGACAAAGCGCACGTCGTCGCGTCCACGCAGGAGCACGTCACGATAGGTGTGCTTCAGCGCCGAGCAGGCGATGATGATTTGCTCGCCTTTGTCGCAGACCCGCGCGATCTCGTCGGCGATGGCGTTGAGCCAGGGCCAGCGGTCCTCGTCGGTGAGAGGATGGCCAGCCCGCATCTTCTCGACATTGCTGGCGGGGTGAAAGCTGTCGCCGTCCTCGAAGCGCCAGCCGAGGCGCTCGCCGAGCGCGTTTGCAACCGTGCTCTTGCCCGAGCCCGACACGCCCATCACGATCAATGCACAAGGTGCTTCAACGCCCGCCACGAATTCCCTCCGGTAGCGCGGCCTGGTCGACCAGCCAGACGGTCTCACCATTCGAGCGCGCGCGTACAGCCGGCAGAGTCTCGCCATTGAGGAGGCGCGTCAAGATCGGCTGCTTGTCGTGCCCCGCAATCTCGAACAGCATTTCGCGGCAGGATGCCAGCGCGGGCAGGGTGAGGGATACCCGCGGCACGAAAGGCGCGACATTGGCCTTAGGGACCCCGACGACCCAGCGCATGGTCTCCTCGATCGCGGGGTAGCCCGGAAAGAGCGAAGCCGTATGGCCGTCCGGGCCCGCACCCATCAAAACCATGTCGAACAGCGGCCGTGCCGGATCGAGGCTTTCCGCGCCGTAGAAAGACTGCAGCTCGCGCGCATAAGCCGCGGCGCTCTGATCAGGGTTGTCAGCCGCCGTCGGGATCGGGTGAATATGGCCGGGGGGCGCATTGCGATCGAGAAAGGTCGCGCGCGCGATCGCCATGTTGTTGAGGGGATCGCTTTCGGGCACGAAGCGCTCGTCACCGATGAACCAGTGCACGCGCTCCCATGGGATCTTGCCGCGCCAGGCATCGCTGCCAAGCAGCTGATAGAGCTTCGTTGGGCTGGAGCCGCCGGTGAGACAGATCGCGATCCGCCCGGGATTGGCATCGATCCGCGCCATCACCCGCTCGGCCGCGGTCTGCGCCAGCGCCTCGGCGTCCGCCTCGACGATCAGCTTCGGCTGTCCGGCCGCTGCCATCACGAAAACTTCCGCCAGGTTCGGCCGTCGCGACGGAGCAACTCGTCAGCGCAGGCGGGGCCGTCGCTGCCGGCTTGATAGGTCTCGATGCCGTTCGTGCCTGCGTTCTTCCAGGCGTCCAGGAACGGCTGCACCGCTTGCCACCCAGCCTCGATTCCGTCGGCGCGCTGGAACAGGATGTTGTCGCCGATCATGCAGTCGTAGATCAACGTCTCGTAGCCGGTACTGGGATCGGCCCGGAAATAGTCGCCATAGCGAAACTTCATCTCGACGCCGTCGATGGTGATGCTAGGGCCCGGGATCTTGGCGTTGAACTGGAGCTCGATGGTTTCGGTCGGCGCGATGCCGATGGTGAGGAAGTTTTGCGAGAGCCGGTCGACCGCCGTGCCTGAGAACATGGACAGCGGCGCCTGCTTGAACTTGATCGCGACCTCGGTGCGCTTGTGGCCCAGCGCCTTGCCGGTGCGCAAGTAGAACGGCACGCCGGCCCAGCGCCAATTGTCGATCATCAGCTTCAGCGCGACAAAAGTCTCGGTGGTGCTGCCGCGCTTGACGTCCTCGGTCTTGCGATAGTCCGGGATCTCATCGTCGCCGATGCGCCCCGAGAGATATTGCGCGCGCACCGAGCTCTTCAGCGCTTCCTCCTCGCTCGGCTGCTGGATCGAGGTCAAAACCTCGGCCTTTTCCGAGCGCACGGAATGCGCGTCGAAACGGGCCGGCGGCTCCATCGCCACCAGCGACATCAGCTGAAACAGGTGGTTCGGCACCATGTCGCGGAGCGCACCGGTGGCGTCATAAAAGCCGCCGCGATGGCCGACGCCGAGCTTCTCCTCCACCGTGATCTGGATGTGGTCGATATGGTTGCGATTCCAGATCGGTTCGAACATGCCGTTGGCAAAGCGCAGTACCAGGATGTTCTGCACCGTCTCCTTGCCGAGATAGTGATCGATCCGGTAGATCTGGTGCTCCTGCATGATCTTCAGCAACTCGGCGTTCAGCGCGCGCGCGGAGGCGAGGTCGGTGCCGAACGGCTTTTCGACCACCAGTCGCCGCCAGGTGCCGTTCTCCTTCATCATGCCGGTGCGGCCGAGCTCGCGCGCGGTCGGCGCGAACGCGGCGGGCGGGGTCGCCAGGTAGAACAAGCGGTTGCCGCCGGTGTCTTGCGCGCATTCGAGCGCATCGAGATGTTCGCGCAAGCGATCGAAGGATGGCGGGTCTTTTGGATCCGCTTCGACGAAGCTGACGCGCTCCAGGAGTTTCTTGGCGACGACGTCGTCCACGGAGCGGGTCGCAAACTCACGCAGGCCTTTCATCAGGCTGTCGCGGAGCTCGTCGTCCGACATGGCGTTGCGGCCGACGCCGACGACGCAGAACTTCTCCGGCAACATATGTTCGGCAGCAAGATTGTAAAGTGACGGCATCACGAGGCGGTGAGTGAGATCACCGGTGACGCCAAAAATGACGAAGGCGCAATTCTCCGGCTTGCGCTTTGGCTGCTGGTCTTTTGTCACGAATTACTAGCCTTCGCTTTGTGGACTTCTTCTGACTTGGACTTCTTATTTGGACTTCGGCTCCTTGTGGCCGCCAAAGCCCGCGCGCATCGCGGAGAGAATCTTCTCGGCGAAAGTGTGTTGCTGCCGCGAACGGAAACGTGTGTAGAGCGCGGCCGTCAAAACTTCGGCCGGCACGGCCTCGTCGATCGCCGCGTTCACGGTCCAGCGTCCTTCGCCGGAATCTTCGACGAAGCCGGAATATTCCGTCAGCGCCGGGCTGTCGGCGAGTGCCGTCGAGGTGAGGTCGAGCAGCCAGGACGGAATCACGGAGCCGCGCCGCCACACTTCGGCGATATCGGCGAGATCGAAATCGTAACGATGATCCGCCGGCAACGCCTCGATGCTGGCGTTCTTGAGGATGTCAAAACCTTCGGCATAGGCCTGCATCAGTCCGTATTCGATGCCGTTGTGGATCATCTTGACGAAATGCCCGGCGCCGACCGGGCCGGCATGGATGTAGCCCTGCTCGATGCGGGAATCGCGCCCCTCGCGTCCCTCCGTGCGCGGAATGTCGCCGGCGCCGGGCGCGAGCGCGGCGAAGATCGGATCGAGCCGGTCGACCACCTGTTTCTCACCGCCGATCATCATGCAATAGCCGCGGTCGAGGCCCCAGACGCCGCCGGAGGTGCCGACGTCGACATAGTGGATGCCGCGCGTCTTCAGCGCCTTGCCGCGGCGGACGTCGTCCTGCCAGAAGGTGTTGCCGCCGTCGATGATGACGTCGCCTTCCTGCATCACGCCCGCGATCGTGCCGATCGTGGTCTCGGTGATGTGGCCGGCTGGCAGCATCACCCAGGCCGTACGCGGCCGCTCGAGTTTCGAGATGAACTCCTCCAGCGTCGCGGAGCCAATCGCGCCGTCTGCGGCGAGGCCGGCGACGGCCTTGGCGTCCTTGTCGTAAACCACGGTCGAATGGCCGTGGCGCATCAGCCGGCGAACGATGTTGCCGCCCATCCGGCCGAGACCGATCATGCCGAGTTGCATCTGAGAGATTCCTTTAATTGAGTGCGTCGTTAAGCGCCGCGTTGAGCGCAGCGAGGCCTCTCTTGAGCCCGCCCTTCAGGTGGACCCGCAGCGCGCGCCGGCCGCGCTCGGTGAGCACGTCGAAGTCGCCGCGCGCCTGTGCTGCCTTGATGATTCCGAAGCTTGCCTTCTGGCCCGGCACGGGCAAGTCCTTGGCGTCGTCGGCAGTGATCTGGAGGAATACGCCGCTATCGGGCCCGCCCTTGTAGGCTTGCCCGGTCGAGTGCAGGAAGCGCGGTCCAAACTCGGCGCAGGTTGCGACGTGCCGCTTCTCGCGCACTTCGAGCCGCATGGTTTGCAGTGCCTCGATCGTCGCCTTGTCGCGCGCGATGTAGCCGAGCAGGGCGACATAATCGCCATGATTGGAGCGCGACAGATGCGCCTTCAGCCATGAGGTCAGGTCGCCGTTGGCGCCGGCAGCGCGCAACGCCGTGGCGTTGGTCTCGTCGGTGTAAAGATCGGCTTCATCCGTGCTGACCACCGGCTGCTCCGCCGGCAGCGCCCCGGTTTTCTCGAACGACGCGGTGAGCTCGCGGGTCTTGATCTTGGCCGCTTCCACGTCCGGCTGATCGAACGGATTGATGCCGAGGATGCTGCCCGCCACCGCCGTTGCCATCTCGAAGCGGAAGAACTCCTGGCCGAGATGGTCGATCGACTTCATCACGATGCGCACCACGGGATGGCCGGCCGCTTCGACCGCGGCAAGCTTCGAGTCATGGGCGGCGTCCGCCTCGCCCTCGATACGGATATCGATGAAGAGCCGGTCATTGCCATAGACTGCGGGTTCGCCCAGCGGCTCGCCGTCGATCGGGATCAGGCCCTTGCCGTCCTTGCCGGTCGATTCCGCGATCAGCTGTTCGGCCCAGGCGCCGAAATCGGCGATCTTCTTGGACGACAGGATCGTCACCTTGTCGCGGCCTTCGAGCGCTGCGAGGCCCATGGCAAGGCCGAGTTGCACGCCGGGGTTCTCAGCTGGCGGCACGTCCGGTCCGCAGGAGCGGGCCATCGCAAGCGCGTGCTTGACGAAGGTCTTGATATCGACGCCCGCAGTTGCCGCCGGCACCAGGCCGAACGGCGAGAGCACCGAATAACGTCCGCCGATGGAGGGCTCGCCGTGGAAGATGCGGGCATAGTTCAGCTTCTTCGCCGCCGTCTCCAGCGACGAGCCGGGATCGGTCACCGCGATGAAGCGGAAGCCGGTCTTGGCCTTCGGGCCGAGGGCCTGCGCGACGCGCTCATGGAAATAATCCTTCATCGCGTTAGGCTCGGTGGTGCCGCCGGATTTGCTGGAGACGATGAACACGGTGTTGGCGATGTCGATCCTGGCCTCCATCGCCCGCACCTGCGCCGGATCGGTGGAATCCAGCACGTGCAGCTTCGGGAAGCCGGACTTCCGCGCGAACGTCTCGGCCAGTACCTCGGGGCCAAGGCTCGAACCGCCCATGCCGAGCACGACAGCGTCCGAGAACTTCTGGCCCTTCACGCGGTTTGCGTAGTCCTCATAATTGGCGACGTCGGCTTTGGCGGCGCTGTCGAGCCAGCCGAGCCACTTGTCCTCGTCGCTTCCGGTCCAGACCGATTTGTCGCGCTGCCACAGCCTGCGGATCTTGGCAGAGGCCCGCCATTCCTCGGTGCTCTTGGCCACGGCCTTGCCGAGACCGTCGCCGAGCGAGAGAAGCTGGCGGTCGATCGCGGGCCCGAGCACGGTGGCGCGCTTGTGGGCGACCGCGCCATAGAGCTTGTCGGCGGCATCGGCAAACTGCTTGACGCCGTCCTTGACGAGCTCTTCGGTGACGGCATCGAGCGAGACGCCGGAGCGCTCCAGCTCTTCCAGCACGCGGCGGGCGTCGTCGACATTCTCTTCAAGGCTGTCGCGCGGCGTGCCGTGGTCGCGGAACGCATCCAGTGTTGCCGGCGGCATGGTGTTGATGGTGTTGGGGCCGATCAGCTCCTCGACATAGAGGATATCGCTGTAGTCCTTGTTCTTGGTGCCGGTCGAGGCCCAGAGCATGCGCTGCGGCTTGGCGCCCTTGGCGGCGAGCTTGTCCCAGCGGGGACCCGAGAACAGGCGCTTGTAATCCTGGTAGGCGACCTTGGCATTGGCGATCGCGACCTTGCCCTTCAGCGCGGCGAGCCGTTCTTTTTCGCTGGGGTCGTTGGCGCGGGCGATCTTTTCGTCGAGCTGCTTGTCGACCACCGAATCGATGCGGCTGACGAAGAAGCTCGCCACGCTCGCCACGTGCGAGGGGTCGCTGCCACCTGCGACGTATTTCTCCAGGCCGGCGAGATAGGCCTCGGCGACTTGCAGATAGACGTCCCTGGAGAACAGCAGCGTGATGTTGATGCTGATGCCGTCGCCGATGAGCGTTTCGATCGCGGGCAGGCCCTCCGGCGTCGCCGGCACCTTCACCATCAGGTTCTTGCGGTTGACGTCCTTCCAGAGCCGCCGCGCCTCGGCGACCGTGCTGCCTGTGTCCATCGCAAGATAGGGCGAGACCTCCAGGCTGACATATCCGTCGTCTCCCCTGAGGCGGTCATAGACCGGGCGCAGCACATCGGCGGCGTTCTGGATGTCCTCGACCGCGACAGCCTCGAACAGGTCGGTGACCGATCGATCGCCGCGCTTCAACGCCCTGCCGATCTGCGCGTCGTACTCGTCCGAGCTGCCGATCGCCTTCTCGAAGATCGATGGATTGGAGGTGACGCCCTTGACGCCGTCGGTGTCGATCAGCCGCTTCAGGTCGCCCTTGGCGATGAAGCCACGGGCCAGGAAGTCCAGCCAGACGGCTTGTCCGTGCTTTTCCAGTTCTTTGACGGGATTCATGCTGCTTATTTATCTCCAAGCCTGCGGGCGAGGGGTTTCCGCGCCGGTCCTGACGCGCTATCCTCTAGCTTACATGCTTCCTTGAGGGAACCATTCAAGGGTATGGACGTCATACCCTCCAGTGTAACTCCGTCGCCATCATGGCGATCCGGGTGAAGGAGCCGAGTTACGTAAAAAGTCGTTGGCCGCGAGGAATCGGCCGGGGGCTCGTTGCGTAGCGTTAGCTGCCTAACCTCGTCGCTAGTGGCTGCGCGGAGTACGATCGGCGGATTCCGGTCCGCCTGATGCATTGTGGCTCGGTCGCGAATGGCCATGCTGGGGGAAAGCATGCACGCAGATCATGCAGATCATGATGGCCTGGCGCCCGCTGTCGCTGACAGCCCGCAATCCGTCACGCGGGCCGGATGCATCGACGCCTCCAACGATCTCGAAATCAGTCTATGCAAGACCCAACTACGGCTGCTGGTCGCGGCGGGTTTCGCCGTGACACTGCTCAGCGCCGGCCTGGCCTTAGCTTGGTGGGGCGGCATGAGCGACTACGATACCGCGATGGGCTATGCGGGCGTCGCGCTGTTCGGTCCGATCACCTGCTGGCTGATCTGGGTGCTCCCCGCCGAACGGGGGCCGGTGGTGATCGTCACCCCCTACGGCATCCGCGATCTCCGCATCGGCAATGAATTTCTGCTGTGGGACTCGATCGCGGAGATTTCGGCTGAAGAACGCCGTGGGCGCAAGATGATCGTGCTGACGCCGACGCCGGCCTTGCAGCGGCAGCTCTGCACCATCCGCGGCTTGGCCCGTTGTGCTCAGAACGGTCGGATTGTCATTCGGTCGGAGGGTTTGGCGACCGATTTTGATACACTGCTGAGGGCTTGCCGCGACTGTCACGCTGCCAGTAGTCCGCGCACTGCATTGCAGCAGGAAGATGAACGCGGCACCCAAGGCTTCGCCGTACAAGCGTCATAAGATCGCCGCTCGCGGATCGCTATGGTGCCGGGCAGGATAGGCTCATCCCCGGTAACGCCCGGATGTTGCGACCGAGTGACATTTTCTGGAAATAGGCCAATATAGATAGAGATTCGCACAAATTACGGGCAGGTGCCTGTTCGTAACCCAACGAGTGCCTACGTTGTGCGTTGCGTCGAGTCGACACCAGGGTGTCCAATGATCGTCATGTGCTCACGCTGATTCGATCCGGCCTGAGGAACGGTCCGGTAACTGCTTTCGTTTCAGCTTGTAGCGGAACTCACGCGGAGAGGGATCATGTACAACGATTCTCTATTCAACGCTTTCGCTAAGTCGTTCGAGGCGAGAAGCCAGCACGACATGTCGATGGCGGAATATCTGGAATCGTGTCGAAGCGATCCCATGAAATACGCGAACGCGGCCGAACGATTACTCGCGGCGATCGGCGAGCCCCAGACGATTGACACGGCCAAGGACCCACGCCTCGGCCGTATTTTTTTGAACCGCACGATCCGCACCTATCCGGCCTTCGCCGGTTTTTATGGCATGGAAGAAACCATCGAGCGCATCGTCGGTTTCTTCCGTCACGCAGCGCAGGGCCTCGAAGAGCGCAAGCAGATCCTCTATCTGCTCGGTCCGGTCGGCGGCGGCAAATCCTCGCTTGCCGAGCGGCTGAAGTCGCTAATGGAAGTGCATCCGATCTACGTGCTCAAGGCCGGCGACGAGTTGAGCCCGGTGTTCGAAAGCCCGCTCAGCCTGTTCGATCCGGATCAGCTCGGCCCGATGCTGGAAGAGAAATACGGCATTCCGCGCCGCCGTCTCACCGGCCTGATGAGCCCGTGGTGCTACAAGCGGCTCGAAGCCTTCGGCGGTGACATTTCCCAGTTTCGGGTCGCCAAGATCCAGCCGTCGCGGCTGCGCCAGATCGCGGTCGCCAAGACCGAGCCCGGTGACGAGAACAACCAGGACATCTCCTCGCTGGTCGGCAAGGTCGATATCCGCAAGCTCGAGACTTACGCGCAGAACGATCCCGATGCCTACAGCTATTCGGGCGGCCTCAACCGCGCCAACCAGGGCATCCTCGAATTCGTCGAAATGTTCAAGGCGCCGATCAAGATGCTGCACCCGCTGCTGACGGCAACGCAGGAAGGCAACTATATCGGCACGGAGAATATCGGCGCGATTCCGTTCACCGGCGTCATCCTCGCCCACTCCAACGAAGCCGAGTGGTCGAGCTTCAAGGCCAACAAGAACAACGAGGCCTTCATCGACCGCATCTGCGTGATCAAGGTGCCTTATTGCCTGCGGATCACCGAAGAGCAGAAGATCTACGAGAAGCTGATCCAGGGCTCCGAGCTCGCGGCCGCGCCGTGCGCCCCTTCGACGCTGGAGACGATGGCCCGGTTCTCGGTGATGTCGCGTCTGCGCAAGCACGAAAATTCCACGGTGTTCGCCAAGATGCGGGTTTACGACGGCGAGAGCCTGAAGGAATCCGATCCGAAGGCGCGCAGCGTCCAGGAATATCGCGATGCCGCCGGCGTCGACGAGGGTATGGACGGTGTCTCCACGCGCTTCGCTTTCAAGATCCTGGCTGCCACCTTCAACCATGATCCGCAGGAAGTCGCCGCCGACGCCGTGCATCTGATGTACGCGCTGGAGCAGTCGATCAAACGCGAGCAGCTGCCCGAGGAAGTCGAGAAGCGCTACCTCGAATTCATCAAGGCGGATCTCGCACCGCGCTATGCCGAGTTCATCGGCAACGAGATCCAGAAGGCCTATCTCGAATCCTACTCGGATTACGGCCAGAACCTGTTCGACCGTTACGTCGACTACGCCGATGCCTGGATCGAGGACCAGGATTTCAAGGATGCCGACACCGGCCAGCTGCTTGATCGCGAACTGTTGAACCAGGAATTGACCAAAATCGAGAAGCCGGCGGGCATCGCCAATCCGAAGGATTTCCGCAACGAGGTGGTCAAATTCTCGTTACGGTCGCGCGCCCAGAACGGTGGCAAGAATCCGACCTGGATCTCCTATGAGAAGATTCGCGATGTGATCGAAAAGCGGATATTCTCTCAGGTCGAGGACCTGCTTCCGGTCATCTCTTTCGGGTCGAAGAAGGACGGCGAGACGGAAAAGAAGCACGGCGAGTTCGTCGCACGCATGGTGGAGCGCGGCTACACCGAGCGTCAGGTTCGCCGGCTCGTCGAATGGTACATGCGCGTGAAGCAGGCCGGTTGAGGCGGATGGAAAAGTGCCCATTCACATTATTGACAGGCGTCTGAATCCAGGCGGCAAGAGTCTTGAGAACCGGCAGCGGTTCTTGCGTCGGGCCAAATCCCTGGTGCAGGGCGCCGTCAAGAAGACCTCGCAGGAACGCGACATCAAGGATGTCCTGGAGGGTGGTGAAGTCACGATACCGCTCGACGGCATGCACGAGCCGCGCTTCCGCCGCGAAGGCGGAATACGCGACATGGTGCTGCCCGGAAACAAGAAGTTCATCGAGGGTGACTATCTCCAGCGGTCCGGCCAGGGCAGCGCCAAGGATTCCGGTCCCGGCGAGGGCGACGGCGAAGACGCCTTCCGCTTCGTCCTGAGCCGCGACGAGTTCGTCGATCTCTTCCTCGACGACCTCGAACTGCCGGATCTCGCCAAGCGCAAGGTCGCGCAGACCGAGAGCGAGGGCATCCAGCGCGCCGGCTACACCACGTCGGGCTCGCCCGCCAACATCTCGGTGAGCCGGACTGTGCGGCGCGCACTGGCGCGCCGTATCGCGCTCAAGCGTCCCAGCAAGGAGGAGATCGAACAGCTGGAAGCCGCGATCGCGGCATGCACCGACGACGATGAGCGTTTGGTGTTGCTCGCCCAGCTCGAAAAGCTGAAGGCGAAAACGAAGCGCATTCCCTTCATCGATCCGCTCGACATCCGTTATCGCCGCTTCGAGACGGTGCCCAAGCCGGTGGCGCAAGCCGTGATGTTCTGCCTGATGGACGTCTCGGGCTCGATGTCCGAGCACATGAAGGATCTCGCCAAGCGGTTCTACATGCTGCTCTACGTGTTCCTGAAGCGCCGCTACAAGCATGTCGAGATCGTCTTCATTCGCCACACCGACCGCGCCGAGGAAGTGGACGAGCAGACCTTCTTCTACGGTCCGGCCTCCGGCGGCACGCTGGTTTCCAGCGCGCTCCAGGCGATGCACGAGATCGTGCGCGAGCGCTTCAATCCGTCGGACTGGAATATCTACGCCGCACAAGCCTCCGACGGCGACAATTCCTATTCCGACGGCGAGCTCACGGGCATGTTGTTGACCGACAAGATCCTGCCGATCTGCCAGTTCTTCGCCTATCTCGAGGTCGGGGAATCAGGCGGCAGCGCCTTCGATCTCTCCGACTCCTCGCTCTGGACCCTCTACGAGCGCCTGCGCAACAGCGGCGAACCGCTCTCGATGCGCAAGGTCAGCGAGCGCAGCGAGATTTTTCCGGTGTTCCACGATTTGTTCCAGCGCCGCGAAACTGCCCAGGAGAAGACCGCTCCATGACGGAACGCTTGTTCGAAGGCGCCGATTGGGATTTTCACATCTTGCAGCGCATCACCGATGCCTGCGAAGAGGTGGCGACCAAGGATCTCGGGCTCGACGTCTATCCGAACCAGATCGAGGTGATCACCGCCGAGCAGATGCTGGATGCCTACTCGTCGGTCGGCATGCCCCTGTTCTACAAGCATTGGTCGTTCGGCAAGCAGTTCGCGTATCACGAGGCGTCCTATCGCAAGGGACTGATGGGGCTCGCCTATGAAATCGTGATCAACTCCTCGCCCTGCATCTCCTATCTGATGGAGGAGAACACGGCGACGATGCAGACGCTGGTGATTGCCCACGCCGCCTTCGGCCACAACCACTTCTTCAAGAACAATTATCTGTTCAAGCAGTGGACCGACGCCGACGGTATTCTGGACTACCTCGACTTCGCCAAGAAGTATGTGATGAGCTGCGAGGAGCGCTACGGTCGCGTCGAGGTCGAGCGCACTTTGGATGCCGCGCATGCGCTGATGTCGCACGGCATCGACCGCTATCCCGGCAAGAAGAAGCTGGATTTGCGCGAGGAAGAGAAGCGTGCCGGCCGTCGCCGCCAGCACGAAGAGGAGGTCTTCAACGATCTCTGGCGCACGGTGCCCAAGGGGGCGTCGAAGACCCGGTCAGCCATCTCCCTCGAACGGCGCCGCAAGCTGCTCGGCCTGCCGCAGGAAAACCTGCTGTATTTCCTGGAGAAAAGCGCGCCGCGCCTGGCGCCATGGCAGCGCGAGCTGTTGCGCATCGTCCGCCACATCGCGCAATATTTCTATCCGCAGAGCCAGACCAAGGTGATGAACGAGGGGACGGCGACCTACGTCCACTATCGCATCATGACCAAGCTGCATCAGCAGGGCCGCATCAGCGACGGCAATTTCCTCGAATTCCTGCAGTCACACACCAACGTCGTGTTCCAGCCTGAATTCGACGACCAGCGCTTCTCCGGCTTTAACCCCTACGCGCTCGGCTTCGCAATGATGCAGGACATCGAGCGCATCGTCACAAATCCCGCGGACGAGGATCGTGAGTGGTTCCCCGACATCGCCGGCAAGAACGACGTGATGGGCGTGCTGCGCGACGTCTGGGCGAACTACCGCGATGAAAGCTTCATCGCCCAATTCCTGAGCCCGAAGCTGATGCGGCACCTCCGCATGTTCCATCTGCACGATGACCCCGAGGAGCGAGCGGGCATCCGGGTCGATGCCATCCACGACGATCGCGGCTTCCGCCGTGTTCGGCGCGAATTGGCGCGGCAGCATGATGTCGGCTACATCGACGCCAATATCGAAGTGGTCGACGTCGATCTCTCCGGCGATCGCCGCCTGATCCTGCATCACCACGTCATCAAGGGCTCGCAGCTCAACGAGACCGATGCCAAGCGGGTGCTCCAGCACCTCGCCGATCTCTGGACCTATGACGTCGCGCTGATCGAGGTCGACGGCAACGACAAGGTCTTGCGCGAATATGTCGTGAGCCCGCGCCCGATTCCGGTGGCGGCCTGACGTCGCCGTCTACGGAGAACGCTTCTTGGCCGGCTTCTTCTTGGCATTGCTCGTGTTCAGGGCCGCCGCCGCGCGGATCAGCGCCTTCAACGCCTTCTCGTTGATTTTCGCGCCTTCGTGGAAATCGATCGCGCGCCGCACATTGCCCTCGAGGCTGGAATTGAACAGCCCGGCCGGGTCGTCCAGTGCCGCGCCCTTGGCAAACGTCATCTTCAAGACGGCCTTGTAGGTCTCCCCCGTGCAGATGATGCCGTCGTGCTCCCAGACGGGCACGCCGCGCCATTTCCACTCCTCGACAATGTCAGGATCGGCCTCCTTGATCAGGCCGCGGATGCGCTTGAGCATCTCGCCGCGCCAGTCGCCGAGCTCCTTGATCCTGCTGTCGATCAGCTTGGAAGGCGAAGGCCCATTTGCTTCCTTCGCGCTGCCTGTCGTAGCGGTCACGGCCTTTTTCATGATCTCGCCTCGCGTCGCGCGTCGTCGCGCTTGCCGAGATAGGGCAGCGCGAACAAATATAACCCGGTGATAAGCATCGGAATCAGCGGGACGAGCGCCATGAAGCCGATCCAGGCGGCCTCGACCCGCTGGATCATGGCGACGATGTTCGCGACGACGGCGAGCGTGAAAGCGATCGACAGCCAGCGATGGATTTGCCGAATCCACATGCTTGAGCTCATTGGGATCTCCTTTGGGAATGATCTGAAGAGACGCCGGCTGGCTAGTCAGCCCGCGCCAGCACCTCGTCCAGCTTGGCGAAAAACTGCTTCCAGCCGGCATGCGCGCCGCCAAAAGCCTGCTTCTGCGTCGGGCTGAAGCCGGCTTGCTCGACGCGCAGTTGCGTGCCGGCGCCCGTCGGTGTCAGCGTGAAGGTCACGACGCTCTTGAGATCGAACGCCGCGTCGTCATGCGAGAAATTCCAGGTGTAGGCGAGCGTCTTCTGCGGCTCGATGGTGAGGACCTCGCAGTCCAGCACGCCGCCCCACTCGCCGCGAAGGTTGAAGCGGTGGCCGACGGTCGGCTTGAAGTCGTTCTTCATCAGCCACTCCTCGATCAGATGCGGCTGCGTCAGCGCACGCCAGATCCGCTCTGCCGGAAAGGCAAATTCGCGCTCGATGACGACAGAACGCATCTCGGTAGCGGCTTCGGTCATTGGTCCATCCTCTTCAGGAGATCGTCGAGTGCGTCCAGCCGGTTTTGCCAGAACCCGGCCATCTGGCCGGTCCAGTCGATCAGCGGATTGAGTGCGCCGGGCAGCGCGCTGTAATGCGTTTGCCGTCCTTGATGCCGGTCGCGCACCAGCCCGGCCTGCTTCAGCGCGCCAAGATGTTTTGAGACCGCCGGCTGGGAAACGCCTGATACCGCCGTCAGTGCCCCGACTGTCTGTTCCCCTTCGCGGCACAGCCGCTCGAAGATCGCCCGCCGGGTCGGATCGGCAAGCGTCCTGAACAGAAGGTCGTGAGCGACGGACATGAGATTCATAACCTGTAAGTTATGGATTAGTTCATAACCATGGGGTTATGATATGTCAAGCGCGATGAAGGGGCGGTCGGATTTCAGTACTTGCCGCGGGCACCGGTGCACCTCTCCCGCTTGCGGGAGAGGTCGGCGCGCAGCGCCGGGTGAGGGTTTTCTCCTCTTGGGGGTTCTCTTGGGAAGTCTCGATTGCGAGACATCCTCACCCCGCCTCTCACGCGCAAGCGGGGGAGGGAGCTCACCTTTTCGCGGTAACCTGCTTACGGCCGCAGATAGAGATAACCCTGCGACTGAAGCTCGGCCAGGCGGACCACGCCGCCTTTTTCCGCGCTGACGAAGCCCGGCAAGAGATCCGTAAGCGTGACGTTCTGCGCCTTCATCGTGTTGCCGCACGCGGCGAGCTCGACGCCGTCCTTGGAGAAATCGCTGACGCGCTTGCTGATGTCAGGGTTGGCCTGCGCCCCGTGAAACGCCTTCAGCGCCGGTCCATGGATCACCAGCGCGATCGTGACCTGATCAGGACCGCCGACGCCGTCGATGTGGTTCTGGATGTTGCCGAGCACGAAATTGACCTTCTCCGCGTCGCTGAGGTGATAGACCACCTTCAGCTTGCTGCCCGTGCTCGCTTCGGTGGCGGCTTGTGCACGCGAGGCGCCAAGCGCCGCGCCCACCGCCGAGACGGCGCTCCATAGGATGTTCCGGCGGTTCATGACGATCTCCCTCGATTGCGCCTGAGATATATCATTTGTGGCGGAGCGCGGCGACTTCCTTGCGATCGGTCACGAGCGAGGCGCACTCTCGGGCGTCAGTGCGGTTGAGGCGGAAGATCCCGTCGTCGGCACCGGCGACCAGCGATTGCTCGGCGTCGTCATCCGGCTTGTTGTTCTGCCAGACCCTGACCCGCACCAGCCGCACGACGGCCGATTTATCGTCCTTCGACAGCGCAACCCCGATGCTGCCGCCCTCGCAGTCGACGCCGCAGCCGAGGCGGACATCGTTCCCGTCCTTCACAAACGCAACATGGCTACAGGAGCCGCCGGAATTGAAATCGCCGCTACGATGGCGATATTTGAAGCCGAGCCGGAAGGAATTGTGCAGCTGCTTGTCCTCGCTGTCGAATTCCGCGGAGACCAGCAGCTTCATCAAGGCGACTTTCTGCTTGGGATGCCGCGCCAGGTGTTCGGCATCGTAGCGGCGGACGAAGCAGGCATAAGCCTTGTTGCCGGGGCGTGCCTGCGTACATCCGCGCGTTGAAGGTCTCGGCCTCGGTCTTGCCCGCCTCGCGGATGTCTTCGGCCTCCTCGGCCCGGGCGGCGCCGATGAACGTGGCAAAAATGACGGCAGCAAAAAGGGAAAACTTCATGATGGCCTCGAACGCCGCAGCTGAGCTGTAAGCTGTAGACGCGGCCCGGGTGCGACGCGTTCAACGTCGCGTGTCCCTGACATGATCATCGCTGGGGCGGAGCGAGCTGATAGTTCCATGCAGGGCGTTAGTCGTCGCGGGGATCGTGAAGGTTCAATCGAGGTGACGCTGTCGCCTTTCGGAACTCGATGCCTGCGATTCCTTCGACGTTGCCCCGCTTCATCGATGTGATAGCCTTCACAGACAGACGCGTTTGGAAGTCGTAAGCTGGGACTGCCTTTGTAGTTGGTGGAGTCCCCCCGCGATGGGCGAAATTCGCAACTTCAGATCCGGGAATGACGAGCCGCCTTCACACGGCCCCATGCCTCGTCGTCTCGCCGCGATCATCGTCGGTGATATCGCTTCCTACAGTCGCCTGATGCAGGCCGACGAGGAAGGCACGCACGTCCGCGTCAAACGGATCGAACGGGATCTCATCCAGCCCAGCATCGTCGAGCACCACGGATCACTGGTGAAGACGACGGGCGACGGCTTCATCGCGATTTTCGACAGTCCCGTCGAGGCTGTTCGATGCAGCATCGTCATTCAGCAGAACCTCATCGGCCGCAATGCATCGCTCGCGAAAGATACCCGGATCGAATACCGGATTGGCGTCAATCTGGGTGATGTCATTGTGGAGCCGGACGATGTCTACGGCGATGGCGTCAACATCGCGACACGCATCGAAGGCATTGCGGAGCCTGGTCAGGTCTACATCTCGGGCGCGATCTACGAGCAGATCAAGCACAAGGTGGTGTGCGGCTATGAGTCGCTCGGGGACCGTAAGGTCAAGAACATCACGGATCCCGTGCGCATCTATCGCGTGCTGCCGGACGCAAATGCGGTCGGCACGACGCGAGGCCGGCGCGAGAATACCCTCATCTTTCTCTTGAGCATCACGCTGCTGGTCATTGCCGCCGGCGTGCTCTGGTATCTGCTGACGCAGCCGACCAGGACGAACGAGCAGGCGGTCACGCCGGCCGTCTCTCCCACCGTGTCCCCGATCCCGCAGCCTCCGCCGCGCGAAGCGGCGAGCCCGACACCGCAACCGTCGCCCTCGTTGGCGTCATCACCTTCGCCGTCCGCCCCGGCGCCCGATCAGTCGGCAACGCCGGTGCGAGAACCCGAATTGATCGCCATTCGCGGCGGCAGCTTCGCGATGGGAAGCAATGATGATCCGACCGAACGACCTGTGCATCAAGTCACGATCAAACCCTTCTCGATCGGAAAATATCCGGTGACCGTGCAGGAATGGAACGAATGCGCGGCTGCGAAGGCATGCGGCTTCACCGCCATCGGCAAGGATGATGCGCCGGTCACCAATGTGAGCTGGTCAGACGCACAACAATATGCGGCCTACCTCGTGCGGTCGACGAAGAAGCCCTATCGGCTTCCGACCGAAGCCGAATGGGAATATGCCGCGCGCGGCGGAACGCAGACAAAATATTGGTGGGGCGACAAGCTTCAGCAAGGGCTGGCCGGTTGCAAGGATTGTGGTGACCTCGCGGCCGAGCAGCCCGCGAAGGTCGGTAGCTTCAAGCCGAATCCGTTCGGACTGCACGACATGGGCGGCGGCGTCGATCAATGGGTCGAGGACTGCTGGCACAAAACCTATCAGGGGGCGCCCGGTGACGGCTCGGCATGGAGGAGCGGGGACTGCGGCGCTCATGTCCTGCGCTCTGGCTCCTGGAAGAACGATTCGAGATATGTGCGGCCATCTAACCGCGATGGCTACGACACCAATGTCCGTTATCCGACGCACGGATTCCGCGTCGCGCTCAGTCCTTAAGTGCTGGAGTAGGTTTGATGCAAATCCTTCGCTGCGTCGCGCTCTCGGCGGCGCTTGCATTGCTTCCGGGTGTCGCTTGTCCGCAAGGCAAGACCGCCCCCAAGGACGCAAAACTCTATTTCATCACCCCGCATGACGGACAGAAGGTGCGCGGCGGATTTCTGGTTCGGTTCGGCTTGCGGAACATGGGCGTGACGCATGCCGGCGACGACTACCAGAACGCCGGCCATCATCATTTGCTGATAGACGTCAACGACCCCGTCGATCCCAAGGAGCCGATCTTGCAGGACAAGTCGCATCTGCATTTCGGGGCAGGGCAGACCGAAACTCTTCTCGACCTCCCGCCCGGAACGCACACACTTCAACTCGTGCTCGGCGATGCCAAGCACTATCCGTTCGAGCCGCCCGTCGTGTCGGACAAGATCACGGTGCGCGTCAGGCCGTTGCCTCAGCGCGGCAAATGATCACCGGAGGCTGGCGTTGAACTTGTCCAGCATCGCCGAGCCCGGGCACAGCGTGTCCGCTTCCAGCGTGTTGAGCGGCGTCTCCACCGTGTTGAGATGCTCGTGCAGATCTTCCGCGTCGGGATCGACGTAGAGCAGGCCGGTGACGATCTGGCCCTTGGCGGCGTGCTTCTGGAGGAAGGTCTGGGCACCGAGCCGGTCATGCGGATCGTAGTCGGCGTCGATCTTGCGCAATGCGATCTTGCTGCCATCATGCTGTTCGACCATTTGCACCGTGCCTGGTGCGTAATCCACCGCGATGGGGTCGCGGCCGACCAGCACATCGAGCCGGTTCACCGCGTCATTGTGCTCGCGGACATAGTCGAAGCTCTTGGTCGAGCCGGCGTGGTTGTTGAAGGCGATGCAGGGGCTGATGACGTCGATGAACGACGCGCCCTTGTGGCCGATCGCCGCCGCGATCAGCGGCACGAGCTGGGACTTGTCGCCGGAGAACGAGCGCGCGACGAAGGTCGCGCCCAGTTGTAGCGCGATCGCGACGAGGTCGATGGCGTTGTCGGTGTTGGTGGCGCCCTTCTTGGATTTCGAGCCGCGGTCGGCGGTCGCGGAGAATTGGCCCTTGGTCAGGCCATAGACGCCGTTGTTCTCGACGATATAGGTCATGTTGACGCCACGCCGGATCGAATGCGCGAACTGGCCGAAGCCGATCGACGCAGAGTCGCCGTCGCCGGAGACGCCGAGATAGATCAAATCGCGGTTGGCGAGGTTGGCGCCGGTCAAGACCGACGGCATGCGGCCATGCACGGTGTTGAAGCCGTGTGAATTGCCGAGGAAGTAGTCCGGCGTCTTCGAGGAGCAGCCGATACCCGAGATTTTTGCCACCCGGTGCGGCTCGATCGAAAGCTCGTAGCAGGCCTCGATGATCGACGCCGTGATCGAGTCATGGCCGCAGCCGGCGCACAGGGTCGAGATCTTGCCTTCGTAGTCGCGATGGGTGTAGCCGAGCTCGTTCTTCTTGAGGCCCGGATGATGGAATTTCGGCTTTGCAATGTAGGTCATGACACGGCCTTGCGGAGCGGGGTCACCTTGAGGTGATCCTGGTGGTCGCCAATGGCTTTTGCGATGAAGCGGGCGGTGATCGGCGAACCGTCGTAATGCACGATCGGCACGAGCCGCACCGGGTCGATGCCGTTCTCGTTGACGATGAGCTGGCGCAGCTGGCTGTCGCGGTTCTGCTCGACCACGTAGACGAAATCGTGTTCGGCGAGGAAGCTCGCCACGCTCGAGTGGAACGGGAAGGCGCGGATGCGCAGGCGGTCGAGCTGATGCCCGCGCGTTTCCAGCAATCCGATCGCCTCGTCCATCGCCGGCGTGGTCGAGCCGAAATAGATCACGCCGTATTTGGTCGGCCGTTCCGCATTGGCCTGCAGCGGCCGCGGCACCAGATCCTGCGCGGTCTCGAACTTGCGCATGAGACGCTGCATGTTGTCGGCGTAGACCGAGCCTTCCTCGGAGTACCGCGCATAGCGATCACGCGAAGTGCCGCGGGTAAAGTAGGAGCCCTTGGTCGGATGCGTGCCGGGATAGGTGCGGTAGGGGATGCCGTCGCCGTCGACGTCGAGATAGCGGCCGAAGTCACGGCCTTCGTCCAGCATCTCCGCGGTCATGACCTTGCCGCGGTCATATTGCTTGGCGTCGTCCCACTTCAGGGGACGGCAGAGCCGGTGGTTCATGCCGATATCGAGGTCGAGCATCAGGAAGATGGTGGTCTGGAGCCGCTCGGCGAGATCGAAAGCGGCGGCTGCAAATTCGAACGCTTCAGCCGGATCTTCCGGGAACAGCAGCACATGCTTGGTGTCGCCATGCGAAGCATAGGCGCAGGCGATGATGTCGCATTGCTGGGTGCGGGTCGGCATGCCGGTCGAGGGACCGGCGCGCTGGATGTTCATGATCACGGCCGGGATTTCGGCGAAGTATGAAAGGCCGATGAACTCCGTCATCAGCGAGATGCCGGGGCCGGAGGTCGCGGTGAATGCGCGCGCGCCGTTCCAGGAGGCGCCGATCACGATACCGATCGAAGCCAGCTCGTCCTCGCCCTGCACGATCGCGTATTTCGCCTTGCCCGTATCAGGATCGTGCCGGTACTTCTTGCAGTGAGCGGTAAAAGCCTCCGCCACGGACGAGGACGGCGTGATCGGATACCAGGCGCACACGGTGGCGCCGCCATAGACGGCGCCGAGCGCGGCGGCGCTGTTGCCCTCGATGAAGATGCGGTCGCCGACCTTGTCGGACTTCTTCACCCGCAGCCCGGTCGGGCATTTCAGGTTCTGCAGCGCCCAGTCGCGGCCGAGATGCAGCGCGTGGACGTTGGAGGAGAGCAGTTTCTCCTTGCCCTTGTACTGCTCGCCGATCAGCTGCTCGATCAGTTTCGGATCCATGTCGAGTAGCGCCGAGAGCGCGCCGAGATAGATGATGTTCTTGAACAGCTGGCGTTGGCGTGGATCGGTGTAAGTCGAGTTGGTGATGGCGGTCAGCGGGACGCCGATCACGGTGATGTCGTCGCGGAATTTCGTCGACGGCATCGGCTTGGTGGAATCGTAGAACAGATAGCCGCCGGGCTCGATGCCCGCGACGTCCTTGTCCCAGGTCTGCGGGTTCATCGCCACCATCATGTCGACACCGCCGCGGGCCCCGAGATGGCCGTGTTCGGTCACCCGCACCTCGTACCAGGTCGGCAGGCCCTGGATGTTGGAGGGGAAGATGTTGCGTGGGCTCACCGGAACGCCGTGACGCAGGATTGCGCGCGCGAACATTTCGTTGGCGCTGGCCGAGCCCGATCCGTTGACGTTGGCGAAGCGGACGACGAAGTCGTTTACGCTGCTGATCGGCTTTTTGTCGGACATGCTGAACCTGCGTGAGTCATTTCGATCAAATATTTCTGCATGTCCCAGGCTCCGGTGGGACAACGCTCGGCGCACAGCCCGCAATGCAGGCAGACGTCCTCGTCCTTGACCATCACGCGCCCGGTCTTGAGGTCACTGGACACATAGAGGTCCTGGTCCGGATGCGGCGAGGGTGCTTTCAGGCGCTGACGGAGATCGCCTTCCTCGCCGTTGTCGGTGAAGGTGATGCAGTCCATCGGGCAGATGTCGACGCAGGCATCGCACTCGATGCAGAGCGAGGTCGAGAACACGGTCTGCACGTCGCAGTTCAGGCAGCGCTCGGCTTCGCCCAGCGCGAGCTTGACGTCGTAGCCGAGCTCGACCTCGGTGCGAATGTCCTTCAGCGCGATAACCTTGTCGCGATGCGGCACCTTGAAGCGTTTGTCGTTGGAGATGTCGTTGTCATAGCTCCATTCGTGGATGCCCATCTTCTGCGAGGAGATGTGCACATCCGGTAGCGGTCGCTCGGTGATGTCTTCGCCCGAGAGCATCTTGTGGATCGACAGCGCGGCGTCGTGGCCCTGCGCCACGGCCCAGATGATGTTCTTCGGCCCGAACGCGGCGTCGCCGCCGAAGAATACTTTTGGGTTGGTGGATACGAACGTCTTCGGATCGACCTTGGGCATGTGCCATTTATCGAACTCGATGCCGCAGTCCTGCTCGATCCAGGGGAAGGCGTTCTCCTGACCGACCGCGACCAGCACGTCGTCGCATTCGATGGTCTGGTCCGGCTCGCCGGAGGGCACGAGGTTACGGCGGCCCTTGGCGTCGTATTCGGCCTTCACTTTCTGGAAGGTGATGCCGGTGAGCTTGCCGTTGTCGTGGACGAAGGCGATGGGGACGAGGAAGTTGAGGATCGGGATGTCCTCGTGGAGCGCGTCTTCCTTCTCCCAGGGCGAGGCCTTCATCTCCTCGAAGCCGGAGCGCACGACGACCTTCACCTCTTCGCCGCCGAGGCGGCGCGCGGTCCGGCAGCAATCCATCGCGGTGTTGCCGCCGCCGAGCACGATGACGCGCTTGCCGATCTTGTCGGTATGACCGAACGAGACCGAGGACAGCCAATCGATGCCGATATGGACGTTGGCGGCTGCTTCCTTGCGTCCGGGGATGTCGAGCTCGCGTCCGCGCGGTGCGCCGGAGCCGACGAAGATCGCGTCATATTTCTCCGCGAGCAGCGCCTTCATGCTCTCGATGCGATGGCCGCCTTTGAAGTCGACGCCGAGATTGAGGATGTAGCCGGTCTCCTCGTCGATGACCGAATTGGGCAGGCGGAACTTCGGGATCTGCGAGCGCATCATCCCGCCCGCCTGGGGGTCACCGTCGAACACGGTGCAGTGATAGCCGAGCGGCGCCAGGTCACGCGCGACCGTCAGCGAGGCGGGGCCACCGCCGACGAATGCAACACGCTTGCCGTTTTTCGCCGAAGGCCGCGGCAGGCGCTGCGTGATATCGTCCTTGAAGTCGGCGGCGACCCGCTTGAGGCGGCAGATCGCGACCGGCGTTTCCTCGACGCGTCCGCGGCGGCACGCCGGCTCGCATGGACGGTCGCAGGTGCGTCCCAGAATTCCGGGGAACACGTTCGATTTCCAATTGATCATGTAGGCGTCGCTGTAGCGGCCTTGGGCGATCAGTCGGATGTATTCGGGGACGGGGGTGTGTGCAGGACAGGCCCATTGGCAATCGACCACTTTGTGAAAGTAGTCGGGGGCCGCGATATCGGTCGGTTTCATTCCTACCCTGTCCGCGCAGGCTCAAAGACCCCCGCGGCCTTTTCTTGAGCTTGGCGAACGCTAACTCGCTTCGATCTGGTTTCTGAATGACGTCATTGGGTTAGCTTATTAGAACCCTTCCGAAGTACAACGGCAAATTTTCGCGCTTCCCCTCTTTCATGGGAGCTCCGCGCGCAAAGCATTAACGGCCGCGCGGGTATGCGGCGGTGCAGCATGTTGCGATGCGTCCGATTGCTTAATTGTGAGCGATGTCGCTCTTCGCGAGATCCCACATGAGGCTGTAGGTGCCGACCGACACAGGAGGCGGGAATGGCGCCGCGGCCGGGCCGGTGAAGCGCTCGGCGATCAAGGCCGAGACCGCGCTGACATGCGTGCCGTCGACCAGCACGAACCAGTCGCGCGCGCCTTCGTTGCGTACCGCCGGAATGTCCGCGGTCGCGCCCGACAATTCGGGTTCGCTCTCGAGCAGATGCATGGAGATGACGCCCTCGCGCTGTTGCGGCGCCAGCTTTTCTTGCAGCGCGTCACGCCATGCCCCGGCATTCTCAGGCGTCGGCCGCAGCCGCACCACGCCGAGCGCAGCCCCGCGCCCGGTACCGTTGCTGATGGTGATACGCGCGACAACGCGGAGCATGTCCTTGAAATGCGCCATGTTCCGCCGCGACCATTCGGTCTGATTGGCGAGCCGCGCCCGGTAGGCGGGGCTGTCGAGCACGTCGAGCGTTTCGGTCGAATACAAAGAGAGATATTTGGGATTGGCGGCGTGAGCGACATAGCGCCGCGCCTCGATGAATCCCTCGATCGCGACGCGCTCTTCCAGATGCTCGCGATCGTACCAGCGGTTGAAATCGGCTTCGTGTGCCGCGTCGATGTTCATCGACGTCAGCAGCATGCCTGTTCCGGCGAGCGGCATTTTCTTGTTGTCCTTCCCATCCACACCCTCATGGTGAGGAGCCACGAAGTGGCGTCTCGAACCATGAAGGCCCGGCTTTCGCATCTCGGGGCCTGCATCCTTCGAGACGCGCTCCTTCGAAGCGCTCCTCAGGATGAGGAGATAGATCTATCGCGCGGCCTTCGAGGCGAGATCCGCGATCGACTTCATGACCGCGTCCCGCACGCCGGCATCATAGAGCGAATGTCCGGCTTCTTCCACGATGCGAATCTCGGAACCCGGCCACACTTTCGCGAGCGCCTGAGATGTCTCAGGAGGGCACAGCAGATCGTAGCGTCCCTGGACGATGATGCCCGGAATGCCATCGAGCTGACCGGCGTTCCGCAACAACTGGTTCTCGGACATGAAGCTGTCCTGGACGAAATAATGCGCCTCCATGAATGGCGTCGCAGGCAATGTGCGCCACACATTTAGCGAGGCCAGGTCGATCCGCGTCTTTGCCGCCTTGTGCTCGGACAACGCGCGCTCGGTATCATGCCACGCGCGCGATGCTGGGCCGTGCACAGCGGGATCGGCATCGAGGATGCGGCGCCAATAGGCGTCGACCGGCCGGTCGCGCTCCCCGACCGGCAGGACGCTCAGGAAGTCCGCGTAGAGCGCGGGATAGAACTGGGACAGGCGCGAGGTGAAGGCCGTCTCCACTTCCGCTCGCGTACCCAAAAACGTCGCGCGCAGCGCGATGCCGGAGACGCGCTCGGGATGCGCCTGCGCATACGCCAGCGCCAGCGTCGCACCCCAGGAGCCGCCGACCACCATCCAGCGGTCGCAGCCGAAATTTTCGCGGATTTTTTCCATGTCCGCGATCAGGTGCGCCGTGGTGTTGTGCTCGCGCGATCCCTTCGGCCGGCTGCGGCCGCAGCCGCGTTGGTCGAACAGCACGGCATGAAAACGGTCGGGATCGAACAGCCGGCGATGGTCGGGCTGGCAGCCGCTGCCGGGGCCGCCATGCAGATAGACCGCAGGGATTCCGTCAGTGCGGCCGGTGCTCTCGACATAGAGCTCGTGGCCGTCGCCGACGTCGAGCATTTCGGAGGACAGCGGCGCAAAGGGATCGGTACGTTTAGCGGATGCGGCCGCGTCGGCGTCAGGCACCATTCTCGGATTCCAGAGTGCCGCCGGCGAAATTGCGATAGAGGAAGCGGTTGGTTTCGCCCTCAGCTTCGCGCTCGGCCTGCTTGAAGATGGTCTCGTGCAGCGGCGACAGCGCGCAGGCCGGATCGGTGTTCGCGGCGTCGCCGGTCAGCGCAAAAGCCTGGCAGCGGCAGCCGCCGAAATCGATCTCGCGGAATTCGCACGACTTGCACGGCTCCTTCATCCAGCCGGTGCCGCGATAGCGGTTGAAGGCATCCGAGTTCTGCCAGATCCAGGCGATCGAATGGTTGGAGCGCACCGATTCGAAGTCGAGCCCGGTGATGCTCTCGGCGGCGTGGCAGGGCAGCACCTTGCCGGCCGGGGAGATGTTGAAGAATTGCCGGCCCCAGCCGCCCATGCACTTCTTCGGCCGCAGCGCGTAATAGTCGGGCACGACGTAGTCGATCGTCAGCCGGCCCTTGAGCCGCTCGCGCGCTTCCTCGACGATACGGGTGCACTCGTCGAGCTGCGCCACCGTCGGCATCAGCGCGGCGCGGTTCTTCAGCGCCCAGCCGTAATATTGCACGTTGGCGACCTCGAGCCGGTCGGCGTCGAGATCGATCGACATCTGGATGATATCAGGAAGCTGATGCAGGTTCTGCCGATGCATCACCGCATTTACGGTGAGCGGCAGGTCGAGCTCGCGCGTCCATTTTGCCACTTCGAGCTTCTTGTGGTGCCCGCCTCTGTAGCCGCCGACGCGATCGGCGAGGGCTTCTTCAACGCCCTGGAAGCTGATCTGTACATGGCAGAGCCCGGCATCGGCCAGCTCGCTTAGCCGCTCGCGTGTCAGCAGCACGGCGGAGGTGATGAGGTTGGTGTAGAGGCCGACGTCGCTGGCATGCTTGACCAGCTCGACGAGGTCTTTGCGCGCGGTCGGCTCGCCGCCGGAGAAATGCACCTGAAGCACGCCGATCTCGGCGAGCTCGCTCAGGACTTTCTTCCATTCCTCGGTAGTCAGCTCCTTGCCCGAGCGGTCGAGCTCGACCGGGTTGGAGCAATAGGGGCATTGCAGCGGGCAGCGATGCGTGATCTCGAGCAGCACAGCGAGCGGAATGCCGAATGTTTCCGCCGTCGAGCGCTGCTTTTCGAGCACCGCGAGGCTGTCGCTGGCGTCAGCCGGGATGGTGGGATTACCGAGCACATCGCTCATGACGTCTTCTCCCGGGCCTCCGTGAGAAAGCCCTTGTCGGCGAGATCCTGCAGCATGGCGATCACGTCGGTGAGGATCGCGTCGCGCGGCGCGGCGTATTTCGCGGCCAGCTGGTCGGAGATGTCGCCGACATTGCGCTCGCCGTTGCAGAGCTGCAAGACCTCGACCGCGATCTCGTCGGGCGCCAGCACGCGCTCGGGCGCCAGGATCACCCAGACTTTTCGCGTTTCGTCATACTTCAGCTTGGCGTGCCGCGGCAGAATCGGCCGGCTCGTCTCGCTGACGCTGATGTTACGCGGCCCGGCCATCGGTTGTTCCCTCAGCTCGCCTTTTGGTGTTCGTGGGGCACGAACGCGCCCGGCGGAATGTGGCCCTCGACATAGGCGTGTTGGAGCGCGTCGAGCTGCACCCATAGCACGTTGGTCTTGAAGATCAGCGCGTTGCAGACCAAGGCACGCTCTTCCGGCGTCCTCGCATGGGCCTTGACATAGTCGAGCGCGAAGCCGGCGTCCCGCGGTGCCTGCGCCAACCGCCGCTTGAAATAGCTCATGGTGTCAGGATTGACGAAGTCGTAGTGCTCCAGCATGCCGGAGATGCGCTCCTCGTGCAGGTTCGGCGCAAACAATTCGGTGAGCGAGGAGGCGATCGCCTCCAGCGGGCTCTTTTCGCGGCAGTAGTGGACATAGGCTTCGACCGCAAAACGCGTCGCCGGCAGGATGCCTTCGGTCGACTCCACATAGGTCGTGTCGAGCCCGAGGCCGTCGGTCAGCTTGAGCCAGCGCTCGATGCCGCCCTCAGAGCCGATATCGCCGTCATGGTCCTCGATGCGGTGGCGCCATTCCAGCCGGGTGGCGCGGTCGCGGAAGCGCGAGATCACCACCGCGTCCTTGATCGGGATCGTGCTCTGGTAATAGTACCGGTTGAGCGCCCAGGCCTGCACCTGGCCCTTGTTCAGCTTGCCGCCGTGCAGCAGCTTATGGAACGGATGCAGGCTGTGATAGCGCGTCGCCCCGATATGGCGCAACGTCGCCTCCAGCTCCTCGGCGGAGTTGAGCTTGATGTCCTTGCCGATCGAGAGCGAGGTCATTCCAATCAGTGACGCGGCATTCACAGCACGATCTCCGTTCCGTCAGCGGGTATCTGCCAGCCCGCCGCTTCAGCGGCCTTGCGCTCGGGTGATGCGGGCAGCAGCGCCGGATTCGAGTTATTGATATGCAGAAATATCTTCCTGTCGAGTGTGAGATCGGCGAGCCGCGCAATGGCGCCGTCGTCGCCGGACATCGCGACATGGCCCATGCTCTTGCCGGTCTTATGGCCAAGCCCGGCCCTGATCATCTCGTCGTCCTGCCACACCGTGCCGTCGAAGAACACCAAAGCGGCGCCGTCGATCTCGGCCTTGAGCGCGTCGGTGACCTCGGCGCAGGCGGCGATGAAGTAGAAGCACTTGCCGGTCGATTTGTCGGTGATCTTCAATCCCAGCGTATCGCCGTCGCCGCTCTCGCCGCCCGGATGCGCCTTGCCTTCCAGATACCAGGCCGATTTGCCAGATACCGCGAAGGGCAGCAGCTCTAGTCCTGAGCGCGTCCCGTCCGGCAGCCGCGGCTCGAACGGCTCATCGATGTCGATCGGCTGGCGCCGCACGTTCTTTTCGTTCAGCACGTTGAAGATGCTGTTGGCCTTCAGGATCGCCAGCACCCTCTCATGCGCATAGATCGTGAAAGGCGAGCCCTCGCGCATCGACAGCAGGCCTGCCACCGCGTCCACTTCGCTGTTGGTCAGGATCACGCCTGCGATCGGGGTGTGGCGCAGCGCGCCTGCCTTCGGATGCAGCTGCGGCGTGGCATTCAATTGCTGGCGGAGGTCGGGGGAGGCGTTGATCAGGAACCAGTGCTCGCCGTCGCCGCTGAAGGCGACCGAGGCCTGGGTTCTCTGGAGCTCCTGGCCGTTTTCACGGGCCGCCCGGCAGCCCTCGCAGCCGCAATTCCACTGCGGCACTCCGCCGCCGGCTGCGGCGCCCAGGACGACGACGCGAAGCATGATCCGTCTCCTGGAAGGAACGCTGCGAGGTGGATCTCAGGCCAACACAGTTTCCGTCGTTCGGAAACCTGCCGTGACCGAGAGACCCACCTGCGCTGAACGCAGATCGCCAGCCGCTTACTTGCGGGTGGCGCTCACATACATGTTGATTTCCATGCCACAGGGCACTTCGACGATCTTCGGTGCTTTCCAGGCCATTTCGGCTCTCCATTTCGCGAATTCGGACGTATCCGCCCAGCCCTTAAGTTAGTGCGGGCGGAAAAGTTCGCTAGTGAAATCTTCCCGATAAAGCCATGTTGCGGCGCGAAATATCGGGGTTGGAACACCGCTTTTGATGAGGCAGTCTTGCGCCAAGGGGCATTCGGCCGCGAGCGCTGTCCTGATAAAGCAGTTGTGAGTGCAGTGCAGCTTTCAATCCGGTACAGGCGACCCAATTGGATCTCGGTGATGCCCAAATATTTCTTCAACACCCGCATCGGCAACGAACTGATCGTGGATCCCGAAGGGGAGGTCCTGCGCAATCCCGATCGCGCCTGGGAGGTCGCCCGCCAAATGATCCTTGAGGTCCTGAAATCGGAAGGCACCCAGCCGGCCCTGATGGAAGCTGTCATCGAGGTCACTGACGTCGAAGGCGAGATCGTGCTCGAATTCCCCTTCACCGAGGCGCTCCTCGACATGCCCGACCAGTCCGCCACGCGGCATTGAGCCCCCAGCTCTCTCCCCGTCACAGCAATGACGGAGGCATCCCTGCGAAATCTGCATGACTTTGCCGCGTTCCCGGGGCTAAAAGGGCCCGGTTATACGGAGCAAGCCATGCAAGATCTCTGGCGCCTGTCCGCCGCCGACCTCGTCACCCTCGTCAAAGCCAAAAAGGTTTCCGCCAGGGAAGCCGCCAAGGCCGGCCTCGCCCGGCTCGATGCCGTCAACCCCATCCTCAATGCCGTGATCGATCATCGGCCGGAGGACGTGCTCAGGCAGGCTGATGCCGTCGATGCCGCCATTGCCAGGGGGGAAGACCCCGGCGTGCTGGCCGGCGTGCCCGTCACCATCAAGGCCAATGTCGACCAGGAGGGCTTTGCCACCACCAACGGCCTGAAACTCCAGCGCGACCTGATCGCGCGCGAGGACAACCCGGTGGTCGCCAATTTCCGCAAAGCGGGCGCCATTCTCCTTGGGCGGACCAATTGCCCGGCCTTCTCCTATCGCTGGTTCACCACCAATCTGGTCCATGGCGACACCAAGAACCCGCGCGACGCCTCGCTGACGCCGGGCGGCTCGTCCGGCGGCGCCGGTTCGGCGGTCGCGGCCGGCATCGGCCATATCGCCCACGGCACCGACATTGCCGGCTCGATCCGCTATCCCGCCTATGCCTGCGGCGTGCACGGCCTGCGCCCGACCCTGGGCCGCATTCCCGCCTTCAACCCGGCGCTGCCCGAGCGTCCGATCGGGCCGCAGATCATGGCTGTGTCGGGACCACTGGCGCGCACCGTCAACGATCTCAGAATTTCGCTCGCCGCGATGTCGGCCCGCGACATCCGCGACCCCTGGTTTGTGCCAGCGCCGCTGGAAGGTCCCGCGCGGCCGAAGCGCGCCGCGCTCTGCCTCAACCCTGACGGGCTTGCGACCGCTCCCGAGGTGAAGGCGGCCGTCATCGATTCCGGCAAGCGGCTGGAACGCGCCGGCTGGACCGTCGAAATGATCGAGAACACCCCGCCGATGCGCGAAGCGGTGGAGTGGCAGACAAAACTCTGGCTCGGCGACGGCTACGAGGCGCAGCTCGAGATGGCCGAGCGTGAGGGCGACCCCGGCGCGCTGGCGTGCCTCCGCGGCAACCGCGCCAAGGTCACGCCGATGGACCAGGCGAACTACGCCAAGGCGTTGACCCGCCGCGCCGCGCTGACCCGCGAGTGGATGCTGTTCTTCGAGACATATGCCGTGCTGCTGACCCCGGTGTCGGGCGAGCTGCCGTTCCCGGATCATCTCGACCGCAAGGACGACGAGTCCTTCAATCGCGTCTGGGAAGCGCAACTGCCGCAGATCGCGATTCCCTTCATGGGATTGCCGGGCCTCGCGGTCTCCACCGGTCTCGTCGGCAAGGCGCCGGTCGGCGTGCACATCGTGTCCGGCCGTTATCGCGAGGATCTTTGTCTGCTTGCAGGCGAGGCGATCGAGGCGGGCGGCGTGCCGCCGTCGCCGATCGACCCCGTGGGTTAGCGATGTCTGCGATCTACGACTTCAAGGCCAATTCGCTTGCGGGCGATGAAGTCGCCCTGAAACGTTTCGAAGGGCAGGTGCTCCTGATCGTCAACACTGCGAGCAAATGCGGCTTCACGCCGCAATATCGCGGGCTGGAGGATATTCATCGCGAGCTCTCGCCGCGCGGTTTTTCGGTGCTCGGCTTTCCCTGCAACCAGTTCGGCGCGCAGGAGCCGGGGCCGGCGAGTGAGATCCAGGCGTTCTGCTCGTCTCATTACGGCGTCACCTTCCCGCTGTTCGAGAAGATCGACGTCAACGGTGCCCATGCGCATCCCTTGTATGAGTACCTGAAACGCCAGCAATCCGGACTGTTGGGCGCCTCCATCAAATGGAATTTCACAAAATTCCTGGTTGATCGCGCCGGCAAGGTGGTTTCGCGCTATGCGCCGACCGCGCGGCCCGAAGGATTGCGGCAGCAAATCGAGACCCTGTTATGAGCGAGACAATCATGAGCGACGAATTTCCGGACCGCCTCTCGGTCAATCCGAACAGCCCCCATTACAACGCGGACATCCTGGCGCGCGACGTCGGCATCCGCTTCAAGGGCGTCGAGAAGACCAATGTCGAGGAATACTGCATCAGCGAAGGCTGGGTCCGCGTCACCGCAGGGAACGCCAAGGACCGCCACGGCAACCCGCTGACCATCAAGGTGCACGGCCCGGTCGAGCCGTATTTCAGGGATAAGAAATAGAACTCGCCGTGCTCTCTCCACTCGTCATTGCGAGCGAAGCGAAGCAATCCAGAATCTTTCCGCAGTGACAACCTGGATTGCTTCGTCGCTTCGCTCCTCGCAATGACGAAAGTAAAAGGTCCCCCATGTCCGTCCGCATCGTCGACGTTCGCGAGATCACAAAACCAATCTCTTCGCCGATCCGCAACGCCTATATCGATTTCACCAAGATGACGACGAGCCTGGTTGCCGTCGTCACCGACGTGGTGCGCGACGGCAAGCGCGTCGTCGGCTACGGCTTCAATTCCAACGGCCGCTACGGGCAGGGCGGCCTGATCCGCGAGCGTTTTGCCTCGCGCATCCTGGAGGCCGATCAGAAGTCGCTGCTGAATGCGGCCGGCGACAATCTCGACCCCGACAAGGTCTGGGCCGCGATGATGACCAACGAGAAGCCGGGTGGCCATGGCGAACGCTCGGTCGCGGTCGGCACTATCGACATGGCTGTGTGGGATGCGGTGGCGAAGATCGCGGGCCAACCGTTGTTCCGCCTGCTGGCCGAACGTCATGGCGTCATAGCCAATCCGCGCGTGTTCGTCTACGCCGCCGGCGGCTACTACTATCCCGGCAAGGACCTCTCGATGCTGCGCGGTGAGATGCGCGGCTATCTCGATCGCGGCTACAACGTCGTGAAGATGAAGATCGGCGGCGCGGGAATCGAGGACGATCGCACGCGTATCGAGGCGGTATTGAAGGAAATCGGCAAGGACGCGCAGCTTGCGGTGGACGCCAACGGCCGCTTCGATCTAGAGACCGGGATCGCCTACGCCAAGATGCTGCGCGATTATCCGCTGTTCTGGTACGAGGAGGTCGGCGATCCCCTCGACTACGCACTGCAGGCTGCGCTCGCCGAATTCTATCCGGGGCCGATGGCAACGGGCGAAAACCTGTTCAGCCACCAGGACGCCCGCAATCTGATCCGCTACGGCGGCATGCGGCCCGATCGCGACTGGCTGCAATTCGACTGCGCGCTGTCCTACGGCCTGTGCGAATACCAGCGCACGCTGGAAGTCCTGAAGACCCACGGCTGGTCGCCAAGCCGCTGCATCCCCCATGGCGGCCACCAGATGTCGCTCAACATCGCAGCCGGCTTAGGCCTCGGCGGCAACGAGAGCTATCCCGACCTGTTCCAGCCCTATGGCGGCTTCCCCGACGGCGTCCGCGTCGAGAACGGCCACATCACCATGCCCGACCTGCCGGGCATCGGCTTCGAAGGCAAGTCGGACCTCTACAAGGAAATGAAGGCGCTGGCGGAATAGGCCGCGCTGGGGCCGCACACTCCGTCATTGCGAGATGTAGCCTCTGCTCCGTCATTGCGAGCGTAGCGAAGCAATCCAGAATCTTTCCGCGGCTGGCAGTCTGGATTGCTTCGTCGCAAGAGCTCCTTGCAATCACGGTGGAGGGGGCTCTACGATTCATCCTCTTCATCGCAAGCGTCGCTCGCGATCATCTATAGGTTGTGTTATCGTGAATGCTCTCGTAACAGAGCACGATCATGAAGCAGCCCTGCGTGTACATGTTCGCCAATCGCCGTAATGGAACGATATACATCGGCGTCACATCCAATCCGCCGCGCCGCGCGTTCGAACATCGCGAGGGCTCGGTGAAGGGGGTCTCCTCGAGATACGGCTGCAAGCTCCTCGTCTGGTACGAGTTGCACGGAACAATGATCGACGCGATTGCACGCGAGAAGCAAATCAAGGGCGGCAGCCGGGCAAAGAAGCTCGCGCTGATCGAGAGCGTCAATCCAGAGTGGATGGACTTGTACGACACGTTGATCTGACCGCCGAGTGAGCAGCGGTTGTCAGTCGCATGCCGTCGCGCCACACTCCGTCATTGCGAGCGCAGCGAAGCAATCCAGAGTCTTTCCGCGGAAAGACTCTGGATTGCTTCGTCGCAAGGGCTTCTCGCAATGACGGTGGAGGGAGCTGGCTCGTTCGGGGGCGCCTAGGCTCGCAGCGGGCGAAGGGCTCGAGTTGGGCAAGGTGTCGCCACATTCTCCGTCATTGCGAGCGTAGCGAAGCAATCCAGAATCTTTCCGCGGCTGGCAGCCTGGGTTGCTTCGTCGCAAGAGCTCCTCGCGATGATGGCGCTGCGCTGGCCATGACGATATGGCGCGAGCCGTCGCTGCCTACGACAGCCGCATATCCAGCAGCCTTCGTCCTTCGCCCCTCAGCAGCTTCTTCACCGCGCTCGAAGCCACGACCACGCCGTCATTGGCGTAGGCTTCGTGGTTCTTCTCGATGTCGTCGAGGCGGTAGAGGTAGTTGACCATCACGCCGGCCGACTCCCGCACGCCCTTCGGCGAGAGATCGCCGAGCCAGTTGATGCGCTCGAGGCGGGCGCCGTTGCCGAGATGGAAGCGCGCGACAGAGTCGATCAGCTTGCTCTTCGGCGTGCGCGCCTTGAGGAAGTAATACGCCGCGAGCGGTTCGATCACGCCACGCAGCAGCGTTGTCGTCTCGGGGTTCTCGAACCATTTGGAATCGTCGAGACGCTTCAGCACTTCGCGGTCCTCGTCCGACAGCGGCAAATCCTTGTCCTGCTTCACCCATGGCATGAAGCCCGGCACCGGCGACAGCGTCACGAAATTGTCGAGCTTCGGCGTTTCCCGGCGCAGCTCCTCCACCACCTGCTTGATCAGGAAGCTGCCGAAGGAGATGCCGCCGAGACCGCGCTGGGTGTTGGAAATCGAGTAGAACACGGCGGTGCGCGCGCGCTCGATCGGGACGGATGGGCGATCGACCGCGAGCAGCGGCGCGATCGCGCCGGGGATGGTCTCGGTCAGCGCGACCTCGACGAAGATCAGCGGCTCGTCGACCATTGCGGGATGGAAGAAGGCGTAGCAGCGGCGGTCGACCGGATCGATGCGGCGGCGCAGATCGTCCCAGTCGCTGATCTCGTGTACGGCTTCGTAACGAATGATCTTTTCGAGGATGTTGGCCGGGGTCGACCAGTCGATCCTGCGCAGCACGAGAAACCCCCTGTTGAACCACGAAGAGAGAAGATGCGAGACGTCGCGATCGAGCGCGGCGAGATCGGTGTGCCCGTTCATCATGCCGAGCAGATCGGCGCGCATGTTGACGAGATCGCCGGTGCCGCCGGGCGCGCGGTTGAGGCGGCGGATCAGCTCCTGCCGGCGCGGCTCGGAGGCGAAGTGAAGGGCGCTGGCATCCTCGTCGGCCGGCTTGGCACGCCATGTCTCGATCGCCTTGGACAGGCGTTCCCGATCCGGGCCGAAATCACGCACCAGTGCTTCGAAGAAGGTGCGGCGTCCCGTCTCATCCAACTCCTGGTAGGTGTCGAGCACCTCACGCGCCATGGCAGTGCCCGAAGCTTCGCCCCGGCCCGACAGCAGCGCACCGCAGAGCTCGATCAGCCCGTCGGCATCCTGCGTGGTGTCAGCAGAATCCCCGCGACGAAGCAGCGTGCGGCCACGCTCGGAGATGGTGGTGAGCAGGTCGGAGAAGAAGGCGTTGGCCATCTGAGCTTTCGTGTCAGGTTTGTGCGGTGCGGGAAGCTTACACCGGATTTAGGTGGAAGCCGATCACAATCAAGCGGAAGGAATGAGGCATGCTTGTCATGCCTTTCCCGCAAATTCCGTCGGCGTTCGCCCCGTCACCTGGCGGAACGCCGCCGAAAACGCCGGCACGCTGGCATAGCCGAGCTGGGTCGCGAGCTGCTTCACCGACATTCCGGCATCCGTCGACAGAAGCTGGATCGCTGCCGCAATTCTTGCGCGCTGGCACCAGCTCTTGAAGCTCAATTGCGTCTCTGTCGAAAACAACCGCGACAGCGTACGCGCGGAGGTTCCGACCTCGCGCGCGAGCGTGTCGATGTCGTGCAGGCCGGTCGGATCGTCGAGCACGATCATGGCCGCGCGCCGGCAGCGCGGCTCGTGCGGAAGCGGCACGAAGGTCGCGGAATCCTCGGCCTGGACCAATTCCAGCATCACCAGGCGAACCAGCAGATCGGTCCGCTCCTCGGTATTGCGGACGTCGAACAGCGCGAGGATCGCCTGATTCAGCAGCGGCGACACCCGCACCACGAATTCCTTGGTCAGTCCCTCATGGCGCCGCTCGCGCTTCAGCCAGGACAGGTCGAAATACAGCGTGCGCATCTCGATGTCGGCGAGTAGGTCGATGGCGTGCTCGAGCCTCGCGGGGACCCAGACCGCGCGGTCCGGCGGCACCAGCCAGCGCCCCCCGGGCGTCGTCACCTGCATGGTGCCCTTGGCCGCATAGATCAGCTGCGCCTCGCGGTGCATATGCGGATCGATCCGCATGCCCTTGGGATAGTCGCGCGCAACCAGGTGCACCCCGGCGGTCGAGCGGTGGTTGCCCCGGACCTCCCGGAGGATTGGCGTTTCGACGACAGTCATTGGCAGCATCCCGTAATGCGCCTGACATATAACTCATTTCGGAGCAGGAGAGGATTCCCATGAACAGCCCCAGCCGGGTGATCAGTTTCGTCAACGCCGGCCATTTCATCGACCATTATGCGATGCTGATCTTCGCCGCCGCCGTGATCATCATGGGACCGGCGCTCGGCATGGCGTATTCGGAACTCCTGCCCTACGCGACGCCGGGCTTCGTCGCCTTCGGTGCGGGCTCGCTGCTCACCGGCTGGCTCGGCGACCGCTGGAGCCGCCGCCACATGATGCTGATCTTCTTCGTCGGCATCGGTCTTTCCATGATCTCGGTCGGCTTCGTGCAGACCCCGGCGCAGCTCGGCGCGGCGCTGTTCACCATCGGCATTTTCGCCTCGATCTATCATCCTGTCGGTACCGCGATGATCGTGTCTTACGCGGACAAGCTCGGCCGCGAAATGGGATTGAATGGCGTCTGGGGCAATCTCGGCGTTGCCTCGTCGGCGCTGGTCACCGGCGTGATCGGCCAATATTTCGGCTGGCGTTTGGCCTTCATCGTCCCGGGCGTCGTGACGATCATGATCGGCATCGCGTTTGCGATGATGGTCGTGCACGAGGACCGCAAGGGCTCGAAGCAGGCCGCGGCGCAGGCGCGCGTCGCCAAGCAGGACATGTGGCGCGTGATCCTGTCGCTGCTGATCGTGGTGATCGCAATCTCCACCACGTTCAATGCCGTCACCGTCGCGCTGCCAAAACTGTTTGCGGAGCGGCTTGCCGATCTCACCAAAAGCCCGGCGTTGCTTGGCGTCATCGCCGCCTGCGTCTACGTGTTCGGCGCGATGACGCAGTACACGATCGGCCGGCTGCTCGACCGCTATTCGCTGAAGACGGTGGCGCTGCCGCTGTCCTTCATGCTGGCGCCGTTCCTGTATCTGGCCGCGAGCCTGTCCAATCTGCCGCTGATCCTGGTCTCGATCGGCATCGTCATGGGCGCGTTCGGGCAGGTCACGGTCAATGACGCCATGGTCGGCAAGTACACCAGCGAGGAATGGCGTTCGCGCGCCTATGCCGTGCGCTATTTCATCGGCTTCACCGCAGCCGGCGCCTCCGTCGGTCTGGTTGCGTGGCTCTACGAGCAGGGCGGCTTCGTCACCATGCTGCACGCCTTCGCCGCGCTCTGCCTGCTCGCGATCGCAGCGGCGATCATCCTGCCGCGCGAAATCAGGACGCCGCAGGCGGTGTGAGGGGGAACGCTCTCGTGTCCCGGACAAGCTGCAACGCGCGAGCGTTGCGGCGCAGAGCCGGGACCCAGAGGCTGCGAATTCCCATGTGGCATGGGCCCCGGCTCTGCGGCGCACCGCCGGAGTGGCGCTGCGCCGCGTCCGGGGCACGAGTGCGGCGTAAGGCCGGGACTCTCTCGTCATTGCGAGGAGCCCTTGCGACGAAGCAATCCAGAATCCTTCCGCGGAGGGACCCTGGATTGCTTCGCTTCGCCGCTTCGCTCGCAATGAAGGGGATGAGGAGGCAGCCCGCGCATGCCACCCGATGATGCCATTGTGCCGGTGTTTTGCCCGACGGAGCAAGTGGTTTCGGCAAAGACGAAATTTCTTCAGCCTTTTCAGCCCCATCTCTACTGTGCATGGGGTTGTTTTCGCGTTTTTTGTTGTTGCCCCCCAACTCGCCGCAAGCGACGGGAACCCGCTCCGCCTCCCGCGGGTTCTATCCCCGTCCGGCACCTTGCCGGGGCAAATGAAGGGGGAAGACACCTGCATGCATTGGAGCCTGCTCCGACCGGTCGGCCTTGTCCCCGCGGCTCTTGTCCTCACCACCATTGCGGCCGCTGCCGAGGGCGGCAAATCGGCCGGTCCGTCCGAATTCCTGCTGGTTACGCAGATCGTGCTCTTGATCGCGGTCGGCCGCGGTCTCGGCGAGACCATGCAGCGCATCGGCCAGCCCTCGGTGATCGGCGAATTGCTCGCCGGCATCCTGCTCGGCCCGTCGCTGTTCGGCTGGATCTGGCCTGACGCGCAGCACGCGATCTTCCCCAAAACGCCCGAGCAGAAAGCAATGATCGACGGCATCGCTCAGTTCGGGATCCTCCTGCTGCTACTGCTGACCGGCATGGAGACCGACCTCAAGCTGGTCAGGAAGGTCGGCAAGGCCGCGATCGCGATCTCGATCGCCGGCATCCTCGTGCCCTTCGCCTGCGGTTTTGCGCTCGGCGAGTTCCTGCCCGATGCATTGCTGCCGAACCCGCAAGCCCGCCTGGTTGCGTCGCTGTTCATGGGCACGGCGCTATCGATCTCCTCGGTGAAAATCGTCGCCGTGGTCGTGCGCGAAATGAATTTCATGCGCCGCAATGTCGGCCAGATCATCGTCGCGACCGCCGTCATCGACGACACCATCGGCTGGATCATCATCGCAGTGATCTTCAGCCTCGCCTCGCACGGCACGCTGGATATCGCCTCGGTGGCGAAAGCCGTGCTGGGCACGCTGGCCTTCCTCGCCATCAGCTTCACCATCGGCCGCCGCCTCGTGTTCCAGCTGATCCGCTGGGCCAACGACAATCTCGTCAGCACCGCGCCTGTCGTCACGGTGATCCTGCTGCTGATGAGCGTGATGGCGCTGATCACGCATCTGATCGGCGTCCACACGGTGCTCGGCGCCTTCGTCGCCGGCATTCTGGTCGGAGAGTCCCCGATCCTGACGAGGCAGATCGACGAGCGCCTGCGCGGATTGATATCGAGCTTCTTCATGCCGGTATTCTTCGGCCTGGCCGGCTTGAGCGCCGACCTCACGGTGCTGCGCGATCCCAATCTCCTGATGCTGACCGGGCTGCTGGTCGTGATCGCCAGTGTCGGCAAGTTCGGCGGCGCCTTCGTCGGCGGCACCTTGGGCGGGCTGAACACAAGGGAGTCGCTGGCGCTCGCGAGCGGGATGAACGCGCGCGGCTCGACCGAGGTGATCATCGCCACCATCGGTCTTTCGATCGGCGTGCTCAGCCAGAACCTGTTCACGATGATCGTCACGATGGCGATCGTGACCACGATGGCGATGCCGCCGATGCTGCGCGCGGCGCTGGCAAAGCTGCCGATGAACAAGGAGGAGCAAGAGCGCCTGGAGCGGGAAGAGTTCGAGAAGCGCGGCTTCGTCGCCAATCTCGAACGTCCGTTGCTGGCAGTGGACGAAAGCGTCAATGCCACCTTCGCCGCCCACATTGCCGGCCTGATCGCCGGGATGCGTGGCCTGCCGATCACCGTGCTGCACATCGGCAAGCGCGCCAAGGAGCGGGAGAAGGGGAGCGGCGAGGAAGAAAGCCCCGAAGTGGTGGTGAAGAAGGCCGCCGAGACCGTGTCGGCGCATGGCGATGGCGATGCCGGCAACGTCGACGTTACGACGCGTGTCCGCAAGTCGGGGCTCGGCGAGGCAATCGGAGATGAGGCAAAGAAGGGCTTCGATCTTCTGGTCATCGGCGTCGACAAGGTCACTGCCGCCAAGAATCGCTTCGATCGCGAAGTTGAGGACATCGCAGCGAAGTTCGAAGGACCGCTCGCAATCCTGGCGGCGAAGGGAAAGCACCTGAAGCAGCCGATGCCCGACGCGCTCAATATCCTCGTTCCGGTCTCCGGCAGCGGCGTCTCCAAGCGCGGTGCCGAGGTCGCGGTGGCGTTGACCCAGGCGGCGGGATCAGGCTCGCTCCGCGTGATCTATGTCGCGACGACGCGCGACAAGGGCGCGCAGCGCGGCGCCTCTCGTGGTCTGAGTCAGGAGGCCGGCATCCTGAAGGACGCCAGCGATCTCGCTGCCCGTTATGAGGTCGACATCACCACGACCTTGCGCGTGAACCGAGCGCCGGAGGCGGCGATCCTGCGCGAGATCGAGACCACCGATGTCGATCTCGTGGTGATGGGCGTCGACCGCATCCAAGGCGACCATCTCTCCTTCGGCGGCGTCGCCGACGCCGTGCTCAGGCAGGCGAAGGTCTCGGTGCTGCTGGTGTCAAGCGGCGAGGCGCGGCAGACCTCCACCGAGAAAGCCTAGGACCTCACCTCGGTCGCCGCCGCAGCCTTCGGCGCCTTCTTCGACGCGCGCCAGTTCTCGAAGCGTTGCACCACCACGAAGAAGGCCGGCACGAACAGCACCGCAAGGCATGTCGAGGCCAGCATGCCCGAGAACACCGTGATGCCGATCGACTTGCGCGCGCTGGCGCCGGCGCCGGTCGCGATCACCAGCGGCACGACGCCGAGGATGAAGGCGAACGACGTCATCAGGATCGGTCGAAAGCGGGCGCGCGCAGCTTCGATGGCGGATTCCAGCACCGGCTTGCCGTCGCGGCCGTGCAGCTCCAGCCCGACCTCGACGATCAGGATGGCGTTCTTGGCCGACAGCGCGATCAGGAGGATCAGGCCGATCTGGCAGTAGAGGTTGTTGTCGATCTTCAGGCCATTGAGGATCAGCATGGGCCCGATCAGCGACAGAGGCACCGCGAGGATCACCGAGATCGGCGCGTACCAGCTCTCGTATTGGCCGGCGAGGACGAGATAGACCAGCAGCATGGCGAGCCCGAACACCCAGTAGATCTGGTTGGAGACAGCCTTCTCCTGATAGGACATCGCGGTCCATTCGTAACCGGTGCCCGGCGGCAGCGTCTTGTCCGCGATCTCCTCCATCAGCTTCAGCGACTGGCCCGAGGAGTAGCCCTGCGCCGGCAGGCCGATGACGGTCGAGGAGGGATAGAGATTGTAGAGGCTGATCAGCGAGGGGCCGGTGGCCGGCGTGATCGTGGCGACGGTGCCGATCGGGATCATGTCGCCGTTCGAGTTGCGCACCTGCAGGTTGGCGATGTCGCGCTCGGTGACGCGGAACGCGGGATCGGCCTGCGTATAGACCTGGAACACGCGGCCGAACTTGTTGAACTGGTTGACATAGGACGAGCCGAGATAGGTCGACAGCGCCGCGAACACCTGGTCCGTCGTGACGTGCAGCGTCTGGGTCTTGATGCGGTCGATCTCGACGTTGAATTGCGGCACCGAGGAGCGGAACGACGACTGGACGCGCTGCAGCGCGCTCTGGCTCTGGCCGTTACTGACCATCGCGCTCGTGATGGCCTGGAGCTTGCCGAAATCGCTGTTGCCGTCGCGCAGCTCGACTTGCATCGAGAAGCCGGCCGCGTTGCCGATGCCCTGGATCGGCGGCGGCGGCAGCACCAGCGTGCGCGCCTCCATGATGACCGCGAGCTTGTCGTTCAGTCCGTAGACCAGCGAGCGCAGATCCTCGCCCGGTCCTTTGCGCGCGTCCCAGTCCTTCAGGATGATGTAGGCGACGCCGGCGTTGGCAAGGCTGGCGCTGTTGTCGAGCGCGGAGATGCCGGCGATGGTGATGACCTGCTGGACTCCAGGCGTGTCCTTGATCAGCTCGGCCGCTCTGTCGAGCACCTTCTGGGTTCGCTCCAGCGCAGCGCCGTCGGGCAGTTGCACGGCGGCGATCAGATAGCCCTGGTCCTCGATCGGCAGGAAGCCGGTCGGCACCCGGGACAGGCCGTAGCCGCCGATTCCGATCAGCACCAGCGCGAATGCGACCGAGACCGTGGCGTGCCCGCACAGGAAGCTGATCAGCCTTGTGTAGCCCCGCTCGACGCGGTCATAGACATTGTTGAAGCCGCGATAGAAGAAGTTGCGCTTCTCCGGCGGCACCGTCGGCCGCAGCCAGAGCGCACACTGCGTCGGCTTCAGCGTCGCCGCGTTGATGGCGGACAAAAGCGCCGTTGCCGCGATCACCAGTGCGAATTGCGAATAGATGCGGCCCGTGAGGCCCGCGAGGAACGAGGCCGGCAAGAACACCGAGATCAGCACCAGGGTGATGCCGACGATCGGCGCGAACAGCTGGTCCATCGCCTTGATCGCGGCGTCGTGGCCGTTCATGCCCTGCTCGATGTTGTGCGCCGCGCCTTCCACCACGACGATGGCGTCGTCGACGACGATACCGATCGCAAGCACGATCGCGAACAAGGTCGACATGTTGATGGTGAAGCCGAGCGCCGCCATCGCGGCGAACGCGCCGATGATGGTGACAGGCACCGTGGTCGCCGGCACCAGCATCGCGCGCCAGTCCTGCAGGAACACCAGGATCACGACCAGCACCAGGAGGCCGGCCTCGATCAGCGTCATGTAGACCTCGTGCACCGAGGCCTGCACGAATTTGGTGGTGTCGAACGGCGTGTCGTACTTCATGCCCTGCGGGAAAGCCTTGGCGAGCTCCGCCATCTTCTTTTCGACCGCCTGCTCGACCTGGAGCGCGTTGGCGCCGGGCGACTGGAACACGCCGATGCCGGTGGCCGGCTGCTTGTTCAGCGAGAAGATCTGGCTGTAGGTCTGCGCGCCCAATTCGACCGAGCCGACGTCGCGCACCCGGGTGACGTCGCCGCTGCTGCCTGATTTGACGATGATGTTCTCGAACTCGGTGGTGTCGTCGAGCCTGCCGTTGACGTTGAGCGTGTACTGGAACGCCTGTCCCGGTGGCGTCGGCGGCGCGCCGACCTGGCCGGCCGAGACCTGCTGGCTCTGCTGCTGGATCGCCTGGATGACGTCCTGCGGCACCAGGCCACGGACTTGCAGCTTGTTCGGATCGAGCCACACCCGCATCGAATACTGGCCGGCGCCGAACACGGTGACGTTGCCGACACCGGGCAGGCGCGAGAGCTCGTCGCGGAGATTGATGGTGGCGTAGTTGCTCAGATAGAGGCTGTCGAAGGTCTTGTCCGGCGAGGTCAGCGTCACGAACAGCAGGATCGACGTCGATCGCTTCTGCACGGTGACGCCCTGGTTCTGCACCGACTGGGGCAGTTGCGACAGCGCGCTGGAGACCCGGTTCTGCACCAGCACTTGCGCGAAGTTGAGGTCGGTGCCGATCTTGAACGTCACCGTCAGCGTATAGGTGCCATCGGAGCCGCTGTAGGACTGCATGTAGAGCATGTCCTCGACGCCGTTGACCTGCTGCTCGATCGGCAGCGCCACGGTGTCGATCACGGTCTTGGCGCTGGCGCCTGGATAGCGCGTGGTGACCTGCACCGTCGGGGGCACCACATCGGGATATTGCGCGATCGCGAGATTGAACAGCGCGACGCCGCCGATCAGGATCATCAGCAGCGCGATGACGTTCGAGAGGACTGGCCGCTCGATGAAGAATTTTGAGATCATGGCTGGCGGCCCCTCACTTGGCGGATCTTACTTGGCGGACGCCTGCGGCTGCTCGATCTTCGTCATTTGCGGGTCGATCTTCTGGCCCGGGATCACGCGCAATAGCCCCGCGATCACCACGCGGTCATCAGGCTTCAAGCCGCTTTCGATCACGCGCAGGCCGTTATCGACGGGACCGATCTGCACCTTGCGTTGCTCGACGATGTTGTCGCCGCTGACGACGAGGAGATAGCGGCCGCCCTGGTCGCTGCCGAGCGCGGTATCGGGAACGAGCAGGGCGTCCTTCTCCTGGGTGAAGGGCACGCGAACGCGCACGAAATAGCCGGGCAGCAGCACCCGCTTGTCGTTGGGCACGAGACCGCGCACCGCGAGCGTGCCGGTCGACTGGTTGATGGTCGGCGCGACGTAGTCGAGCTTGCCCTCGTGCGGATAGCCGGCCTCGGTTTGCAAGCCGACGTGAATTGGAAATTGCTTCATGTCGGCGGCGGTCAGCCCCCGGCGGGCGGCCTCGGCACGGATGCGCAACACGTCCTGCTCGTTGACGGTGAAGTTCACATAGATCGGGTCCATCGCCACGATGGAGGCGAGTTGGGTCGGGGAGGAAACCCCGACGAGCTCGCCGATCGAGACCATATGCGCGCTGACGACGCCGTCGAACGGTGCGCTCACCTTCGTGTAGCCGTAGTTGACTTCGGCGAGGCGGGTGTTGGCCTGGGCCTGCTGGAGGTTGGCCTGCGCGTTGTCGCGGTTCGAGGTCGAGTTGTCCAACGTCGCTTGCGAGACCGCTTGCCGCTGCACCAGATCGCTCTGTCGCTTGTAGTCGGCTTCCGCCTGCCGGAGCGACGCCTGCGCGCCGGCCTCGGCCGCCTGCGCCTGATCGAGCTTGACCTTGTAGGTCTCGGGCTCGATCGTGAACAACTGGGTGCCCTGTTTGACGAAGGTGCCGTCCTGGTAGTCTATCGATTGCAGGAATCCCTGCACCCGCGCGACGAGATCGACATTCTTGATCGGCGCGGTGTTGCCGGTGGCCTCGACATAGCGCGTGACCGCGCGCTGCACGGGCGCGGCGACGTCCACCTTGGGCGGCGGCGGCGCGACGAACGTATTCTTGTCCTCGCAGCCGGTGAGCGCGGCCATGGCCATCGCCGCGGCCAGGGCCCGCCCGGCATATCTCCACGCTCCGTTGCGCCGTGAGGGATTCGCGCAGGTCATTCGGTGGCCCCCGGTTACTGTCTGTCGGGGCGAGAGGCTACCAACAAATGCCCGGCCGTGAAACACCATAGCCATGGCAGTCATCAGGTGGCAGTCATCAGGTGGCAGTCATGGGCCTTGCACCGCAAACCGCGCTGTGACCTTCGGCAGTTTTGCCATGACAAACCGCTTTTCATCGCCCGCACGATCGACCAGAATTATGTCAATGGCCGAACGGTGGCGCGCGAGGCGGTCGGGAACAACAAGAGAAGAAGAAAAGGCCAGGAGATCATGACATGCCCACGTCTCTTCAGTCGGCCCTTGCCGGCCTCGTTCTGGCAGCGGCGGTTGCCATGCCCGCGCTAGCCGATGGTCTGAAGGACGACATCGCACCGAGCGGCAAGCTCCGCGTCGCAATCGCGATCAGCCCGGCGGGCGGCGCGTTCTGGTCCACCAAGACCGAAGCCGGCTATGCAGGCGTGCCGGTCGATCTCGGCAAGGAGATGGCCGCCCAGCTCGGCGTGCCCGTCGAATATGTCGTGCACCAGAATTCCGGCCAGATCACCGATGCGGCGTCGAAAGGCACTCTTGAAAAAGGTGCTTGGGACGTCACCTGGTTACCCAAAGACCCCGAGCGTGAGACCAGGATGATGTTCGGTCCGATCTACGAGGTCGCCGACGCCACCTACATCGTCAAGGCAGGGTCAAGCGTCACCAATTTCGCCACGCTCGACCAGGTGGGCATCAAGGTTGCGGCCGTCAACGCCACGACCACCATGCGTGGCACGGTCGCGCATCTGAAGAACGCGAAAGTCACGGGCTACCAGACCTATGACGAGATCTTCCGCCTCCTCAGCAGCGGCGAGATCGACGCCTTCGCGTTGTCGCGCGACCAGCTCAACAAGATGGCGCAGAAGATTCCGGGTACGCGAGTGCTGGACGAGACCTTCAAGAAAACGGTCACGGCCGTCGCCGTGCCGCTCGGTCACAGCCAGGCTCTGGCGTTCGTGACCAGGTTCATGACGGAAGCGACGACGAACGGCACACTTCGCAAGGCCTATGACAATAACGGCCTGAGGGACTCGCCGATCCGCACCGAGTAGGGCGTGCGGAGCAGGCCAGCGCGGTCGGACATGAACAGCTACGAGGACCGCCGAACGTGCTCGGCCTGCATGGCTCGAGACGCCCGCTTCGGTGGGCTCCTCATCATGAGGGTCTAGTATCGCGCGGTAAAGCGCGATCTCATCCTGAGGGCCTGCCGTAGGCGGGCGTCTCGAAGGATGGACCGCAGGCGAGCTATCCGCCACGCTCGTTTTATATGTATTCGCCCTGCTAACGCGGCTTGATCTCCGCGTATTTCGCCATCGCCTTCTCGAATTTCCGCTTGAACAGCCACATCGCGCCAAGGATTTCCCGGAAGCTTGCCGAGGTTCGCGCCCGGTCGGCCTGTCCAAAAGCAAAAATACTGTTGTTGCGCAGGTGCTTCATGATCGTCGGACTGGACACCCTGTAGTTCAGGAGATCGCCGGACTTGAGCGCCGACCGAGTCGGCGTGGGAACGATCTGGATCAGCTCGAACAGCTTCATCTGGTCAATCGGGTCGGGCAGGGTCTTCACGATTCCCGGGATATCCCGAAAAACATCCGCATGTGCGTTCATCAGGCCGTCGCGCACGTTGGTCCAGTGATTGAAGCGATGATCGGTGCCGCGGGCGCGCGCCTCTTCCTTGTCGTCGCGCGCGCTCAGCTCGGGATCGCTTGCGGCGATCTCTGCCTTGATGGCTTGCCATTTCCTGCGGCCGTTGCGGTCCTCGGACGGGCCGGTCTGGAAGCTGCCCATATAGGTGTTGGAGCGCCCGTTGCGGACGTTCTGCTTGCCGTTGGTCTCGGCAAAGAACAGCCCGAGGCTGATCCGGCCCGCTACTTCGGCGTGAATCGGCGCCAGCCCCTTGGCCCGCGCGATCGCGGCGGCGAGATCGACCACGTCCTTGAACGGCGTGGCCGAGTTCTGCGCGCCGGCCGGCGGCGCTTCCATGATGTCGAACAGCTTTGAATATTCGTCGATCAGCGGTTCGATATCGGCGTCGAAATAGGCCGGCGGTATTTCGAACTTGTTGGGCCGACCGATCCGCGACGGCAAGGCGTCGGTGAGATCCTTGTAAGCACTGATGACGGCGACCCGCGCAAGATAGATGGCTTGGCCGGGCAGGTTCGGCAGCGGTTCCTTTGCGTCGATCTGGCGGCGGCGCTCGGCCAGAATCGCCTTGAAATCGCCGAGCGCACGCTCGTAGGTCGCAGCCGCCTCCGATTGTCTTGCCGTGAGCGTTTGCGCCTGGCTCGGGACGAACGTCGTAAGGGCCAGCCCAAGCGCCGCGATGATTGCGAGGAGTTGACGTCGTGCAGGCATGGCCGGTTCCCCAACGATTCGTCTGTCGGGGGATCGTAGCCTAGTCATTGGCTTCGGGCGGCAGGAAGTCGACCTCGTGCAGCGCCGAGATGCGCACGACCTCGGCCGGGTCGGTCAGGTCATGGAGCTGGTTGAACAGCGCCTCCAGCTTCTGCATCGGCGAGACCCAGAACAACGCGCGGGCCGGTTTGTCGGATTTGTTGAAATAGCCGTGCGGGATGCCGCGCGGCAGGCGCACGAGGTCGCCGGCATGGGCCTTCACCCATTTGCCGTCGAGCTTGAGGTCGAGCGTGCCTTCCTGCACCAGGATGAATTCGTCCTGGGTCGGGTGGATGTGCACCGGCACGAATTGGCCCGGCTCGCTGTTGGTCTCGAACGCGAAGGTGGACTCGGTGACGGCCTTCGGGAAATAGACCTGGCCCAGAATGTTCCAGGTCTTGCCGCCATAGCCCGTGCCGTTCGCGGTGATGCCTTTTTCGAGTGACGTCATGGCTCGTCTCCAATGGATATGTCTGGGATGAGTTTTGCGCAGCTATCGCGCGCTGTCCATCCATTCCGCTGCACTAGCGCCCGTCGCGTTCAGCCGCCTGCTTGCGCAGAAAGCCTTCGACATCGGCCTGCACCGAATAGGGCGTCGGGATCGGATCGCCAGCCGTGTCGACGGCGGTGTCGAGGGAGCGGCGCAGCATGCGCGCGAGCTCGGCCTTGCGGTAGGGCTTTGTCAGAAGCGGCGCGCCCATGGTGGCGCGTCCCTGCGCATGCAGCGAGTCGTAGGCATAGCCCGACGTGAACAGCACCCGCAGCGAGGGGCGCGCTGCCACCATCTCGTCGGCGAGCTCTCGTCCATTCAAGCTGCCGGCCATCACGATGTCGGTGAAGAGCAGATCGAATGGCGTGCCTTCGGCTGCGATGGCGAGCGCCTCGGCCGCATTGGCGGCGGGGATGACCTTGTAGCCGAGGCTTTCGAGCTGGACCGTGACATATTGGCGGACGTCGCGGTCGTCCTCGACGCAAAGGATGGTCTCAGTCCCGCCCACGACCTTGCGCTCGTCATAGCCGGCCGGGCGAAGCGTGCTCGCCTCCGCCTTCGGCAGGTAGATCGTGAAAATCGTGCCGCGTCCTTGTTCGGACGAGACCTTGATGCCGCCGCCGGATTGCTTGACGAAACCGAACACCATGCTGAGCCCGAGCCCCGTGCCCTTGCCGACATCCTTGGTCGAGAAGAAGGGATCGAAGATCCGCTCCAGAATGGCCTGCGGAATGCCGGTGCCGGTGTCGGCGATCTCGATCTCGACATAGTCGCCGGCATAGCCGGCCCCGACCGCCACGGCCTCACGGACGCCGAACACGACGTTGCGCGTCGTCAGCGTCAGTCGGCCGCCATCCAGCATCGCGTCGCGGGCGTTGATCGCGAGATTGAGCAGCGCCGAGCTCAATTGGCCGCGATCGACCAGGGCGAGCCAGATCTTGCCGTCAAGCCGGGTTATGATCTCGATCTTTCTGTCGAAGGTTGCCAGCAGCAGCCTTGCGAGCTCTTCAAGCAATTCGTTGACGTCGATCTCGGCCGGCTTGAGCGCCTGCTTGCGGGCAAAAGACAACAGGCTCGACGTCAGCGCGGCACCGCGGTCGGCGGCGTCGCTGATCAGCTTGGTGATGGTCGCGAGCGGCGGATTGTCCTTCACGGCGTCGGCGAGGATCTCGATCGTGCCCGTGATCACGGTGAGCATGTTGTTGAACTCGTGCGCGATGCCGCCGGTGAGCTGGCCGACCGCCTCCATCTTCTGGGCCTGGATCAGCTGCTCCTCGGCGGCACGCTTCTGGGTGACGTCCTTGACGAAATTGTTGATGAGGGTGCGTCCCCCGAGCTGGAGCGCCGTGCTGGACGCCTCGATCAGGATCTCGTCGCCGTTCCGGTGCAGCAGGGTCGCTTCGAACCGGATGCCGATCGGCGCATCCGACAGTTCCGGCAGGAGCCGCATCATGCGTTGCCTGAAGCCGTCGCGCAGCGGCTCGGCGACGAGGAGGTTGACGACGTCCGTGCCGAGCGCCTCCTTGCGCGTCCAACCGGTCAAGGCTTCGGCCTGAATGCTCCACTCCAGGACGATACCGTTCGCATCGGTTTGAACGAAGGCATCGAGCGCGGTCTTGATGACGGCCTGGGTAATTTGCGCGCTGGCCTGCGCCTGCTCGGCCAGTCGTGCGGCAATGCGCTTGTCCTGCAACGTCACGATCATGCGCGTGCAGAGCCGCGCGTTCAGCGCCGCAACGAGACCGCTTGCGAGCAGGGCGATGAGCTGGACCGTGCCGAACCCGGTTCCGGTCACGGCATAGGAGGCGAGGAGGGCCGCCGCAGTCACGACGACCTGCGCGACCATCGCGAGCGTCAGAAGCCCCCTGAATTTCATGGTCTCACACCAACGCGTCGGTCGCGGACCCTCGCGTCCACCCTGTCAATGAGTCCGGCTCCACGTGAGCTACAGATTCCGCGCGGCGGCGTCGAGGAGCAATTTGCGGTGGTGCCGGGCGGCGGCGCTTCAACCTGCCGGAGAATCGGTCTGGCGCAGCGTCGTCACCCAGATCACGCGCGCGGTCTGCTGGGTCGGGTTGTCGAACATGTGCGGCACGATGCTCGGAAAGCGAAAGCTGTCACCGGCTTCGAGCAGATGGGCCTGGTTGTCGAGCCACAGCCGCAGGCTGCCCGAGAGGATATAGCCCGCCTTCTCGCCGGTATGCTGCAGGAAGTCGGTGCCGGACGAGGCGCCGGGATTGAGCGTGAGCTCATAGAGTTCGAGCTGGCCTTTGTCTGCCGGCGTCAGCGCTTCCTTGACGACGCCGCTAGCGGTGAGCCGCAGCAGGCGCCGGCTGTTCTTGCGCACGATGTAGCGTTGCACGTCGGCGGGATCGGTGGTTTCGAAGAAATAGGAGATCGGGACGTCGAGCGCGATGCTGAGCAGGCGCAGCGTGCGTATCGACGGCATGGCGCGCGCGCGCTCGAGCTGGCTGATCATGCCGTTGGAGAGGCCGGTCTTGTTGGCAACGTCCTGGATCGACAGCCCGGCGCGCTGACGCAGCAGCCGCACGGTCTCGCCGAGGCGCTGGTCGATCGCATCGTCGGCCTCGAGCGCCGGGGCGTCCTTCGGACCGTTCGTGTCCCCGCGACCATCCATGTCGCTCTCCCATGCATTGCCTCGCCGCCCAAAATGGTCCGGCGCTGTGAAAAGGTCGCGCATCCTAGCAATGTGATTGACAGCTGTATTTAGTCGTGATGAACTTTTGATAGAAAAATTTAGAAGCACTAAAGCCCACTCCTGTCCCTTTGCCGGGGTCTTGGGGGCGCGGGGAACGGTGCCGCGTGCGAAAAACGGAGAGTGGTCATGGCGGACGACACCGGGAAGTTCGGCGTTGGAGCACTGCATCTCGGCATTCCGAATCGCCGTCAGCTCTTTCAGCTCGGCGCGGGCGCCGCGGCGGGATGGACGCTTTCAGGCCATGCATTTGCGCAGACCGAACGCCCGACCAATCCGCCGGACAAGCCGCGCGGACAGGTGATCGCGGCGCTGTCGCAGGAGCCAACGGTCTTTCATCCCCTGATGCCGGGCATCGAGGTCGATCAGGGCATCTGGTGGCAGGTGTTCTCGCCGCTCTGGTTCATCGATCCCGACGGCAAGTTCGTTCCCGACCTCGCCCGCGAAGTCCCGACCATCGAGAATGGCGGCCTGTCGGCCGACGGCCTGACCTGGAAGATCAAGCTGCGCAGCGACGTGAAGTGGCATGACGGCACGCCGTTCACGGCCGAGGACGTAAAATTCTCGATCGAGCTGATCAACAATCCCGACTTCCGCGCCCGCAGCCGCGTCGGCCATAACCTCGTGAAGGACATCAAGGTCGTCGCGCCCGACGAGATCCACTGGCGGATGGACACGGCCTATTCGCCTTATATGTCGATCCTGGGGGCGCTGACCTTCATCGTGCCCAAGCACATCCTGGAGAAGCTGACGGATCCGAACGCCTCGCCGTTCCACAATGCGCCCGTCGGCACCGGGCCGTTCCGCTGGGGCGAGCGCGTGCCGGGCGACCACATCCTCTTGAATGCCCATGCCGGCTACCACGGCAAGGGACCCTACGTTGAGCGCGTGGTGTTCAAGTACATTCCGGACCTTACCGTCCTCTACACCCAGTTCCGCACCGGCCAGGTCGATTACACCGGCCTGCAAGGCATTTTGCCGAACTTCGTGCAGGAGGCGAAGACGCTGAAGGGACGCAAGATCTTCGTCTCCTCGACGTCCTCGGTCGAGCACATCGCGCCCAATCTGGATTTCGGTCCCTTCACCGACCGCACTGTACGCGAGGCGCTATATCTCGCGATCAACAAGCAGGCGATCATCGATGCGCTGAATTACGGCCTGCCGACGCAGACCGAGAGTTTCGTGCCGCAGCAGGCCTGGTCGTTCCAGCAGGGGCTGCCGCAGCACAAATATGATCCCGCCAAAGCCAACGCGCTGCTCGATGCTGCGGGTTGGGTTCGCGGCTCCGGCGGCGTGCGCGAGAAGGGCGGCGTCAAGCTCGAATTCACCAATTCGACGACGTCAGGCAATGCCGTGCGCGAGCAGACCCAGCAGCTCCTGATCCAGGACTGGCGTGCGATCGGCGCCGCGATGCGCGTCAACAACATGCCGGCTGCGGTGATCTGGGGCGACTTCTGGCAGCAGTCGAAGTTCAACTCGGTGATCGTGGGGGTGAACTTCATGCTGGGCAGCGACCCCGATGTGACGCCGCGCTTCGGCTCCGGCGCCATTCCCGCCAAAGGCGGCCGCGGCTACAACACCTATCAGTACCAGAGTCCGGAAGCGGATCGGCTTCTCGCCGAAGGCGCCAGGCAGTTCGATCTGGCGCAACGCAAGACGACCTATGGCGAGCTGCAAAAGCTCATCCGCAACGATCTCGCCATCCTGCCGCTGTTCCAGGGTTTCATCGCGGAAGGCGTGAAGGAAGGGCTCCAGGGTTTCCGCCCCAACATCAACATGTCGATCAACTGCTGGAACATCCGCGAGTGGTATTGGGCCTGATGCATCCGATCCGCGGGATCGCCTGAGATGGCCCGTTACGTCGCCAATCGCCTGGCGCAGGCGATCATGCTGCTGGTGATTGTCTCAGCGATCGGCTTCGCCATCCTGCATCTGGCGCCCGGCGGCCCGCTCTCGCAATTTGCGGCCTCTGCGCAGATGACGCAGGAGGATCTCGATCGCGTCACCAGCCAGCTCGGGCTCGATCGTCCGCTTCCGATCCAGTATCTCGACTGGTTCGGTCGTATGCTGAAAGGCGACTGGGGTCGCTCCTACCGCGACGGCGAGGCCGTGCTGTCGGTGATCTCCTCGCATCTCGGTGCCACCATGGAGCTGATGGCGACGGCGACGATCATCGCGGTCTTGCTTGGCTGCTGGATCGGCGTGCTTGGCGCGCTCCGCCGCTACTCGCTGTTTGATACGCTCGCAACCGTCGGCGCCATGATTGCGCTGTCGATCCCGACCTTCTGGTTCGGCCTCGTCACCATCTACGTGTTCTCGGTGAAGCTCGGCTGGCTGCCGTCCGGCAATCGCGAGACCGTCGGCGACGGCTCCTTCCTCGACCTGCTGCATCATCTGATTGCGCCGGCGCTGGTACTGGCGCTGGTCGAGACCGCGATGTGGGGCCGCTTCATGCGCTCCTCGATGTTAGAGGTGATCAACCAGGACTACATCCGCACCGCGCGTGCGAAAGGCATGCCGGAATGGCGTATCCTCACCGTTCACGCCCTGCGCAACGCGCTGCTGCCGATGATCACGGTGGCCGGCCTCCAGTTTCCGACGCTGCTCGGTGGCGCGCTGGTCGCCGAGACCGTATTCACCTGGCCGGGCATGGGTCGGCTGTTCCTCGATTCCATCGGCTATCGCGACTATCCCGTGGTAATGGGCATCCTGATGTTCTCGGCGACGATGGTGCTGATCGGCTCGCTGCTCGCCGACATCTTTTATGCCGTCGTCGATCCGCGCATCCGGGTGGGCTAGACGATGGCGACTGCAGCCCTCTCCACCGTCCAGCTCGCACCCGGCCAGGCCGCGTGGCGGCGATTCCGCCGGCATCGCCTCGCGCTCGCGGGCGCGGTGATCATTCTGATTCTCATCCTCGGCTCGGCATTCGGCCCGTATCTGCTACCGTTCGACGACACCTATATCGACATCATGAAGCGGTTCGCGCCGCCGTTTTCGGGCGCGCACATCCTCGGCACGGACGAGCTCGGCCGTGACGTGCTGGCGCGGCTGATGATGGGCGGGCGCGTGTCGCTTTCGATCGGCATCGTCGCGATGGTGATTGCGATGGCGGTCGGCATCGTGGTCGGCGCCTTTGCCGGCTTCTATGGCGGCGTGGTCGGCGCGGTACTGATGCGGCTCGTCGACGCGGTATTATGCTTTCCGACGATCTTCCTGCTGCTTGCGCTTGCGGCGCTCACCGAGCCGGGCCTTGTCACCACCACCGTGCTGATTGCGGCGACCGCCTGGATGGCCGTCGCCCGCGTCGTGGAGGCCCAGGTGCGTTCGCTGCGCGAGCGTGAGTTTGCGGTCGCGGCTCTCGCCTTCGGCTCGTCGAACATGCGCATCATGTTCCGCGAGCTTGTGCCGAATGCGATGGCGCCGATCATGGTGGCGGCGACGTTGAACGTCGCCAAGGCGATCCTGCTCGAATCCTATGTCAGCTATCTCGGTTACGGCATCCAGCCGCCGGCCGCGAGCTGGGGCAACATGCTCAACAACGCGCAGATCTATCTCACCAGCGCGCCCTGGCTCGCGATCGCGCCGGGCCTCGCGATCACGCTGGCCGTGACGAGCTTCAACTTCCTCGGCGACGGCCTGCGCGACGCGCTCGATCCGCGAATGAACATCCCATGACGAGCAAGATCTCGATCGAATTGAAGTCCAGGCTGATATTAAGGAGTGTCTCATGTCCCCGCCGCTCACCCGCATAAACAGCGACGAGCGCCTGCCGGCGCAGGCGGACGTCGTCGTCATCGGCGGCGGCGTCATCGGCGTCTCCGCGGCCTATCATCTAGCGAAGAAGGGCCTCTCAGTCGCCTTAGTCGAGAAGGGACATGTCGGCGGTGAGCAGTCGAGCCGCAATTGGGGCTGGTGCCGCCAGCAGGGTCGCGCGCGTGAAGAAATTCCTCTTGCCCGCGAGGCGCTGCGCCTGTGGGAAGACATGCAGAACGATGCCGGCGTCGATGCCGGCTTCCGCCGCACCGGCGTGCTGTTCCTGACCAAGAGCAAGGATGAGCTCGCCAGCTGGGAGCGATGGGCCGCAACGGCGCGCGAGATGCAGGTGCACTCGACGGTCCTGACGCCGGCCGAGGTCGCCGAGCGCCTGCCCGGTAATTCCGAGAAATGGGTCGGCGGCCTGCACACGCCGAGCGACGGGCGCGCCGAGCCGTCGATGGCTGTGCCCGCGCTCGCGACCGCCGCGCGAAAACACGGCGTCACCCTCCATCAGGGCTGCGCCGCGCGCGGACTGGAAACGCAGGGTGGACGGGTGAGCGCCGTCGTCACCGAGAAGGGCACCGTTCGTACGCAATCGGTACTGCTGTCCGGAGGGGCGTGGTCATCGCTGTTCTGCCGGCGCCACGGCATCGAGCTGCCGATCGGCCTCGTCAACGCCACCGCATGCCGGACTACGCCGGGACCGGAGATCACCTCCGGTGCGCTCGGCACCGATCTCTACTGCATCCGCCGCCGCCTTGACGGCGGTTTCACCTTGGCGCTGCGCAACCGCGGCACGGTTGAACTGTCGCCCGACCTGTTCCGCTATGCGCTGACCTTCTGGCCGACCTACCTGCACCGCAAGAACGGGTTGAAACTGTCGCTCGGCAAGTCGTTCTTCGATCAACTCATGCGCGGCACGGACTGGAGCCTGGACAAGCCGTCGCCGTTCGAGACCGAGCGTGTCCGTGATCCCGCGCCCGACATGTCGCTGGTCAATGCGGCGCTGGCTTCGCTGATCAAGTCGAATCCGGAATTGAAGGACATCGAGATCGCGGAAGCCTGGGGCGGCACGATCGACTGTACGCCGGATACCATCCCGGTGATTTCGCCGGTCGACGCCTTGCCGGGCTTCTTCCTTGCCACCGGTTTCTCCGGCCATGGCTTCGGCATCGGCCCCGCGGCGGGCAAGCTGGCCGCCGACATCGTGACGGGCGCGACGCCGCTGGTCGATCCTGCGGCGTACAGCCACAAGCGCCTGATCGACGGCCGGCGGCTCGCGCCGGTCAGCCCGTTTTGAGAGTTTTGGCCGCATGACGGTTCTCTACAAGGCCAACATGGTTCGCGGCGAGGAGTGGGCGCGCTTCTTCGCCCAGCGCGCGCCTGATGTGCCGTTCCGGCTCTGGCCCGACATCGGCGATCCCGCTGACGTCCGCTATCTCGTGGCGTGGGTGCCGCCGGATGACATCGCGACGACTTTCCCTAATGTCGAGCTCGTCTTCTCGGTCGGTGCGGGCGTGGACCAGTTCGACGCGTCAAAAATTCCGCCGCACATTCCGTTGGTGCGCATGCTGGAGCCCGGCATCGCCGAAACCATGGTCGAATATGTCACCATGGCTGTGCTCGCCCTGCATCGCAATCTCCTGGACTTCATCGCCCAGCAGAAGGAGCAGGTCTGGCGCGAGATCCGGATCACACCGGCCAGGCGTCGTCGTGTCGGCGTGATGGGCCTCGGCCAGCTTGGCCAGGCGGTGCTCGAGCGCCTCAAGACGTTCGACTTTCCGCTTCTCGGCTGGAACCGCTCACCGCGCGAGATCGAGGGCGTGACCTGCTATGCGGGCGGGGATGCGCTGCCGGATTTCCTTGCGCAGGCCGACATTCTCGTCTGCCTGCTGCCTTTGACCGACGAGACCCGCGGCATCCTGAACGCAGATATGTTCGCGCGCCTGCCGCGCGGCGCGTCCCTCGTCAATGTCGGGCGTGGCCCGCATCTGGTCGAAACCGATTTTCTCGCAGCGCTCGACAGCGGCGCGTTGTCCGGCGCCGTCCTTGATGTCGCCGAGCCGGAGCCGCTGCCTGTGGGTCATCCGTTCTGGAGCCACCCGCGCATTCTGCTGACGCCGCACAATGCCAGCATGACGACGCCTGATACGGCCGTCGATTTCGTGCTCGACGTGATCGCACGTCACCGCCGCGGCGAGGATTTGCCGGGGCGTGTCGACCGTAGTCGTGGCTATTAGGACATCGGCATGAGCATGGGCGCAAGCATACCCGACCACGTCGCTGCCGCCGCGCATGCGCCGGTGCTGTCGGTCTCAGGCCTCACCACGTCCTTCCTGCGCGAGCGGCAATGGAGTCCGGTCGTCCGCAATGTGTCGTTCGATGTCTCTCCCAAGGAGACCGTGGCTATCGTCGGTGAGTCCGGTTCCGGCAAGAGCGTCACCGCGCTCTCGATCATGCGGCTCATTCCGAAGGAGAGCGGCTGCGTCGAAGGCAGCGTCCGGCTTGCCGGTCGCGATCTGCTGACGCTGCCCGAAGCGAGTATGAAGGACGTGCGTGGCAACGAAATCGCCATGATCTTCCAGGAGCCGATGACGAGCCTCAATCCGGTGCTCACCATCGGCTTCCAGATTGCGGAAGCACTGATCCAGCACCGCGGCCTGTCGCGCGCGGCGGCGGAGGCCGAGACCATCCGCTTGCTCGACCGTGTTCGCATCCCCGCGGCAAAATCGCGCTTCCACGAGCATCCGCATCGCTTCTCCGGTGGTATGCGCCAGCGCGTGATGATCGCGATGGCGCTGGCCTGCAAGCCGAAACTCCTGATCGCCGACGAGCCGACCACTGCGCTCGACGTCACCATTCAGGCGCAGATCCTGGAGCTGTTGAAGGAGCTCCAGAACGAGGAGGGGATGTCGATCCTCTTCATCACCCACGACATGGGCGTGGTCGCCGAGATCGCGGACCGCACCGTGGTGATGTATGGCGGCCAGGCGGTGGAGACCGACGCGACCTCGCGCATCTTCGCAGCCCCCTCGCACCCCTATACAAGGGCACTGCTCGCCGCTGTGCCGCGCCTCGGCTCGATGGATGGACGCGTGCGGCCGATGCGGTTTCCGATCGTCGACAAGGTGACAGGGACCTCGGATGATCCGGCGGAGACACCCGATACGGTCTCGACCGCCGAGCGCCCGCTGCTCGAAGTCGCCAACCTCACCACGCGCTTTCCGATCCGTTCGGGCCTGTTCGGCAAAGTCTCGGGCCGCGTCCATGCGGTCGAGAACATTTCCTTCACCTTGCGCGCCGGCGAGACGCTGGCACTGGTCGGCGAATCCGGCTGCGGGAAGTCGACGACGGGCCGTTCCATCCTCAAGCTGACGGAGCCGGACAGCGGCACCGTTCTGATCGACGGGCAGGATGTGCTGGCCATGAATGCCCGCACCTTGCGCGACTTCCGCAAGCAGATGCAGATCGTGTTTCAGGATCCGTTCGCGAGCCTCAATCCGCGCATGTCGGTGGGAACGGCGATCGCGGCTCCCTTGCTCGCCAACGGGCTCGCCACGGCGTCGCAGGCGCGCGAGAAGGTCGCCGATTTGCTCGTGCGCGTCGGCCTCACCGCCGACATGGCCGCACGTTTTCCGCACGAATTCTCCGGCGGCCAGCGCCAGCGCATCTGCATCGCACGCGCGCTTGCGCTCGGACCGAAGCTGATCGTCGCGGACGAGGCGGTCTCGGCGCTCGACGTTTCGGTCAAGGCGCAGGTCGTCAATCTGATGCTCGACCTTCAGGCCAGCATGGGGCTTGCTTATCTCTTCATTTCCCACGACATCGCGGTGGTCGAGCGCATGAGTCACCGCGTCGCGGTGATGTATCTCGGCGAGATCGTCGAGACTGGCCCGCGCGCGGCATTGTTCGGCAATCCGCAGCACCCCTATACGAAGAAGCTGATGGCGGCCGTGCCGGTGCCCGATCCAGCGCGCCGCGGCACCCGGCGCGAGGCCTCGAACGACGAGATCAGAAGCCCCGTGCGCGCGCCCGACTACCAGCCGCCGGTTCGGCAATATCGCGAAGTGTCTCCGGGTCACGTCGTGCAGGTCTGGGGCGAGGAGTGGTCCGCCTGAGGCGCGCAGGCGCGCTGCGTTTCCGGTGACGCGGCCTAACCTCATGAGTTGACGTGCACGAAACAGCAAGGGCGGATAGATTTGACGTCGGCGAAATGCGGGGACAGCTTGCGAGTTGACCGCGCCGTTCAGCTCCTGCTTGCGCGCTCCCGGGTGTCGCGACGATGCAGAGGCGTCCTCCGGAAATTGTGACCGGATGGAGCGACAGGAAACCACGGTATGTGAACCGTCTCACATTCCATCACTCTCTTTTTGAGGTATCACTCCCACAAGAAATTGCCGCACCCGGAGCTAAATGACAGACACGGGTGAGATGCAATGCCTGCGAAGCGGCGAGCTCGCAGCTTTGGATTGGCTCTCGTCTTGCTCATGAGCAAGCCAGCCCCATCACTCAGCACAGATCTTTCAGAAATTGGAATCCACGGAATCGCAAAGCACGTCCACGAGGCCGCCTCTATTCGAGGTCGGCCGGTAGGCCGCTACTTACCTGAGAGGGAGACTCCAATGAAGATTAGCAATGCAGTTTCCAGCGCATTATCCGTAACGAAGCAAACCGGCAATCTCCGGATCGCTCGTTCCAGTCTGATCAAATCGGCCCATCTTATTGAAAGAATTGGGCTCGCAGCCGTTGGGGCCTCTTGCGGCCTCTACGTGGGTGCGACCCTGTTGCGTCAGAAAGACGGACTGTTTGAAAGCGGCTGGATCGTGCTGCTAACGATGCTGTACGGAGCTCTTAGCTATTATGTCGGAATTGATTTGTTTCGCAGTGCCGCTCGGAGGTCGATTTCGAGCATCTCGGACGAATGGAACGGTTTCGAGGCGGCTGAGGTCATGAGTGCGGCCGGAACGTTCGGCGCCGCGATTGCAGCAACTCTGTCCGTCAGCATCCTTGTCCTTGATCAAACCTTGCCCAATGGCCTGATAGGCTTTGTTGCCGGCTGTTGGGTGGTTGGTTCTTCGCTTCAAGTTGCGGCGGGGACGATGGCTCGCAACTACGAAGCGTCCATGGACAAGGAATGAACAATACTGTGCTCACGGAAAAACGTCTGCTTGGCGTCGTGACGTGGGCACAGGCCGCAGTGTTGGTTTCGGCTTCAGGTCCGAAAGTGAGTAGCTGACGGCTGACAACTCATCGCAACCTCTATCGCCCAACGCTGCGTGCTGACGATTTTTGGTAGCGCAGCCGCTCGCATTGGGCAATGTCTCTGCTTGGAAGCGGTACCGGTACTGAGCAACCTAAATGATCGCGCAACAAACAAGACGTGCCATCATGATGGTGTTGGGATATTGTCCCCGCGCCGTGGTCCAAAATTCTGCTAACCGCCTACTACACGATCGGTGGAGCCAATGCAGATTGCGGAGTGGCTCGAGAAGCTGGGGCTTGGGCAATACGCAGAGCGTCTTGTCCAAAATGGGATTGACATCGACGTCCTTCCCGAACTGATGGACGAGGACTTCGATAAGCTCGGAGTCCTGCTCGGCCATCGCCGCAAAATGCTGCGTGCTATTGCCGACCTCGATCCAGCCGCGTTGATCGCATCGCCGGCTCGTCCTCATGACGCCGAGCGGCGCCATCTCACCGTCATGTTTTGCGATCTGGTCGGCTCGACTGCGCTCTCGGCGCGTCTCGATCCCGAGGATATGTGGGAGGTGATCCGGGCCTACCGCGCGGCCTGCGCGAGAGTCATTGCCGCTTATGACGGCAGGATAGCCAGGTTCGTTGGCGACGGAATACTCGTCTATTTCGGCTATCCTCGCGCCCACGAGGATGACGCGGAGCGCGCAGTGCGAGCCGGGCTCGACACTATAGCCGCGATTCGGCAGCTCAAAACAGGCGCTGACGAACGGGTTGAAATGCGGATCGCAATTGCGACCGGGCTTGTGGTGGTCGGCGACCTCATCAGTGGAGATGCGTCAGAGGAGCACGCAACCGTCGGCGATACACCAAACCTCGCTGCTCGGCTCCAGAGCCTGGCGGAGCCGGGGGCGGTCGTCGTTGCTTCGTCGACGCGCCGGCTGCTTGGTGATCTCTTCGCTTTTCGCAATCTCGGCCGCCGTGAAGTCAAGGGAATCGCCGAACCCATCGCAGTCTGGGCGGTGGAGGGAGCGACCGCATCCGAGAGTCGCTTCGAGGCGGTCCGCGCGGCGCGCTCGATCGGCTTTGTTGGCCGCAAGGACGAGATCGAATTCATTCTCTCGCGCCAGCGCCGGGCATGGCAGGGGCAGGGCCAGATGGTATTGATTTCTGGCGAAGCGGGCATCGGCAAGTCGCGCATTGTCGCAACGCTGTCCGAAAGCCCCTCGTTGGGTGCGCACCGCCGGGTGCGATATCAGTGTTCGCCTTACCACACCAACAGTGCGCTTCATCCCTTTGTCGCGCAGCTCGAGCGCGCCGCCGGCATCCGCTCGCACGATACGTGCGGGCAAAAGCTCGACAAGCTCGAAGCAATGCTGGCGCTTGGAACACAGCAGGTCGCCCGAGCGACACCGCTCATTGCGGCTCTCCTTTCGATTCCAACCGGAGACCATTGTTCGCCGCTCGGTTTGAGCCCGGCGCAGCAGCGGCGACAGACATTTGCCGCCCTTCTCGATCAGCTCGAGGGGTTGGCGCGAGAGCAACCCCTGCTGATTATCTGCGAGGATATGCATTGGGCCGATGCCACGACACTTGAACTGTTCGATCTCGCGGTCGATCGGATCAGGGGACTGCCGATACTCGTGCTCATGACATCCCGGCCGGAGTTCGAGCCCTCATGGTCGGGCCTTGCCAACGTCAGTCTATTGCGGCTCGACCGGCTCGACCGGCAGGACTCGCGCGCGCTGGTCGAACAGGTGGCCGTGGGTCGCCAGCTGCCACGCGAGATGATGAAGCAGATCATCGACAAGACGGATGGCATCCCGCTATTCGTCGAGGAATTGACCAAGATGGTGCTCGAGTCCGGGCTGCTCGTCGAAGATGCCGGGCGCTATCGCCTCAATAGTCCGCTCCCGCCGCTCGCTATTCCCGCGACGCTGCAAGATTCGCTGATGGCGCGGCTCGACCGGCTCGCTCCAGTCAAGGAGGTGGCGCAGATAGGCGCCGCCATCGGCCGCGACTTCTCATACGCGCTGCTGAAATATGTGGCGGGACGCGATGATCTGACGCTGAGTGCTGCGCTAGGGCAACTCGAAGAGGCCGAACTGCTGGTGCGTCGCGGGGTTCCGCCCGAAGCAAACTATAGTTTCAAGCACGCTCTCGTTCAGGAAACGGCCTACGAGAGCCTGCTCAAGAGCAAACGGCACGTGCTGCACACCCGCATCGGCGACGTACTGCGCGAAAAGTTTCCGGTCGTCGCTGAGACCGAGCCGGAAGTTCTGGCACACCACTTCACTGAGGCGGGGTTGAGCGAGGTCGCCCACGAGTGGTGGCGCAAGGCGGGACAGCAGGCGCTGAAGCGTTCGGCCTATTCCGAGGCGATCGCACATCTCGGCAAGGCGATTGCCACCGCCGGTGAGTTGCCTGATGAGCCTCGCGGGATGATGAGCAGGCTCCATCTTCAAATCGCCTATGGTCGCGCACTACGGGGCAGCCTCGGGCACAGCGCTCCCGAAACGGTAGCCGCATGGACGTGCGCTCGGCAGTTCGTAGCCGACATCAATGATCCAGTTGAACTTGCGCCAGTCCATTCGGGACTCTTCAATGCCTGCCTGACACACGGCGAACTCGCTCCGATGCGGGAGCTGGCGGATGCCATCGGGAGCGCCGCTGACCGACGACCGGACTCCCCGGTGGCCGCCGTCGTAGCCCACTGGACGGGCGGGGTTACCTGCTGGTTCGGGGGTGACTACTTGAACGCGAGAGTGCATCTTGAGCAGGCGCTGGATATCTATGGTGCCGAGCCGGATCCCGCGACGTTCAGGGCTTCGGCGCTGGATCTTCCGTTCGTGATTATGAGATTTCTTGCCCTGGTGCTCTGGCCGCTTGGCGGGATCGCTCGCGCGCGCCGGCTCGCCGCCGAAGCGGTGAGTGCTTCAGGAGAAAAACGGGCTCTTTCCCAGGCCAATGCGCTTGTTCATCGCGCTGTGTTTGACGGACTATGCGGGGGCATGTTGCAGCAAACAGAGACGATCCTGGCGCTCGGTCTCGCTCGGGACCACACGATGCCGCTGTATGTGGCCGCCGGCACCTACCTGAATGGCCTGGCCAAGTGGCGCGCCGACGACCGAACGACCGGATTGACGGAAATGCGCCGCGGCTGGACCTTGCTGCACGAGAATGACTGCTATCTCTGTGAACCGTTTTGGGGGATGCATGTCGCCATGGCGGCCGCAGAGTCGGGTCAACTCGAAAACGGGCTGGAAATCTTGAGCGAATTGATCGCATGGGCGGGCCAATCCGGTCAGCATTGGCTTGATGCCGAGCTGCATCGCGTCTACGGCGAACTGTTGTCGCGCCATGACCCTGACGAATGCAGTGCCGAAAATGCCCTCAAGCGAGCGCTGGAAATCGCACGACACCAACAGGCGAAGACTTTCGAGTTGCGCAGCGCCCTTGGTCTCGCACGCCTGCTCAAGAGAAGGGGCCGAGCGGGCGCGGTATCCGAGGTGCTCGCTCCCGTCCTTGCTGAATTCGATGCGGAGCGAAATCTTCCCGAAGTCGAAGAAGCGAAAGAGCTGCTCAAGCAAGAGCGTTAGCCACGTGCTCTCTAGCCGGTCGTTTGGGGGCAGAGGCGTCTCGATATGCCGCCAGCATCTTCGAACCTCAATGCGCAATTGCACATTGAGATTTGCAACGTGACGTGCAGGCCAGGGAACGGCGCTTCACGAGTTGACGTGCACGAAATCCCGCAGCAGCGGAGAGATCTCGTTGTTCCAGCGCTTGCCCGAGAACACGCCGTAATGTCCGACACCGTGGTGGACGCGGCGATAGGCGCGCACGCCGGTGCAAAGGTCTTGTGCCGCGAGCGTCTGGCCGCCGGTTCGGCAATATCGCGAAGTGTCGCCGGGTCACGTCGTCCAGGTCTGGGGCGAGGAGTGGTCCGCCTGAGGCGCGCAGGCGCGCTGCGAATGCTTTCGAGAACGCACGACGAAATCGTGCGGTGAGTCGCAGAACAGATTAACTGTGTTGTCCTTCGCGATGCCGGGCCTGTGACATCACGCTGAAATCACAATGAAATCATCGCGGCGCGATCCGGCGCGACAGCCTGCGGCAAAAGCTTCGTGTTATGCGCTGCGGCTGGACCGTTGGCCGGCGATCTCCGATAATGCGCAAATATCGGGAAGGCCGACGAAGAAGTGCCTTTACGGATAGGTTTATTGAAATGACACAAGCGGGCGTCTACGGACGGAGGCTCGGACAGGGCCTTCACTCGAAGCAAGCACCAGTGCTGATCACGCGTTCGCTGCATAGCGCCGCGCTCGCGGTCACTGAAGTCCGCAACGACGATCCGACACCGGGTATTTCCGGCTCCCTGGCGGCGGAAGATGCCTATCTTGTCAGCCTGAAATTCCGCGACTATCCGGGTTGCGAATGCTGGGAGCAGGGCCGCTGTGTCACCAAGGCGGATGTTCGCGCAGGCGCGACCTATCTGTACGACCTCAAGCGCGACCCGCGCTATGTGATCGACAAGCCGTTTCACTCGCTCTTCTTCTATTTGCCGCGCTCGGCGCTCAACGGCGTTGCCAGGCAGTCGGGCGGGCCGCGCGTTGGCGAGCTCAGCTACGAGCCAGGTGTCGGTCATGACGACGAGGTCATTCGACATGTCGGCGCCTCGTTGCAGCACGGACTGCGTCGACCCGACGAGACCAACCAGCTTTTCGTAGATCACATGATGCTCGCGCTCACCGCTCACGTCGCTCAGACCTATGGTGGGCTGAAGCCAGCCGCAGAACCGAGCCGCGGCGGTCTCGCGCCATGGCAGATGAAGCGTGCGTGTGACCGGCTCGACTCCGATCTCTCAGGCAAGATCGCGCTGCAGCAGATCGCGACCGATCTCGGCCTTTCAGTCAGCCACTTCTCACGCGCATTCCGGATCTCCACCGGCCTGCCGCCGCATCAATGGCTGCTCCAGCAGCGCGTGAAGGCGGCCAAGCAACTGATGACGGTCCGCGACCTGCCGTTATCCGAGATTGCCATCTCGGCCGGATTTGCCAATCAGAGCCATTTCACGCGGGTGTTCTCGTCGATGGTCGGCGTCAGTCCGGGCGCGTGGCGTCGCGAAACGGATGGCGGACGAGAAAAGATCTAATCAGCGCCGCTTCGCCAGCGAATTGTTGTAGGCCGCGCGGCGCGCCGCGAAAATCTCGTCCGGCGGATGGCCGATGCCGTCGGCGAGATTGGCCGGATCGAAGATGGACCGGTCGCAGGCATCGTTGGCTTCCAGACCGGTGATGACGATCGTCCCCAGCCGCACCTCCTCCCGGTTGTCCTCGTCCGGCCATCGCAGGGTGACGTCCATGACGGGATCGCCGGGACGGTCCAGCAGGGCCATCACGTTGAGACGAACGTCGCCGGCTGCGATCCTCCGCGCGAGATCCTCGTGCAGGAAGTCGGCGGATTTCGCTCCGGCTTCGTCCTCGCTCAGCGTGATATCGCGGCCGACAGGCGCGAGCTTGAACTTGATGAAGCGGGTCTCACCTTTCGCGCTGGTCGCGGGAAAGGCGTGCACGCCCCAATAGGTCGTGCCGGCAAAGCTGCCGGGCAGCCGGCGCGCGGCGATGTAATTGGCCTGATTCAGCGTCTCAGGATTGGCCGCGGAGTAGGCCTTGACCTTCGCCATGTCGGGCTTGCCGTCCGCGCCCGGAATGCGCGCCTTGAGGAAGGTGAGCATCTGGTCCAGCGTCCGTGCAAAATGCACAGGCGCGCTTTCCACCAAAATGTCCGAGCGATGGGCGTCGTCGCCAAGCCTGAAGCTGAAGCCGCGCAGCACGAAATTGCTGGTGTCGGCTACGTCAGGATTGCCGCCGCCGACGGAGAAGCGCGCCAGCACGCGCGAGGGCTTTGTGAAGCTCAGCGATCGCGTGATCTCTGCCGCGCGCTCGGACGGGGTATAGGTGCCGCGCACGCATCGACCCTTGGCGAAGCTCGCGCGCACCTTCGGCGGATTGCCTGCGACCGCCTTCAGCGCGTCGACGATCGCGGCCGGCGTGGCGGCTGGGGTTGGCAATTCGGACATGGCAAGGCCTCCGGCTGAAGCGGCATGTCCGTGTTTTAGGGCTGGTGCAGCGCCGGCGTCTTTCCCAATGCCGCGCTGCTTTGTCCGATCCTGCTGAAGGAATTTGGTGCGCCTTCAGGAATTCACGTGCACGAAATCCCGCAGCAGCGGATAGATCTCGTTGTTCCAGCGCTTGCCCGAGAACACGCCGTAATGGCCGACGCCGGCCTGCATGTGGTGGACGCGGCGATAGGCGCGCACGCCGGTGCAGAGGTCTTGCGCCGCGAGTGTCTGGCCGATCGAGCAGATATCGTCCTTCTCGCCCTCGACCGTCATCAGCCCCATCCGGCTGACGGCCTTGGTGTTCACCGGACGTCCCCGATGCATCAGCTTGCCCTGCGGCAGCAGATGTTCCTGGAATACGTCGCGCACGGTCTCGATGTAGAACTCGGCGGGCAGGTCCATCACGGCGAAATATTCGTCGTAGAAGGTCTTGATGCTGGCCGCCTTGTCCTTCTCGCCCTTGGCGATGTGGTTGGCCAGGTCCATGTGCTGCTTGATGTGGCGCTCGAGATTCATCGAGACGAAGGCGGTGAGCTGCACGAAGCCGGGATAGACTTTCCGAAGCGCGCCGCGGCACTGCATCGGCACGTAGTTGATCAGGTTCTGCTCGAACCATTCGATCGGCTTGCTCTTGGCGAACTCGTTGACCCTGGTCGGCTGGATGCGTGTGTCGATCGGCCCCGCCATCAGTGTCAGCGTCGCCGGCCGCGAGGGATGGTTGCCCTCGCACATGATCGCGGCGGCCGCGAGCGCCGAGACCGAGGGCTGGCAGATCGCCACCATATGCGGGCGCGGGCCGAGCTGGCCGAGGAAATCGATGAGGTGGTCGGTGTAGTCGTCGAGCCCGAAGCGACCCTCGCTGCGTGAAATGTCGCGTGGATTGTGCCAATCGGTGATGTAGACGTCGTGGTCCTGAAGCAGCGTCTTCACGGTACCGCGCAGCAGCGTCGCGAAATGGCCGGACATCGGCGCCACCAGCAGCATGCGCGGCTGCTCGGGCGCGCCATCCTTCTTGAAGTGGAGCAGCGAGCCGAACGGCGTCGCGTAGGCGACCTCCTCGGTGATGCCGACCTCGCGGTTGCCCACCATGACGCTGTCGATGCCGTAAGCGGGGCGGTGATAGGTGAGGGTGGAGCGCGAGATCAGCTCCAGCGCGGCCGACAGTCGGCCGACGACCTGATCCGACAAGCCCTGCGGCACCAGATTGAGGAATTGGAGTGCGGACGAAGCGCCCGACCGCCACGGCGCCGTCAGGTCCATATGGTTCTGAAAGGCCTGATAATACATCGACATCATACTGAAACGCCCACCTGTCCCGTGCTGCTATGCAATATCGAAGCCAAACCGGAGATGGGCCGACCTCCAGATTGGCACGTCGCTTGCTGCTTTATTCGCGGGAAGCGAGCATTCCCCGCAGGCCGGGCGGATGCAGGTCAAAGGCGTGAGGGAAGGCCATATGGCGAAGGCGAAACTGACCATCAGCAGCAAGAACTACTCGTCCTGGTCGCTGCGTGGCTGGCTGCTGACGAAATTTTCCGGGCTCGATTTCGAGGAGATCGCCACCGCGCCCGACGACGCGTCGGCACGCGCGGAGATCCTGCTGCTGTCGTCATCGATCCTGGTGCCGTGCCTGCGGCACGACGGCGCCGTGGTCTGGGACACGCTGGCGATCGCCGAATATCTCAACGAGGCGATGCCGGATGCCGGCCTGCTGCCGGCTGACAGCGTCCAGCGCGCACATTGCCGCTCGATCTGCGGCGAAATCCACTCCGGCTTCACCACGCTGCGCGCCTCGCTGCCGGTTAATCTGAAGGGACATTTCCCTGGCTTCAAGATCTGGTCGCGGGCGCAGGCCGACATCGATCGCGTCTGGGCGATCTGGCGCGACTGCCTGGAGAGATCGGGCGGCCCCTTCCTGTTCGGCGAGAAGCGCACCATGGCGGATGCGATGTACGCCCCGGTGGTGACGCGCTTCGTCACCTATGACGTCAAGCTCGAACCGCTTCTGAACGCCTATGCCGATACCATCATGGCCATGCCCGAGATGAGGGAATGGATGGCAGCGGCAAGGGACGAGCCGGCCGAGATCGAGGAGCTCGAGGTCGAATATTAGCCAGGCCTGGTGCCGCCCTGCCTGTTTTGGGGGCGCGGCCTGAACCGCCGCACGCGGCAGTCATGGCATTGAAGTCATTGAAGCCGTTAACTTTTGGCGTCCGTGGCCGGCTCGGGCCTGCTCACGCGCTGCACAGATATTGTATACGCGTGCGAACTGGTTGCGACATCTAGCCGTGAACAGGCGCGTACAGCGCCCCACGGCTGATTCGGACGTGATTCGTTCGGGCCGCGTTCCGAAGGTTAAGCCGGGACGCGGCCCCGTTGCATTTTGAGACAGAATTCGATGCTCAGGCCACGCCCGAGTGCTTCAAGCGCGGCACGCGCCAGCCGATGACGGTTGCTTCGACCGCGACGCCGGCGGTGTGGTTCTGCCAGCGTCCCTCCACATAGCGGCAAGCGAACGGCAGTTGATACGTCCCGCTATGGTCCTCGCACAGCACTTCGACTGCAAGGCCAGGCGGCGGTTCTCCGGAGCCGTCGAATTCTGCAAGTCGTCTGTCGCGCGTTGCCATTCCAAAAATCTCCCCTAAACAAAGCCGCGGAAGAAGTGCCCATTTCCCCCCGCGTGCAGATCATCGCTCCCCGTCCGAGGGAACAGCTACAAGCTCAACGCGAGAATGCGGTGCGAGTGTGGTAGCCTTATGCGGCGGCGCGCAAAAAGCGCACATTGCCGTGATTGATTTGACGAGGAACCAGCATGCATCTTCGGAGTGCCGGCGTCTGTTTCGCGATGTTACTGCTCGCCGCGCTGGCGAATGCGTCGGTTCGCGCGCAGGACGTGCCCGGCATCGAGATCTGCACCGTCGAGAAGACCATGGAGCGCCGCACCAGCTGCCTCCAGAGCAACGTCGACTTTCTCCAGAAGACGATCACCAGGCTAAACCTCGATCACCAGCAGAAGCTGGACGCCGCCGCTCGCCAGATCGATGCGTTGAAGACGACGGTTGCCGGCTTGCAGAAGACGTTCGGCGATCTCCAGGCCGCGCAGGCGAAGATCGCGGAGGATGTGAAGAAGAAGCAGGACGCGCCGCCTGCGAAGGATGCGAAGTGATCCGTCCGTGTCCCGGACGCGTCGCGGCGTGTAGCGCTGCGACGCAGAGCCGGGACCATGAAGCAGTAGCGCGCAACGCTGGCATACCATCCGGCTTGCTTGGCAAGCCGCGGTGACTTTGTCATAACCGCAGGCAAATCTTGCGTGTGGGGCCCGTGCCGGACATCCCGTGCAAGTCATAACAAGCAATCGGGAGGGTCCCCACATGTCCAACGTCCGCGTTCTCGCCACCGACCTCGAATTTCCCGAAGGGCCGGTCGTGATGCCGGACGGCTCGGTGGTGCTGGTGGAGATCCGCGGTCAGCGCCTGACCCGCGTTTATCCCGACGGCCGCAAGGAGATCGTCGCGAAGATTCCGGGCGGCCCGAACGGCGCGGCGCTCGGCCCCGACGGCAAGGTCTACATCTGCAACAATGGCGGCTTCTCCTGGATCCCGACCCGCAACATGATCATGCCCGGCCCGCAGCCGGACGATTATCTCGGCGGCTCGATCCAGCGCGTCGATCTCCAATCGGGCAAGATCGAAACCGTCGTCACCAAGTGCGGCGAGCACGATCTGCGCGGTCCGAACGATCTGGTGTTCGACAAGCACGGCGGCCTCTGGTTCTCCGATCTCGGCAAGCGCCGCGCGCGCGAGATGGACGTCGGCGGCATGTATTATCTCAAGCCCGGCATGAAGGAGATCGTCGAAATCGTTCATGGCGTATTGCCGGCCAACGGCATCGGCCTGTCGCCGGACGAGAACACCGTCTACATCGCGGAGACGCCGACGGGCCGGCTCTGGGCCTACGAGCTCTCCGCGCCCGGCGCGCTGAAGCCGCGCGACGTGATCTATCGCGGCGAGCGCGGAAAACCGATCTGCGGCCTCGGCGGCTACCAGATGTTCGACTCGCTGGCGGTCGAAGCGAACGGCAATGTCTGCGTCGCCACCCTCGTCTCCGGCTGCATCTCGGTGATCGCGCCCGATGGCACCTTGGTCGAGCAGGTGCCGACCGGCGACCGCGTCACCACCAACATCGCCTTCGGCGGCCCCGAGCTGAAGACCGCGTACATCACACTCTCGGGCAAGGGCGAGCTGATCGCCATGGACTGGCCGCGCGGCGGTTTGCCGTTGAATTTCTTGAACAAGTGAGCCAAGCCGTTATTGCGAGCGAAGCGAAGCAATCAAGTAGACCCTCACCCTGAGGAGCGCGCCCTTAGCGCGCGTCTCGAAGGGCGAGGTCACCAGCGGGGCCTTCATCCTTCGAGACGCGCGAAGACGCGCTCCTCAGGACGAGGAGCAGGCACTCTGGATTGCTTCGCTTCGCTCGCAACGACAACAGAGAGAGACCTGCAATGCCCTGGCCTGATCCCATCACCCTGCGCGGACAGCATGCCCGACTCGAGCCGCTGTCGCATCAGCACCGCGAGGGGCTGATCGAGGCCGTGAAGGATGGCGAGCTCTCCACCATCTGGTACACCGCGATTCCGACGCCGGACAACATGGGCAAGGAAATCGACCGCCGGCTCGGTCTTCAGGCCACGGGCTCGATGCTCCCCTTCACCGTGTTCGATGGCAGCGGCAAGATCGTGGGCATGACGACCTACATGAACATCGATGCCGCCAACCGCCGCGTCGAGATCGGCTCGACCTGGTATGGCAAGAGCGCACAGCGCGGCCCGCTCAACACGCAGTGCAAGCTGCTGCTGCTCACCCACGCCTTCGAAACCCTGGACTGCATCGCGGTGGAATTCCGCACGCATTTCTTCAATCACCAGAGCCGCGGCGCCATCGAACGTCTGGGCGCTAAGCAGGACGGCATCCTGCGCAGCCACCAGGTCGCGCCCAACGGCACGCTGCGCGACACCGTCGTCTACAGCATCACAGCGGCCGAATGGCCGACGGTGCGGACGCATTTGAATTATCAACTCAACGACAAGCCGCGCTGAGCGGCGGCCGAGGCACCATGGATAGATTTGACTACGTGATCATCGGCGCGGGCTCGGCGGGTTGCGTGCTCACCAGCCGGCTGAGCGAAGATCCGAACGTGAGCGTCTGCGTGCTGGAGGCCGGACCCAGCGACTGGCATCCCTACATCCATCTGCCGGCGGGCTTCATCAAGACCTTCCACATGAAGAGCATAAACTGGGCCTACCAGCAGGAGGTCGGGCCCTGGACCGGCGGTCGCAGCATCTATGCGCCGCGCGGCAAGACGCTCGGCGGTTCGTCCTCGATCAACGGCCACATCTACAACCGCGGCCAGCGCATGGATTTCGACACCTGGGCGCAGATGGGCAATCGCGGCTGGGGCTATGCCGATGTGCTGCCTTACTTCCGGCGGCTGGAGAAGCGGGTCGGCGAGGGCGAGGACATTTACCGCGGCCGCGACGGCAATCTCACCGTCACCACGATGAACTGGCGCGATCCGCTCTGCGAAGCCTTCATGGAAGGCGCGGTCTCGCTCGGCATCCCCCGCAACCCCGATTACAACGGCAAGACCCAGGAAGGCGTCTCCTATTGTCAGCGCACCATCGACAAGGGCTTGCGCGTCTCCGGCTCGACCGCGTTTCTCAAGCCCGCGATGAAGCGGCCGAACGTGCATGTCCACACCCACGCGCACGCGACCGAGATCATCTTCGAGGGCAAGCGCGCCGTCGGCGTGCGCTACATGAAGGGCGGCTCAGGCGGCACGCCGGTGGAGGTGCGCGCCAACAAGGAAGTGATCCTCTCCGGCGGCACCTATAATTCGCCGCAGCTCTTGCAGCTCTCCGGCATCGGCTCGCCCGACCTGTTGCAGACCCACGGCATCCAGGTGCGTCACGCGCTGCCGGTCGGTGAGGGCCTGCAGGATCATTATGCGCCGCGCACCGTGGCGCGTGTCAAAGACATCAGGACCATCAACGAGCTTCGCCGCGGCTTCTCGCTGTGGATCGAGGCACTGAAATGGGCGACCGCGCGCAAAGGCCTGCTCTCGCTGTCGCCGACCATGGTCTATTGCTTCTGGCATTCCGGCGAGAGCGCCGACTCGTCCGACCTTCAGCTCACCTTCACGCCGGCGAGCTACAAGGAAGGCGTGCAGGGTCAGCTCGAGGACGAGCCCGGCATGACGGTGGCCTCCTGGCAGCAGCGCCCCGAGAGCCGCGGCTATGTCCGCATCCGCTCCAGCGATCCCTTTGCGCCGCCGATCATCCAGACCAACTATCTCGACGCCGAGCTCGATCGCCGCGTCATCGTCGGCGGCATGAAGCTCGCGCGCAACCTACTGAAGTCCGCGCCGCTGTCGCCTTATTACGCCTACGAGGATTTCCCCGGTCCTGACATCAACACCGACGACGAGTTCCTGGCCGCCGCCACCGAACGCGGCACTACCACCTTCCATCCCGGCTGCACCTGCCGCATGGGCCCGGCCGATTCGACCTGGGCCGTGGTCGACGACCAGCTCCGCGTCCACGGGCTGGAGGGCCTGCGCGTGATCGACGCCTCCGTCATGCCGCGCATGATCTCGGCAAACCTCAACGCCTCCACGATGATGATCGCCGATCGCGCCTCGGACCTGATCCGCGGCAAGCAGCCGATGGAAGCCGCGCGCGTGCCGGATGCGGCGGTGGCGTGAGGGTGCGTCTTCGTAGGATCGGTCGCTTAGCTCTATCGATCCTACGGCTTCTTATTTGTTCAGGATCTTTCCAATCTTCTCGATCTTCGGCAAATTGTCCAAAATCCAGCTTAATTCGGCTGCGTTCTTGATAACCGGCATGAAGTTCGAGATTACACTGAGCGCAATCATTATGATTGCGCCGGCTCCAAGACGAACAAGCGCTGGACGCGCTTTGCTAGCCGAGTCTTGGGTCAGGCGTTTGGCCTGTTCATAAGCATAAGCGATAGCGGCAATGCACACGTTTTCCACGCCTCTAACGCCAGCGTAAATTGCCTGCTTTCTGTCCTCAGGCGAGGCCGACAAAATATCTCGGACCATCTGGAAGGACTGCGGAATTCTTTTGTCCACGTTTTCGGGATTTTCGAATAGGATTTTTTCCACTTGTGCAAGCGCGTCGTCGATCTTTGCGTCGATCGATTCCCGCGACGGATACGACTGCGCGTTCTGAAGAAATTCGACCCAGTCTTTATATTGAGCCGCAAAGTAAGCTGAATGCGTTAGCGTCGATGATATTTGGACGCTCAGAACGTCTGAAAGCTCGCTTTCAATCTTGCCCGTGATGTTTGAAATCAGTTTGACGTGGAGGCCGAATGAAATTGCTCCGGAATCATCCTTGAAATCAATTAGTGTCTGCAGGCGCGAAAATGCCTCAACATATTTCCTATCGACATTCGAGCCTCGGAGGGTTGATTCCAGCTCCGACAGTTCTTTGCGAAGGTATGCACGGGTTTGGGCAATCGCCTCCTTTTGCAAGAAGGGATGAAGCGCATGGCCAGAATCCAGAACTATCCGTTCGTTTTCAACCTTCGTGTATATGGGAGAGGACTTCTGCTCAGGGAGACTAAGTGGTTCAAGCTCTATGTCTTGAACCGTAGAAGCTGCCTCTAACAGCTTCTGAAGAGTCAGGGTGTCCTTGTAAAGCTCCGTCAATGCTCGCCCATATTCGCGCCTGAGTACGGTTAAGATGCCCCTCTTATGATTTGGGAAGAGCGATCGAATGTATGCAACGAATTCGGTAAGTGCATTCGCGAGCTCCCGACGGTCAACTTCAGAAGCCGGGTTGTTACTCGCCATGTCAATCGCCGAGACAAGATACATCTTTGTTGCTTGCTTAAATCGTTCATCTCGAAAGAGAGGCTTTGCACCGACTCGCTGGTCCTGCGACACCATCATCCCCAAGATTGGGTATACAGCTCCTACCAACGATTTAATTTGTCGTTCTAGGCCAGTGCCGCCTTCGTTCATTAGTTGGCCTCGTCGATTCAAATGTGATCTTATTCAGGAGTGCATCGATGTTCGCGAAACCCGGGCGACATCGATGGGCTTGCGCTAAGAAGACTAAATAATTGAAACTGCGCGCTGTTCAGAGCTTTCGACGCTCACGGGAAAATTCGCTGTCACGACCTAGTTGCTCGGCGTAGCAACGAAAGTACGACTATCGCGGGTCCTATTTTATATTGCAACCCCGGCGAAGACCTTGGAGGTCGATCGCTTTGGGAGGTAAAATGTGGTCCGTCGGGCAAAACACCCCGCCACCCGTCAACCCCTCTCCTCGAAAATATTCCACTTTACCGAAATTCGGAATTGCGGCATAAGTCGAAACAGCCCGGCCCGACGAAGAGGGGCGGTTCGCGAGTCGTTCGAAACGCGGGCCGGGTTGCGGTGGACGCGGCAGCGTCGTGTACGAGAGGTCAAGGGCAGGGCGGATTGCTCTCCGTGAGCCCGAGGCTTCGTGCGGACGAGCGACGCTGTGTGCGTACGGCAAAACCGTGTGGTCCTGGCCGTCGTTGCTACGGTCAAGCCTTTGCGGATGCGGCATTCGCGTCAACCGGCGCGGTGTCCGCGACTTTCGTGAAGACGAGGGAGGCCAACAGGAACTCGGCTCCCGGGAGAGCACGGCATAAGCCGTAAAGCCACTGCGCAGGGAAGGCCGTGTGTTGGGCTTCACCTGTATGCCGCTGTGCAATTCCTTTTGCGCTACCCGCGCACAGCGGACCGTGGGTGCCAGCCGGCACCCGGTCTTCCCTGCGCCCTTTTTGATGAGGGCGATGGAGAGAGCATAGCTCGGGCGAAATGCGCCGCGAGGATGCGGGCGTGTGTCTGCGCGCGTGAGACGAGGTGCGGAGAGCGTAGGATGGGTAGAGCGCAGCGAAACCCATCGCCTCCGTCACTACGGGAAAAGCTTGATGGGTTTCGCTGCTCTACCCACCCTACAGTTTGTCTTTGTTCTACACTTCCCGTCGGCTTAGGAACGCCAGCCGCTCGAACAGATGCACGTCCTGCTCGTTCTTGAGCAGCGCGCCGTGCAGCGGTGGGATCAGCTTGCGCGGGTCGCGCTCGCGTAACTGCTCGACGCTCATGTCTTCGTTCAGCAGCAGCTTGAGCCAGTCGAGCAGCTCCGAGGTCGACGGCTTCTTCTTCAGGCCGGGCACTTCGCGGACCTCGAAGAAGATGCGCAGGGCTTCCTCGACCAGGCGCTTCTTGATGCCGGGGAAGTGGACGTCGACGATCCGGGTCATGGTGTCGGCGTCGGGGAACTTGATGTAGTGGAAGAAGCAGCGGCGCAGGAAGGCGTCCGGCAGCTCCTTCTCGTTGTTGGAGGTGATCATCATGATCGGGCGCTGCTTGGCCTTGATCGTCTCGCCGGTCTCGTAGACATGGAATTCCATGCGGTCGAGCTCGAGCAGGAGGTCGTTCGGGAATTCGATGTCGGCCTTGTCGATCTCGTCGATCAGGAGCACGGGGCGCTGCTCGGCGGTGAAGGCGTCCCACAGCTTGCCACGCTTAATGTAGTTCTTGATGTCGGACACCTTGCTATCACCGAGCTGGCTGTCGCGCAGGCGCGACACCGCGTCGTACTCGTAGAGGCCCTGCTGCGCCTTGGTGGTGGACTTGATGTGCCAGGTCAGAAGCGGGGCGTTCAGCGCCTTCGCCACTTCCTCGGCCAAAACGGTTTTCCCGGTGCCGGGCTCGCCCTTGATGAGCAGCGGGCGCTCCAGCACGATCGAGGCATTGACCGCGACCTTGAGATCGTCGGTCGCAACATAGTCCTTGGTGCCGGTAAATTTCATCGCGCGTCCTTGTTGATCGTCGTCCCAGGCGTTGCCCTGGTCGCGACATGGGAACGGCCGCGCGTGGCGGCCGTTCCTGGTTCGGTCAGGCTTTCAGACCCGTTTTATCAGCGAAAGGATGACGAGCACAATCACCGCGCCGATCGTGGCATCGACGATGGCGCCGACCGTGCCCGTTGCGAGCTGGATGTGCAGCTGAGGCAGAATCCAGCTGGCCACGAGCGCGCCGATGATGCCGACGACGATGTTGCCGATCAACCCAAATCCCGCCCCATGGACAATCTTGCCGGCAAGCCAGCCGGCGATCGCGCCAATGATGAGCGCTGCGAGAATTCCCATTGCAAACGTCCCAAAAACAACCCCGTGAGGCCGCCAATTCTAGAGCAAAAAGCCTCCCGGTCCAGCGCAGAGCAGTGGCCTCCGCCCCTTGACGTTCGCCCCCCGACGGGCAATCTGTCACCCATGTTCCTGCAATTCTTCACTTCTCTGCGCGATGCGCAGGTCCCCGTGACGCTGCGCGAATACCTCACGCTGGTGGAGGCGCTCGACGCTGACCTCGCGGATTACTCGGTCGAGAATTTCTACTATCTGTCGCGCACCTCGCTGGTGAAGGACGAGCGCAATCTCGACAAGTTCGACCGCGTCTTCGGCACGGTGTTCAAGGGGCTGGAAAGCCTGCTCGATGCCATGGAAGGCGCCGAGATCCCCGAGGAGTGGCTGAAGAAGCTCGCCGAGAAATACCTGACGGACGAAGAGAAGAAGCAGATCGAGGCCATGGGCTGGGACAAGCTCATGGAGACCCTGAAGAAGCGCCTCGAGGAGCAGAAGGGCCGTCATCAGGGCGGCTCGAAGTGGATCGGCACCGCCGGCACCTCGCCGTTCGGCGCCCATGGCTACAATCCCGAAGGCGTTCGCATCGGCCAGGAAAAGAACCGCAACAACCGCGCCGTGAAGGTGTGGGACAAACGCGAGTTCAGGGATCTCGATGGCAACGTCGAGCTCGGCATTCGCAACATCAAGGTGGCGCTGCGCCGTCTGCGCAAGTTCGCGCGCACTGGCGCGCCCGACGAACTCGATCTCGACACCACCATCCGCGAGACCGCCAATCACGGCTATCTCGACGTCCACATGCGGCCCGAGCGGCGCAACGCGGTGAAGCTGCTGGTGTTCTTCGACATCGGCGGCTCGATGGACGCGCATATCGAGCAGGTCGAGGAGCTGTTCTCGGCGGCGAAGAGCGAGTTCAAGCACATGGAGTATTTCTACTTCCACAACTGCCTCTATGAAGGCGTGTGGAAGCAGAACAAGCGCCGCTTCACCGACCGCACGCCGACCTGGGACGTGCTGCACAAATATCCGCACGACTACAAGATCGTGTTCGTCGGCGACGCCTCGATGTCGCCTTACGAGATCATGGTGCCAGGCGGCTCGGTCGAGCACGTCAACGAGGAGCCCGGCTCGGTCTGGCTCGACCGCATCATCCATACCTATCCGCATTCGGTATGGCTGAACCCGGTACAGCAGAAGCACTGGGACTATTCGGAATCCACCACCATCATCAAACGCATCTTCGCCAATCGCATGTACCCGATCACGATCGAGGGGCTCGAGGGTGCGATGAAGGAATTGACGCATTAGCTCGCGCTCCACGGAATGACAACAAGAGGGAGAACCACATGCCCCAGACCATCACCCGCGGCATCAAGGCGCTGATCGACGAGGCCAATGCGGAGATCGAGACGCTCAACGCCAAGGATGCCATCGAGATCTCCAAAAACGGCGACGTCGTCATCGTCGACATCCGCGATCCCCGCGAGATCGAGCGTGACGGCCGCATCCCCGGCGCGTTCGCCTGCACCCGCGGCATGCTCGAATTCTGGATCGATCCGCAGAGCCCGTACGCCAAGCCGGTGTTCCAGGAGGACAAGAAGTTTGTGTTCCACTGCGCCGGCGGCTTGCGCTCCGCGCTCGCGGCAAAGACCGCGCAAGACATGGGCCTGAAGCCCGTCGCCCACATCGCCGGCGGCTACGCCGCCTGGCGCGACGCCGGCGGCCCGGTGGAGCAGTGGGAGCCGAAGAAGAAGGGGTGAGGAGTGAGGGGTGTTGCGCTGTTGCTCCAATCTCCGGCGTCATTCCCCGCGAAAGCGGGGAATCCAGTACGCCGCGGCCTCTCCGCTCAATCACAACCGCCTCTGGAATACTGGATCGCCCGGTCGAGCCGGGCGATGACAGTGGAGTTTGACGCGCACTGCTTCAACTTCGCCAGTGCTGCGCACGCTCCGGAATGACAAGGAAGAAATCGCATGACCACCCCCACCGATCCTCTCGTCTCCACCGAATGGCTCGCCACCCACATCAACGATGCCGGCGTCAAGGTGATCGACGCCAGCTTCAAGCTGCCGGGCGTGCTGCCATTGCCGAAGGACGATTATCTCGCAGCCCATCTGCCGGGCGCGGTGTTCTTCGACGTCGATGCGGTATCGGACCATTCCAACCCGCTGCCGCACATGTATCCGAGCGCCGAGCAGTTCGGCCGCGACGTCGGCAATCTCGGCATCTCCAATGCCGACACCATCGTGATCTACGATGCCGGCGGCTGGGTCGCCGCGCCGCGCGCGTGGTGGATGTTCCTGGCTTTCGGCCACAACGATGTGCGTATCCTCAATGGCGGCCTGAAGAAGTGGCGCGCCGAGGGACGTGCGACCGAGACCGGCGAAGTGAAGCCGAAGCCTGCGACGTTCAAGGCGAGCTATGATTCAAAACGCGTGCGCAGCATGCAGCAACTGGTCGCCAACATCGAAAGCCGTGCCGAGCAGGTGATCGACGCGCGCGCCGCCGACCGTTTCGAGGGCCGGGCGCCCGAGCCGCGCGCGGGCATCCGCTCCGGTCACATCCCCGGCGCACGCAACGTGCCTTACAATCAGCTGTTCGACGCCGCGACCGGCACGATGAAGCCGCTCGACGATCTCCGCGCCGCCTTCGCGAACGCCGGCGTCAAGCTCGATGCGCCGATCGTGACGAGCTGCGGCTCCGGCGTCTCTGCCGGCGTGCTGACGCTGGCGCTCTATCGCCTCGGCATCACCGACACCGCGCTCTACGACGGCTCATGGTCGGAATGGGGCCAGGAAAAAGGCCCGCCGATCGCGACCGGGCCGGCGTAACCCTACTGACGTGCGCGCGCGGTCGTCGTCGCGGCGAGTGTGGGTTGCGGCTGCCCAAACGGATCGAGTTGCTGAACCGGCGGCGGCGGACGCCGGACAATGCGGCGGCGCTTCTTCACGCGATGCGCCCGCGGCTTGGTCGCCTTGCTCTCCGGCGAACCGCTGTCGGCCTTAGAGTCGGCCTTGGTCTTCGCCGGCGGATCCTTCCAGGCCGTGGTCGCCGGGTCGTTCAATGCGGCGAACTTCGCGCTCGCCATGTCGAACGTGGACGAAGCCGGGGCTCCGCTGGGGGCGGCAGGTGCTGGTTTGCTCGTGAGAGCGATCGAAACGGCCTTGGTCTCGGCGATGGATGCGCTGGCGTCGGCCGGAGTCAGCGTGTTGCTTGAGGCCGGCGCCGCGGCGTCCATCGTCCTCTCGGCCCTGGTCTCGGCCTCGACTTTGGCCGGCTCGGCCGGGACGTCGGCCGGAGGTGCAGCGACCTGCGGCTGACCGTCGGTCTCGGTTGTCACCACGACGACCGGCTCGGGCTCGCTCATCGGCAGCGCGATGGTCGGGACTTGATCGCGCAGCGACGCTGTCGGATCGGTGGCTGCTTCCGGCTCGGCGCGCAGTACCGCGAGCACCGGCTGGGCCGGCTCGGGAGCTTGCGCAAACACCTTCTCCTGCGGGCCGTTCCGCCAGGAGGGGTTGCTGACATACTGCTCGTGGGTCGCCCGCAGCAGCGCGGCGGCGCCTAGGCCGAACACCAGGATGGAGGCTGACAGCAGGATCGCGGCAAACAGGAAGCGAAAGCCGGGAAGCATCGAGGGATTGCGAATTTCCGCCCCGGCGGCGAATTGGCCAGGGCCCATGAGCCATCTGAACGCGGTGACGGTACTGCTTGCCGCGTTCGCCACGCGGGGATCGAAGCTCAAAGCGGAGGCGAATCAGGCTGATTCGAACATACCGCAACGATTCCGGGTCGTTCCGTAAAAAACGGAGCCGGCGACTCCGGTGATCTCAAGCGTGAGTTGATTTTCGTCCCATGATGCAATGGGGCAACGGTAGTCTTGCGGATCACAAATCAGCAAATCAGGCACGAATCAACCTGTAATGTCTTGAATGTGCCGCTATCTTCCGTCATCTGGCCGTTAACGGTCCGGACGGGGCCCGGGGACTATACAAGAGCGATGATGATCAAACATATTCTGACGATATGCGCTGCCGCGACAGTCGCTGCGGCGGGAACCTCGCTCGCACAGGCTCAGAGCTATCCGGTCCAGCAGGCGCCGAGCTATGGCGCGCCGGCCGAATATCGGCCGGGCGACCGCGCACCGAATTTCGACGCGCTGGACGATGAAGACGACGCGATGCCGCAGGCGGCGCTGCCGCCGCCCGGCCCGGACCCGCGCTACGGCAGTCCGACCGGCGCTCCCCCGGTTTATTCGGCGGCCCCGCCGCAGGGTCCGGTGATGTCGCCGGATGATCCCCGTTATGGTCGTCCCGCGGGCGCGCCCGTCTACTCGGCCGCGCCGCCGCAGGGTCCCGTGACGTCGCCCGACGACCCCCGCTACGGCCGCCCCGCCGGGCCGCCCGCGGTGATCTATGCGGATCGTCCTGCTCAGGCGCCCGGCAGTGACGGCTTGCGTCCGCCCGAGGCGATCGGTGGTCCCGCCGCGACCGGAACGGTCCAGGCCGGGCAGCCGCCTGTTGGCGCCGATGGCCGGCCGATGGCGATCGCCTCGCTACCGCCCGAGGAGCAGCCCGACGCCGCTCCGGCGCAGTTGCCGCCGAACCTGCGTCGCCAGGAGGTTTCGCTGGCGACCAAGGAGCCGGCTGGAACGCTCATCGTCGATACCCCGAATACCTACCTCTACTATGTGCTCGGCAACGGCCGTGCGGTCCGTTACGGCGTCCGCGTCGGCCGCGACGGCTTCACATGGACCGGCGTGCAGAAGATCACCCGCAAGGCCGAATGGCCGGATTGGCATCCGCCGACGGAAATGATCGAGCGCCAGCCCTATCTGCCGCGCTTCATGGCTGGCGGCCCCGGCAATCCGCTCGGTGCCCGCGCGATGTATCTCGGTTCGACCGTCTACCGCATCCACGGCACCAACCAGCCCTCGACGATCGGCAAGTTCGTGTCCTCCGGCTGCATCGGCATGCTGAACGAGGACGTCTCCGACCTGTTCGATCGCGTCAAGGTCGGCACCCGTGTGGTCGTGATGCCGGGTGGTCCGCCGCCGGGAACTGCGACCGCATCCGCCGCGCCCGTGCCCGGTGCTGCCGGGCCCGCTCCGATGGCCGCGCAGGCCGGTCCGGTCCCGGGCACCCAGCCGACCGTGGTGCCGCCGCTGCCCGCACCAGTCACCGTGCGCTGAACCGGCCTCGCAAGAATTGATCTGATTACGGCGCGTGAATTTCGGTCACGCGCCGTAATCATTTGACGCATGCGCGCATCTCTCGCTTGCGCATGCCTTACTTACGCATGCCTTGCTTGCGCATGCCTTGCTTGAACGGCTCAGCACCTCGATTACGTCCGGGAGGATTGCAACGAATTGAGGAGCACAGGATGCGCATCTTTGTTGCGGGGGCGACCGGCGCGGTCGGTCGGTATCTTGTTCCATTGCTGGTCGCAGCAGGTCATTCCGTGATTGGCACGACACGGAATGCGGCAAAAGCAGATTTTGTGCGTCGATTGGGTACGGAGCCGGTCGTCGCCGACGGCCTCGATGCCGACAGCATGCGCGCCGCGGTGATCGCGGCGAAGCCCGACGCCGTCATCCACCAGATGACAGATCTCGCGGCCGCCACGGACCTCCGGCACTTCGATCGGGCTTTCGCGCGAACCAACGAGCTCCGCACCCGCGGAACCGACATTCTTCTCAACGCCGCACGCGAGGCCGGCGCCAAGCGCTTCATCGCGCAAAGCTTCTGCGGCTGGACCTTCAGTCGCGCCGGGGGAACGGTGAAGACCGAGATCGATGAACTCGACCCGCATCCCCCGCAAGAGCTGCGACGCACCCTTGAGGCAATCCGGTATCTGGAGCGAAGCGTCACCGCTTCAACGAAGCCGGGGGGCATCGTGCTGCGCTATGGATTCTTCTATGGACCTGGCACCGGCACGCTCTCGCCAGCGATGATCGACCAGCTGCGCCACCGGCGTGTGCCGGTGATCGGCGATGGCGGCGGCACGTGGTCGTTCATTCACACCGAAGATGCCGCCTCTGCCACGCTTGCCGCGATTGAAGGCGGACGCGTTGGCGGCATCTACAACATCGTCGACGATCATCCGGCGCAGGTGAGGGATTGGTTGCCCGCGCTGGCCGAGCTGCTTGGTGCCAAGCCGCCGCGTCACATTCCCGCCTGGCTCGGGCGCCTGCTTGCGGGCGAGCATATGGTTGCGATGATGACAGAGGTGCGCGGAGCATCCAACGGCAGGGCAAAGCGCGAGCTCGGCTGGCTGCCGGCGCATGCCTCCTGGCGCGACGGCTTTGCCGATGCGGCAAGGCAGCCCACCAGCCACCGCGCGGCAGCCTGAGGCTTCAGGCCAGCTTCCGCGGCAGCTCGCTGCCCTTGGTGAAGGCGTCGATCGCCTCGACCATCTGGCCGTAGTGGATGCGCAAGCCGTCCTCGGTGGCGTAGCCGAGATGCGGCGTCAGCACGAGATTGTCGAGCTTGCGGAACGGATGGTCCGTCGGCAGCGGCTCGACCGAAAACACGTCGATGCCGGCGCCTGCAATCCGCTTCTGCTGCAACGCCTCGAGCAGCGCCTGCTCGTCCACGATCGGCCCGCGCGCGGTGTTGACGAGGAAGGCCGTGGGCTTCATCCGCGCAAGATCGGCAGCTCCGACCAGCCCGCGCGAACGCTCGCTCAGCACCACATGGATGGTGATGATATCGGCCTTGGCGAACAGCTCTTCCTTGGTGGCGTAGCCGACGCCGGCGTCCTTGCACTTCTCCGGCGTGAGGTTCGAGCTCCAGGCGATCACGTTCATGCCGAACGCTTTCGCGATGCCCGCCATCTTGCTGCCGAGCTTGCCGAGCCCGATGACGCCGAGCGTCAGCCCCTCGATCTCGACGCCGGCAAAGGTCTGCCAGGGCTCGCCCGCATGCATGCGCGCGTTCTCGCGGCCGATGCCGCGGGTCAGTTCCAGGATCAGGCCCATGGTCAAGGGTGCGGTCGGATCGCGCGAATATTGCGTGCCGCCGATCGTAACGCCACCCGCCTTCGCGGCCTCCATGTCGATCGAGGCGTTGCGCATGCCTGATGTCAGCAGCAGCTTCAGCTTCGGCAAGCTCTCGAACAAGCTCTTCGGAAACGCCGTGCGCTCGCGCATGGCGCAGACGATCTCGAAATCGGCGAGCGCGCTGGCCGCAGCCTGTTCGGAAGCGAAGGGATGGCTGAAAACGGTGACGTCGACGCGGTCGGACAGCCTTTGCCAGTCGGCGACATCGAGGGAGAGGTTGAAATAGTCGTCGAGAATTGCACAGCGCAACCGCGTCATCAGCGTTCATCCATGGGTGAGGTGGAACCGGACCATGGTTGCGCGCAATCACGACCGTGCGCAAGCCGTTCGCGTCTTCAAAAATCCGATAGGTGATTAAGGCTCAGAGCTCGCGGGGCTTGAGCCGGAACGGCGCATTCATGCCGTGTTTGGCCCGCCAGGCGGGGCCGGGGCCGCGCATGTAATGCAGTTCGGGCCTGTAGGGGTTGAAAGCGGTGGCGAAGAAACGTTTCCAGAAGCCCTTGATCTCCGAGACGAACACGGACGCGTTCCCGGAGTCTACCGGAACGGGAAGAGAATTGGTCTCGATCACGGCCATGACGCTGTCTCGCTGTGCTCCCGTTCATTTCTGAGCGGGTGGCGCTGTTTCCGCGCGAAACCGAGCTTTGGCCTGATTTATTAAAAGATGGTTTCAATTGTCCGGATCCAGGTCCGGATGGTGTCCGACCCGTATTGATCCGTGGTGAACGGAGGGAAAACATTGCCCTTTGAGGGCGGGATCGCTACATCGGCGGCAAGCAAATTTCCTCAAATCGAAGGTTTTCGGGACCGATGGCGCGCCAGTTCATCTACTTTATGCAGGGCCTGACCAAGAGCTACCCGACCCGCAAGGTGCTCGATAACATCCATTTGTCGTTCTACCCGGACGCCAAGATCGGCGTCCTCGGTGTCAACGGCTCGGGCAAGTCGACGCTGCTCAAGATCATGGCCGGCCTCGACAAGGAGTACAACGGCGAGGCCTGGGTCGCCCAGGGCGCCCGCGTCGGCTATCTCGAACAGGAGCCGCATCTCGATCCGACACTCAGCGTGCGCGAGAACGTCATGCTGGGCGTCGCCAAGCAGAAGGCCATCCTCGATCGCTACAATGAGCTGGCGATGAATTATTCCGAGGAGACCGCGGACGAGATGACCAAGCTGCAGGACGAGATCGAGGCCCAGGGCCTCTGGGATCTCGACAGCAAGGTCGACCAGGCCATGGACGCGCTGCGCTGCCCGCCCGACGATGCCGAGGTCTCGAAACTCTCCGGCGGCGAGCGCCGCCGCGTCGCGCTGTGCAAGCTGCTGCTCGACCAGCCCGAACTCCTGCTGCTCGACGAACCGACCAACCATCTCGACGCAGAATCCGTGTCGTGGCTGGAAGGGCATTTGCGCAACTATCCCGGCGCGATCCTGATCGTCACCCATGACCGCTACTTCCTCGACAACGTCACGAGTTGGATCCTCGAGCTCGATCGCGGCAAGGGCATCCCCTACGAGGGCAATTACTCGTCCTGGCTGCAGCAGAAGCAGAAGCGGCTCGAGCAGGAGGGCCGCGAGGACGCTGCGCATCAGAAGACGCTGGCCCGCGAGCAGGAATGGATCGCGTCCTCGCCGAAAGCCCGCCAGGCCAAATCCAAGGCGCGCTATCAGCGCTATGACGAACTGCTGAAACAGGCGAGCGAAAAGCAGACCCAGACCGCGCAGATCACGATTCCTGTGGCCGAGCGACTCGGTCAGAACGTGGTCGACTTCGAAGGGCTCAGCAAAGGTTTCGGCGATCGCATGCTGATCGACGATCTCACTTTCAAGCTGCCGCCCGGCGGTATCGTCGGCGTGATCGGCGCCAACGGCGCCGGCAAGACTACGCTGTTCAGGATGATCACCAAGCAGGAGGAGCCGGACAAGGGCACCATCACGGTCGGCGAGAGCGTTCATCTCGGTTACGTCGACCAGTCCCGCGACGCGCTCGATGGCAGCAAGAACGTGTGGGAGGAGATCTCCGGCGGCAATGAACTGATCCTGCTCGGCAAGAGGGAAGTCAATTCACGCGGCTATTGCTCTTCGTTTAACTTCAAGGGCGCCGATCAGCAGAAGAAGGTCGGCGCGCTCTCAGGCGGTGAACGCAACCGCGTGCATCTTGCGAAAATGCTGAAGTCCGGCTCGAACGTGCTGCTGCTCGACGAACCGACCAACGATCTCGACGTCGACACGCTGCGCGCGCTCGAAGAAGCCCTGGAGGATTTCGCCGGCTGCGCCGTCATCATCAGCCATGATCGCTGGTTCCTCGACCGCATCGCGACCCACATCCTGGCCTTCGAAGGCGACAGTCACGTCGAATGGTTCGAGGGCAACTTCCAGGATTACGAAAAGGACAAGATGCGCCGGCTCGGCCAGGACAGCATCATCCCGCATCGCGTGAAGTACAAGAAGCTGACGCGGTGATTTCGGTATGATGCGGCGGGCGCTCATAGCTGCGGTGATCACCATCACCTGTAGCCTGCCGGCCGCCCGCGCCGCCGACGCCGCCTTCACGCAGTTCATCGCCTCGCTCTGGCCGGAAGCGCAGGCCGCCGGCGTGTCGCGCGCGACGTTCGAGCGAGAGACGCGCGGGCTCGAACCTGACTACAAGCTGCCCGATCTGATCCTGCCGGGACGGCCCGCAACGGGGGCGCCGTCGCAGGCCGAGTTCGTGCAGGTGCCGGCCGACTACGTCAGGGAAGCCTCGATCGCGCGGCTCGCGGGCGAGGGGCAGCTTCTGCTGCAAAAATATCGGCCGGCGCTGACCGAGATCGAGAAAAACTCCGGCGTGCCCGCCACCGTTATGCTGGCAATCTGGGGCCGCGAGACCGACTATGGCCGCTACACGCTGCCTTACGATCTCGTGCGCGTGCTGGCGACGCAGGCCTATGTCGGCCGCCGCAAGGACACCTATCGCAACGAGTTCATGCTCTCGCTGAAAATCCTCGGCGACGGCGTTGTGACACGCAAGGACATGCGCTCGTCCTGGGCCGGCGCCACGGGCCTCACGCAATTCCTGCCGTCCGAATATTACAAGCACGGCGTCGATTTCGACCGTGACGGCCGCATCGACATCTGGCACTCGGTGCCGGATGCGCTCGCATCCGCCGCGCAGCAGCTTGTCAACAAGGGTTGGCAGAGCGGCGTGCGCTGGGCTTACGAAGTGCAGGCGCCTGCCAAGGTCGATTGCACCAGCGGCGTGCCCGAGGTGACGAAGCCGATCGGCCAGTGGCTGCGCGAAGGCTTTGTGCCGGTGCGGGGACAAAAGCTCAGTGCCGCCGAGCAGACACAGCCGGCCTCGCTGCTGCAACCGGAAGGCATCTACGGCCCGTCCTTCCTGACCACGAAGAACTACTTCGTCATCAAGGAATACAATTTCTCCGATCTCTACGTGCTGTTCGTCGGCCATCTCAGCGACCGCATGACGAGCCCGCAGCCGTTCGCGACGCCGTGGTCGGCCTCGAAGCAATTGCGTACCAAGGACGTCGAGACCATGCAGCGCGGGCTGACGCGCGTCGGGCTCTACAAGGACAAGATCGACGGCAAGGCCGGCATGCAGACGCGCGCCGCGCTTGGTGCCTATCAAAAGTCCGCCGGCCTCAAGGTCGATTGCTGGCCGAGCGAAGAGGTGCTGCGCTCGATCCAGGCGGCGCGATAGCGGGTCTCGGTCCTCTGGCTCAAAGAAAAAGCCCGGCCGAGATGCTCGGCCGGGCTTTGATCGCGGCGCTTATGAGCGCCATGCGATCAGATCAGTAGCAAACGCGAACCGGGCGGACGGCCCAGCCGTAGCCGTCCCAATAACGCTGACGCTGCCAGTAGCAGGGCGGGGGCGGCGGGCCGGGCTCGGCCACGTATACCGGACCGCCATAGGCCGGACGGCTCGACGCGATGGCACCGCCGACGATGGCGCCGCCGATCAGGCCAGCTGCGATGCCGACGCCGACGCCGTCACGGGCCTGAGCCGACGGAGTGGCAGTCACCAGCGAACCGGCGATCGTCGCAACCGCGAGGGCGGCAACTAAAGTCTTCTTCATGCTCTTGGCTCTCCTGAGAGATGGACGCACCTTGTTAGGAGCGTCCGGGGTTCAAAGGTTCACGCAGACTCTGATGGAATTGGCCTTGCAGCTAGGAAGCGCGCAAATGGTCAATCCGCGGTAAACGCACACGGAGCTGTGACGAGAAAAAGCGGTCTTTTTCAGGCCCCGAGATGAACGGCGCATCCGGAATGAACGGCTTGGCGCGACTCAGCCACAGACTCTGACGCGGCGGGCGCGCCACGCATAACCGTCCCAGAAGCGCTGCTTCTGCCAGACGCAGCCGTTGCCGTAATAGTCGTCGGCGACATAGCCGGGACCCGGCGCGTAATAGCGGGGCGGGTAGTAACCGGGGCCGTAGCCCGGACCATATCCGTAACCCGGACCAGGTCCGTAATTATACGGGGAGGCCAATGCGCCGCCAACAATGGCGCCGCCGATGATTCCGGCTGCCACGCCCGCAGCAACGCCGCGCTGCGCATGGGCGGGTGTACCGGCCGTCAGGGCCAGGGTGGCGACGGCAGCAATTGCCAGGAGCGACTTCTTCATTGGCTTGGACCTTTCGAACAAACACGCGGGAACTCTTTGGGGCAAGGTTCCATACTTCGTTTGAATGATCAATGAACGGCACCCTCGCCGGGGCCGACGGGATTGCGGAGACGGAGGCGGCGGCGATGGTGGTGGAGGGGCGAGGGCGACTAGGTCTGCCGCGAAATTGATCCAGCGCAACGCCCTATTTTAGAGCCGTTCTAGGCTGTTCCGGGCCAGTTTGGAATAGCTTCAAATACCGCTTTTTCCTTTTGCATCCGGACGGCCTCTTAAATATCGATGATGGCGCATCACCGAAGGGCCTGCTGCTTCCATGATCGTTTGTTCCTGTAACGTGCTAAGCGATGACGACATCCGCGCCGCCGTCGCCGAGTCCGACGACGCCATGCGCCATGCCAAGCAGGTTTATGGGTGTCTCGGCTGTAGCGCCGAATGCGGCCGCTGCGCGCGGACGATCAAGACCATCATCGACGAAGCGCTCGGCCCGTGTGCCAAGTCCTGCTGCTCCGGCTGCCCCCACAACCACACCGTGGCCGCCAACGACGAGACGGCCGGGCCCGCCCAGTTTGCCCTCGCGGCCTGCTGAAAACTTCCGCAACCTCGGCTGAGCTTTATCCCGGCTGCGTCCCCGTAGCCGGTTGCCCCCGTCCTTAAACTCATTTAGAAGCATTCTAAATTCGGTGCAGAGCCGATTTGGACGCAAGATCTGGAGTGCATCATGCAGGGCGACGCAAAAGTTATCGACTATCTCAACAAGGCACTGCGTCACGAGCTGACTGCGATCAACCAGTACTGGCTCCACTATCGCTTCCTCGACAATTGGGGGCTGCGGGACATGGCCAAGGTCTGGCGCAAGGAGTCCATCGAGGAGATGGAGCACGCCGACAAGCTCACCGAGCGCATCCTGTTCTTCGACGGCTTTCCGAACATGCAGGTGCTCGATCCCTTGCGCATCGGCCAGAACGTCAAGGAGATCATCGATTGCGATCTCGCCGCCGAGATGAGCGCGCGCGCGCTCTATCAGGAAGCGGCAACCTATTGCCACAGCGTCAAGGACTACGTCACGCGTGACCTGTTCGAGAAGCTGATGAGCGACGAGGAGCACCACATCGACTTCCTCGAGACCCAGCTAGATTTGATCGGCCGCATCGGCCTCGAACTCTACACCCAGAAGCACGTCGGCGGGCTCGAGGGCGAGGGGCATTAGTCTGGGGCGTTAGCGCTGCCACAAAATTTCATGTCGGCCTGGTTCGCAATTGCGCGCCAGGCCGGGGCGACAGTTTAGGACGCCAACTACAACTGCGTCTTGTAGAGCTCTTCCACGATCTCCTGACTCTGCGGCTCACCAAGGCCGGTCTGCTCATGGACCACCTCGACGATGCTCGGCATCACCGAGCGCGGCACCTTCTCGGATGACCACAGCTTCGAGCGCATCAGTGCCTTGCCGCAGTGGAAATAGACTTCGCCGACGGCGACGTTCAGCACCGCGCGCGGCGGCTTGCCGAATTCCACCATCGAGGCGAGCAGGTCCGGATCGGCGGACAGTGTGCCGCGGCCGCCGACGCGCAGCGTCTCGTCGATGCCGGGGACGAAGAACAACAGATGCACGAAGCCCGAGCCCTCGACGACGTTCCGAAAACTGTCGATGCGGTTGTTGCCGGAGCGATCAGGCATCAGCAGCTGGTTGGGGCCGGCGACGTGGACGAAGCCAACGCCGCCGCCGCGTGGTGAGGCATCGACGCTGCCGTCCACGCCCGATGTCGCGAGCACGCAGAACGGCGACATCTCGATGAATTTCTTCGCGTGCGTATCGATCGCGGGGCGCGCTTTCGCGATCACGCGCGGGCTCGGCTGGGCATAGATGGTGGCGAGGTCTTCGGCGCAAAGATCAGTCAACGGCGTGCCTCCGCTTCAGCTTCGCGTCAAACTATCTGATTGGACCATTTCCAGCCAATGAAATTCGGGTCTGCCGTCTGCTACACCGCATCCGCCGGCACGAAGCAGCTGATGATGATGGCGCGCTCGGGCACCTGCATCCATTGTCCCTCGATCGGCACCCAATAGGCGCCGCTGCGCACGTCGTAGTCGGTACGATGGCCGTCGGAGACGTCGCAGCAGGGCACGCCGTTCGGTGCAATCACGCTCTTGAACCAGGCGCGGATGTCGGGCGGGACGCGCGATTGTCCCGCGCGCCAATTCGTATCGTTGACCCGATTAAGCCCGAGCTGTCAGCGCATTGCATGCTCAAATAATGCGCGGCGTCAATGGTTGTTGATGCGATGCAAAATCAGCGGCGCACCGATTCAGTCGTTTGCTGCGGCACAGCTTGCAGCAATTGCTGGATTTGCTCGCTGTAGAATTTTGCGTTGCCCGTGGTGCCGTGGCCGCGCGTCTCGGTGCTCCCTGGAATCAGGTAGAGACGCCCATTCTTGACCCGCTTCATCGCAGCGTCCGTGATGCCGGTCTCGGGCGGGTTGCGCTCGTCGTCGGCAGAATTGATCAGCAGCAGCGAGGCCTCGATCTGTTCCAGCTTCTCGCCGGCATTGTAGTCATGCGAGGACTCCCACTGGTAGAGGAAGTCGTTGGCATCTGCCGCGATCGGCATGGCCAGCCGATCGTCGACGATCTTGTCGGCCTTGGCTGCCGTCGGCGCTTGCGATTGATAGGCCAGCGTGCCGCCAATGCTCGCGATGCCGTAGGCGGCGATCGCGTATTTCATCATGCGCGGCTGGCCGGTATAGTTGCCGCCATTGTAGTCGGGATCGCTGCGGATGGTGTCGAGCATGATCCGCCGCATCATCCAGTTGCGCGACGCCATCTCGGTCGGCTGCGAGGCCATCGGCACCAACGCGTCCATCACCTTCGGATATTTCTCGCCCCACATCCAGGTCTGCATGCCGCCCATCGAATTACCGATGACGAGCCGCAGGTGCTTGACCCCGAGCCCTTCCGTCACCAGCCGATACTGCGCCTCGACCATGTCGTCGTAATCGTATTTCGGAAAGCTCGTCTTCATCTCGTCGGACGGTTTTGACGATTTGCCATGGCCGATATTGTCGGGGATGATGATGTAATATTTGGAGGCATCGAGTGGCTGCCCCGCGCCGAACAGCTCACCGGCGAAGGCGGGCGACAGCATGCTCGCGCCCGAGCCGCCGGTGCCGTGCAGCACCAGCACCGGCTGGCCCGAGGGCTCGCCGACGGTGGTGTAGTGCAGCTTCAGCTCCGGCATGGTCTCGCCGGTGTGGAATTTGAAATCCCTGGCGATCCAGTTGCCCTGCTTCGGCGCCGGATAATCGGCCGCCAATGCGGATGTCGAGATGGCCGACAACGAGACGAACAACAGGATGGCTGACAGCGCCGTGCAAGAAGCTTTCATGTCGATTTCCCCATGCGGCTCATGGTCGGCGACCGCGTTGCGGCGGAACTTAGCAGAACTGTCCGGAAGGATGTAGGATTTCGCTTTCGTCGATCGTCTTCAAGGGAAGCATCAGGAGAGACTGCATGTGCCGCAACATCAAGACGCTGTTCAATTTCGAGCCGCCGGCGACGGAGGATGAGATCCACGCCAGTGCGATCCAGTTCGTGCGAAAACTGTCCGGCTTCAATAAGCCGTCGCAGGCCAATGAGGCGGCCTTCGACCGCGCCGTGGCGGAGGTATCGGAGGTCGCGCGAAAACTCCTGACGTCGCTGCACACTCATGCGCCGGCGCGCGATCGGGAAGTCGAGGCGGAAAAGGCGAAGGAACGCTCGCGGCTGCGTTTCGGTTAGGCGGCCTCGAACGTCATTCCGTGATCTGCCTCACGGTGAAAGCGGATTCAACGCGCGATGATATTCGCCGGGCTTTTGACACCTCGGAGCACGACCATGAGCCGCCCCCTTCTTCCGCTGAAAGCAGGTGCCATCGTTTTCACGCTGCTGTGGACCGCGTGGATGACTTGGTGGAGCGGCTCGTCCTCGAGCGCGAGCATCGTAGTCCTCGCCTTCTGCGGCGCAGCAGTCGGCTATCTCTGGTACCGCGCGATGCGCTGGCAGTTCAAGCGCATGGGCATGCTGCCGCGACGCGAGAACGGGACGAAATAGATTCGTCTGTCAGTCCTTGTGGCCGTGCTTCTTCTTTTTCTTCTTCTTCCTGTGATCATCGCCTTCGCTGCCGTCGTCCCCGTCATCGAGGGGCACGTCGTCGACCTCCTGCACGGCGGCCTCCAGCGCCTCGCGCTCGGCAGCTTCATGCTCGCGCTGGCGGCGGCGTTCGTCCCAGGCGTCGAAAAGCTGATCGAGCCACGGCAACACTTGTTCGATCGACGGCAATTGGCCCGGAGGCCCGGCTTCACCACGCGGGCCCTGCGGGCCGGCAGGACCTTGTGGGCCAGCTGATCGCTGCGCTCCGGCTGCCCCGCGCGCGCCGGCTTCGCCCTGCTTGCCTTGCGGGCCGGGCTTGCCCAGCGGTCCGGCCTTTCCGATCGGGCCCGGCTTGCCCTCTGGCCCGGGCTTGCCGCGCGTGCCGTCCCGTCCCCGCTTGCCTGGATGACCCTGTGGTCCCGGCCGTCCCGGCTCGCCCTGACGTCCGCGCGGTCCCTGCCGTTTTTGTTCGTCTGCCACGCCACTGCTCCCTCTGCGGAAGCCAGCTACTTAGCGGCCTTTGACGGCAGCGGCAATTCCGCCCGGCATTGCGCAGGGTTTGATCAACATCAATCGGCTGCACGTCACGCGCTAGTCGTGATAGGCAGGGACCTCGATGCCGGAGGCGGCATAGATCCTGATCTTGTTGCGCAACGTGCGCACCGACAGGCCAAGCACGCGCGACGCGCGCGTCCGGTTGCCGTCGCAGCGCGCGAGTGTCTGGAGCACGAGCTCACGCTCGACCTCGTCGACGGTCGCGCCGATCAGCAGCGGAACGATCTGGTTCGGGGCAAGGAATTGCGCGCCCGGTTCGGACGTAGCGACATGAACAGTGGCCATCAAAACACCTCCCGATCGACGCCCGCTTCCATCTTTGGAAGCGGATCGAGAACCAACGACCCCCAAGCCGTAGATCTACGGTGGGCGGGTTTGGTTAATGAAAGGTTAACCGCGGGCGATCGCACCAATTGACCTCAGGATTGCCGCGAAGGCGCCGCGATTGGCGCGAGATGCATCGTGATGCGGGCCTATCTCGCCCCGCTCACACCTTCCGGTATCCGCCGTCCACCATCACGATCGTTCCCGTCACGTAGGCCGACATATCCGACGCGAGGAAGATCGCGGGGCCTACGATGTCCTCGGGCTTGCCGGTGCGCGCCAGCGGGGTGTGATCGACGAAGGCCTGCACCAGCGCCGGATTCGTCGCGCGCACATTGGCGTTGATGTTGGTCTCGATGAAGCCCGGCCCGATCGCATTGACGCTCACGCCCTCCTTGCCGAGCTCGACCGCGAGCGCCTTGGTGAAGCCGAGCACGCCGTGCTTCGAGGTGGTGTAGGCCGCCGAACTCGGCGTGCGCAGATGCACGAAGGACTGGATCGAGCCGATATTGACGATGCGACCCTTAGCTGCGCGCAACGGGCTGAGGAACGCCTGCGTCATGTTGAAGACGCCGTTGAGGTTGAGCGAGATGATGTCGTTCCAGTCCTTCGCCACTGTCTCCGGCTCCGCGGTGAAGGCGTTGCGGCGGGTGATGCCGGCATTGTTGACGAGGATCGAGACCTGCCCAACCTTGTCGGCGACCTGCTTGGCGAGCGCAAAACAGTCGTCGCGTTTGGTCACGTCGAGCGCAAAGCTCTCGGACTTGCCGCCGGCCTTGCGGATTCCCTCGGCGGCTGCCGCGACCGTGTCGGCGTTGACGTCGAGCAGCACGATCCGCGCGCCTTCGCGTGCGTAGCCTTCCGCGATTGCCCGGCCAATGCCGGAACCGGCGCCCGTGACGACGGCGATATGGTTAGCGAGCAATGCCATGACAATTTCCTCCCGATTTCGCTTCTAAGTTTCATGAAAGGCTAACCCGAAATTAAGGGGTCGGAAACGGCGGCCTTGGCATACTGATCTTCATTGCTAAACGTTGCGCGCATGATGGAACGGCTTGAATCCTGGAAACTGGCACTCGAACGCCTGCGGTCGTCGCAAGGCGCCGATTGGGCCGAGGCGGGCCGGCTCGTCGCCGAGATCGTGCGGATGAGCACCGATACCATGCTGCGGCTGGCGGCCGAGCAGGCGCTTCCGGTGCTGCGCCAGGCCGTAGACAATGACGATCACAGCGTCACGCTGGCGGCCCAGCGCCGCATCGGCGTGGTCCTCGAGGTCGTTCATGATCTCACCGCGCCGCGCTTCGGCCGCCGCAACGCCATGCCGAAAAAACTGTCCAGCGAGGATCGCGCCCGCAAGGTGCTCGGCCTGCCGCTCGCCGTGCAGCTCACCTGCGAGGACATCAACCAGGCCTATCGCCGCGCGGCCAAGGGCATGCACCCCGACCAGGGCGGCAGCGCCGAAGCCTTCATCGACCTCGCCGCCGCGCGCGATGTCCTGATCCATCCCCGCGCGTACAAGGACGTGTGAGAGCTCAGCTCTTGTTCACGCAACTCCGATAGGGCGCGGCTTCGCCCGCTACGATCGGGCAGAGCTCGATCGGGCTGAGTGGCGCAAACGCGCCTGCCAGCGGTCGTCGTTCACCGGCGGCTCGTCGCTTTCGGGGCCGCGCTCGGCCCACTGGATGGTGTAATAGTCGGTCGTGCCCTTGAGCGTGACCAGGAGTGCGGTTTCGCTGTGCCGGGTCGGGCCGCTGTCGACGCGGCCGCAGCCGATCACGGCGACGAAACCTTCGAAGCGGCCGAACGTGGTGGTGCCGAGCGGCCTTGCCGCAAAGCTGTCGGGGCAGGCGGATTTGAAACTGCTTGCGATCGACCCCGCGAATTTCTCCGGCGATGAACCTGGAGTGAGCGTCATACCCTTCTCGCCTGTCACGGTGATCATCTCGGTCCAGCGTTCCGGCGTCTCGCCCTTCAGCACCGCCTCGCGGATGTAGTGGCCGCCCGCGGTGTTCTCGAACACCGCGGAAAAATTCGACGGCATCGCGAAGCTGACCAGCTGGCCGAAGATTGGCGAGATCACGCGAAAGGATTGCGGGGCCTGCGCGTACGCCGTTGCAGCGAGCAGGAACGATGCGGCGAGAATCGTTGCTGTCGCCGGTGCGCGCATCGATTGGCTCCAAAGCCACGAGGTGAAAAAACGAGCGGGCAAGGATGCTAGCATCGCATCCTTGCAGGGGAGGGGTGGTGCGAGACACGCTTTTTGGGGCGCGTCCCGGACAAGATGTGAGTAGTTCCGCCAGGAGGCCAGGTTCAAAGCGCGTGCGCGGAAAATGCGTGACCTCGGCCGAAAACCAGCGGCGCGTCCAAAAGGAAAAGGGCGGACCGCTTGCGCAATCCGCCCTCAAAATATGATCTGTCGCGTAAGGCCTAGAGCGTGCAGCGGCGCTCGGCGCGCAGCTTGATCTGCAGGTCCGAGGCGGCCGTGAAGGTCGGGAGCGGCTTGCTGACGACCTTGTAGGTCGAGACACCCCACTGGAACGGCTTGTACTTGAGGTCCTCGTTCCAGACCTGGCAGATGCCGGTGTTGTCCCAGCGGATCACGTAATAGCCGACCGCGGCAGAGGCCGGCACGGCGAACACGGAGGTGGCGATGCCGGCAACGGCACAGAGGGCGAGAACGCGACGCATGAAATATCTCCTGATGGGAACGTGAGAAGGAAACTGGTGCGGCAAATCTGCGCGGCTGGCAAGCGGGGCGGCGACCGTTCACGGATATGTCAGCCGTTCGTCGGCTGTTCGGTCGACCCTTATTCCTTGACTGTCGCTTGATTACCCCTTGGCCAGCGACGCCACCGCCTCGATCTCGATCAGCATCTTCGGATCGGGCAGCGCCTGGACCACGCAGGTGGTGCGGGCGGGGTAGGGTGGTGGGCCGAAGGCGCCGGCGTAGAGCGCGTTCATGGCGGCGACGTCGGAGGCGCGGGTCAGGAGCACGTTGACCTTGACGAGATCGCGGACGCCGGCGCCGGCCTCCTCCAGCACGCGCTTGATGTTGACGACGACGTTGGCGAACTGCGCCTCGAAGGCGTCGGGCAGCGCGCCGCCGGCGTCGAAGCCGGGAATGCCGGAGACGAACAGGAGATCACCGGCGCGCGTGGCAAAGGACAGCGGCGGCGCCTTGACGTGCGGCGGGGGTGCGAAATGCTGGATCGGCATGGATCACCTCGGATGGACGGCTGGAGGCGGTAAGCGTAGCGGCAGGTCGGGCCCGCTCCAACAAAAAACGCGAAAACAACCCCATGCACAGTAGGCATCAAGCAGAAATCGTTGATCTTTTTTGTTTTCGGGAAAAGCAAAATATTCATTTGCTCCGTCGGGCAAAACAGGGGCAGAATGGCATCATGGCAGTGGTGCCTGGTCGCGCCAAACTCCGCCGTCATGCCCCGGCTCGACCGGGGCATCCAGTACGCCGCGGCGTCTCGGTATCCCACCGCGATCTCTGGAATACTGGATCGTCCGGTCAAGCCGGACGATGACAGTTGAGCGTGTGCTACAGACCGCGATTCACGCCCACCCCATCATGTTGCCGCCGCGATGCATCGGATACATTCGCCGCGTCTGATTCGATTCCCTCTTTGAAAAATAGCCCCCGGAGACACCCATGAAGATCGCATCCGCCTTCCGCGCCGCGCTGCTCGGCATTGCCGCGCTTGCCGGCCTCTCGACCTCGGCGCTGGCCGACGGCGGCACCGTGGTGCTGACGATCTACAAGGCGGGCTGGATCATCGGCGGGTCCGGCGGCTCGGGCGTGCTGAGCTTCCGCGGCCGCTCCTATTCGCTCTCGACCGGCGGGCTCGATTACGGCCTGGTCTTCGGCGGCTCCAAAACCGTGCTGCGCGGCCGCGTCTCCAACATCAACCGGCCCTCCGACATCGCCGGCGTCTACGGCGCCGCCGGTGCCGGCATCGCAGTGGGCCGCGGCGCGCGTGCGATCGTGCTGTCCAACCAGAAGGGCGCCGTGCTCGAGCTGTCCGGCACACAGGTAGGCCTGATGGCGAATGCGGATCTGAGCGGGCTCGCGATCACGATGCGGTAGGGCATGTAGAGGGGGCAAAGGCGCGCAAGCACCGTGCCCCTCATTGCGGTGTTAGACCCTCATGGTGAGGAGGCGCGTAGCGCCGTCTCGAACCATGCGGGCCCGTCTCGCCCGCGGCCATCCTTCGAGACGATCGCTTCGCGATCTCCTCAGGATGAGGTCTGTGGTTGCGGCGTTACCGCCGCATGAATCCGCCCGCAATGCGCGACGAGGTTTTCATGCGCATCGACGAACGCCTTCAGCGGTGTCGCGATCGGGAAGTAATAGATGTTGGCGATGAAGCCGTAGATGCCGGCATCGACGCTGGTCGGCGCCTGGCCGTGCACGAAGCCGGTCGCCGGCACGATCTCGGCCAGCACCTGCAGATCGGCGAGCCCCCGCGCGTAAGCCTGCTCGGGCGTATAGCGGCCGATGCCCTGGAAATGATAGCGCTGCGAATTATACGCCTTCGCCTTCTCGAATCCTGTCGCGTCGATCTGCTTGTGCTGCGCGATGAAGGCGTCGCGAAACGCCGGATAATAGCGCTCGTCCTTCCAGCGCGAATACGACATCACCCAGTAGAGATCGTCGAGCATGCGCGTGACGAGATGATTGGTCCGCCTCTGCTCCGCAGTTAGCGCTGCATCGATGGTGAGGCGGTACTTCGCGATCGCGTGCGCGATGATGGTCTCGCTGTCGCCGATCGTCTCGCCGTCATCCACGATATAGGGCAGCTGCCCGCGCGGCGCGGCGGAGGCGTCGAACACGTGCTCATGCACGAACGGCACGCCCGCGAGCCTCAGGAAGGCATAGACCTTGAGGCCGTAGCCGTTATTGTCGGCGACGCCGAACAGGTCTGGATAGGAATAGAGGGTCAGCATGGGATGCTCCTCGAGCTGAAGTCGTATCGCCGCAGTGACGGGCTTGCAACAGTCCCGCGCTTTGTGCGCCGCCTCCTTCGGCGGACGATGGCATCGTCGCCGGTTTGTCCCCGACAACGCCGCCACGGATCGCTATACTCCGGATCCTGCTGGCCTCGGCAAGATGGGGATCCCTATGGCGAGAGACTTGGAAGGCAAGGTTGCGGCCGTGACCGGCGCTGCGTCGGGCATCGGATTGGCCAGCACCGAGGCGATGTTGGCCGCGGGCGCGCGCGTGGTGATGGTCGACCGCGACGAGGCCGCGCTGAAGGCGCTCGGCGACAAGCATGGCGACGCAGTGATCCCGCTGCTGGTCGACCTGCTGGACCCAAAGGATTGCGCAACGCTGCTGCCGCGCGTTCTGGAGAAGGCCGGCCAGCTCGACATCCTGCATGCGAATGCCGGCACCTATGTCGGCGGCGATCTGGTCGATGCCGACACCATGGCGATCGACCGGATGCTGAACCTGAATGTCAACGTCGTGATGAAGAACGTGCACGACGTGCTGCCGCACATGATCGCGCGCCGGACCGGCGACATCATCGTCACGAGTTCGCTGGCGGCGCATTTTCCGACGCCATGGGAGCCGGTCTATGCGTGCGTCGTCCAAATGGGCGATCAACTGCTTTGTCCAGACGGTGCGGCGCCAGGTCTTCAAGCACGGCATCCGCGTCGGCTCGATCTCGCCCGGTCCGGTCGTCAGCGCCCTGCTCGCGGACTGGCCGCCGGAGAAGCTGAAGGAAGCCAGGGAATCGGGAAGCCTGCTGAAAGCCAGCGAAGTGGCTGACGTCGTGATGTTCATGTTGACGCGGCCGCGCGGCATGACAATTCGTGACGTGGTGATGCTGCCGACCAATTTCGATCTCTAGGGTGCTAACCGCCCCTACGAACCCTTCGATGCGGCGATGAAAACCGCCAACTGGGCGTCGAAAGCGCGCCTGAAGGCCGGCCGCGTTTCGCCGCGGGCGACATAGGCGGCGATATCTGGATATTCGTCCAGCAGGCCCGATGCGTTCAACCGGCGCAGCACGGTCACCATCATGAGATCTCCGGCGCTGAACGCGCCGTCGAGCCAATCGGCATCGCCGAGGCGACGGGACAATTCGCCGAGCCTGATACGAACGCGATCCTGCAGCATAGGCAGGCGCTCCTCGTACCAGCTCTTGTCGCGCTCGAACAGCATGGCCATCCCGAGATCGACGATCGGCGGCTCCAGCGTGCTCAGCGCGGCAAACATCCACGCGATCGCGCGCGCCCGGGCGTTGGCGTCGTCAGGCAGCAGCCCGGCATGGCGCTCGGCGACATGGAGCACGATCGCGCCGGACTCGAAGAGCGTGAGATCGCCGTCCTCATAGGTCGGGATCTGTCCGAACGGATGCAGCGCGCGATGCGCCGGCGCCTTCATGTCCCTGAACGAAACCAGACGGACGTCGTAAGGCTGGCCGACCTCCTCGAGCGCCCAGCGCACGCGCATGTCGCGCGCCTGTCCCCTGCCGCGATCGGGCGAGCTTTCGAAGGCGGTGATGATGGGGGGCATTTGGCGGGCTCCGGGGTGGTGTCGCGTTGTGTCCAGAGGACGATTGGCGGGGACGGTTTCCGACAGACTATCTGGATTTCCTGGGGCGTATGCGAAGCCAGATCCTCATGGTGAGGAGGCGCGCAGCGCCGTCTCCGGACGATGCTTCGCATCGCTCGGAGAACCATGCAGGGTCGCATCTCGCCCGCGGCGATCCTTCGAGACGCCTGCTTCGCAGGCTCCTCAGGATGAGGTCGGCGGGTGTGAGTGATGCGGTAGCAGCCGACCCGGCCGCGGCGGTCGTACACCTTTCGTCATTGCGAGCGGAGCGAAGCAATCCAGAGCCTGTTCGCGGCGGCAGTCTGGATTGCTTCGCTTCGTTCGCAATGACGGTTGCGGTCATACTGCGATCATTTGAACGAGCCAGCACGTGCCGGGGGGCATTGCGGATTCCGGATTGCCCAATAGGATACGCGAAACTGCTCACGAGGATTGCGAGATGGCAATCAACAAGGACAAGATCGACGACGCCGCGCTGGCCCTGCTCTATCTGACCCTGCACGGTCAGTATCGGGCATGGAAGGGATTCGATTGGGATGTGCTCGACCGTCTTCATGAAAAGGGCATGATTGACGATCCCGTCGGCAAGGTGAAGTCGGTGGTGTTCACGCCTGAGGGACTTGAACGCGCGAAGACACTGTTCAAGGAGTTATTCGAGGAGTAATGCCGTGTCGCCGCGCATGCTGGACAATTTCGAATGGCCCAAGCCCGATGGAGCGCCGGACGAGGCCATTTTTCGCAACGTCCGCAATCATGGCTGCCATATCGTCGGCATTCCGGACGCCAATCCGCCGTTTGCATTTTCAATCGGCCTCTTTCTGAACTACGGCCACCCCGAGCTGATCATCTTCGGCCAGCGCTCGGAGAACGCGCAGGCGATCATCAATCTTGTTCGCGATCGCGTGGCGGAGGGGCACACATTCGTCGACGGCGATATCTGCGGTGATCTTCTGGAGAACGATTACAAGCTCGGCTTCTGGCAAGTGCCGTTCAAGGCTTACCCCGAATATCTCGGCACGGCGGTCTGGTTCTACTCCAACTCCCGGCTCGCATTCCCCTGCCTCCAGATCATCTGGCAGGACGTCAATCGACACTTCCCCTGGGAGGCGGAATGCAGAGCAGATGTCAAAGAGGATCAGCCGTTGTTGAAGAAGACGGTTTCTTGACGTCTCGCGCTACGCTCCTGAGGCGCAAGCGGCACCCCTCATGGTGAGGAGGCGCGCAGCGCCGTCTCGAACCATGCAGGCCCGCATCTCGCCCGCGGCGATCCTTCGAGACGCCTGCTTCGCAGGCTCCTCAGGATGAGGTCGGTGGGTGTTGAGCGTCCGGCAAACCGAGCCACGCCGCAAGCTCGCGCCACGGCTCCAGCGTCCAGTGACCGGACGCTGCACCCGACGGTGAGGCGAGCACGAATATCTCCGGCAAGCTCCCGTCGGCTTGCTGCCGTCCAAGTGAGATTACGCTCGACGACCTGCCATAAAACAAGCTCGCAGCCTTCTTGCTCGTGAACGCAATCGTCCTCGGCCGATACTTTTCGATCTTGGCCCTGAATCCCGGCACGTCGATCGACGCGGCCTCGATCTGGTGATCCATCCCGGCGCCAGACTTGGAGAGATCGGTGAAGCCGATCCCGAGGTCAAGCAGCGCCGCGAACTCGCCCGGCTGATAGCGCCGCGGCGTGATCCCGGCCTCATGAATCGCGCGCCAGAAGCGGTTGCCAGGATGGGCGTAGTAGTGCCCGAGGCCGGCCGACCGCGTGCTGGCGGCGGTGCCGACGAAGACGAGGCGGAGGTTTTCGCGAAGTTGGTCGGGGAGGCGGTACAGGGTGTGCTCGGGCACGTCAGACATCCAGGCAGTAGCCCGAATGAGCGCTCCGGGCTCTTTCAGTCTATCGATCCATTCGCCGCTTTGGCCATGGAAAGCACCTTTCTGCTCTCAAGGTTATGAGGCGTCCGTTGTGGTTTCAAGTATCGTGCCGGTCCCACCCAAATTCTCAAGCTGCACACCTAGATGGATGCCATCAGAAATGAAGCCGAGCTCTCGCCCGGCTTCGTTTCCGATGGATGCCCGAGCAAGCCCGGGCATGACGAGCGCAGAGCTCACAACACCCGATTGCTCTCCTTCACCTTCTCCGCATCCAGATACAAGTTCTCGCCCATCTCCTTGAACTTCGCGCTCATCTTGGCCATGCCGTCCTCGGCGGTCCCGCTCATCGACATCCCCACACCGTTCGGATCGTTCAGCGTCGCCGCATAATCCCGCACGTCCTGGGTGATCTTCATCGAGCAGAATTTTGGGCCGCACATCGAGCAGAAATGCGCGACCTTGTGGGCTTCCTTCGGCAGGGTCTCGTCGTGGAAGTTTTTCGCGGTCTCGGGGTCGAGGCCGAGGTTGAACTGGTCGCTCCAGCGGAAGTCGAAACGGGCGCGGGAGAGGGCGTCGTCGCGCAGCTGTGCGGCCGGGTGGCCCTTGGCGAGATCGGACGCGTGGGCGGCGATCTTGTAGGTGATGACGCCGACCTTGACGTCGTTACGGTCGGGCAGGCCGAGATGCTCCTTCGGCGTGACGTAGCAGAGCATGGCGCAGCCGAACCAGCCGATCATGGCCGCACCGATGCCCGAGGTGATGTGGTCGTAGCCCGGCGCGATGTCGGTGGTCAGGGGCCCGAGGGTGTAGAACGGCGCTTCGCCGCACTCCTTGAGCTGCTTGTCCATGTTGATCTTGATCTTGTGCATCGGCACGTGGCCGGGGCCTTCAATCATGACCTGGCAACCCTTGTCCCACGCGATCTTGGTCAGCTCGCCGAGCGTCTCCAGTTCGGCGAACTGCGCGCGGTCGTTGGCATCGGCGATCGAGCCGGGACGCAGGCCGTCGCCGAGCGAGAACGAGACGTCATACTTGCGCATGAGGTCGCAGATCTCGTCGAAATGGGTGTAGAGGAAGCTTTCCTTGTGATGCGCCAGGCACCACTTCGCCATGATCGAGCCGCCGCGCGACACGATGCCGGTGACGCGGTTGGCGGTGAGGTGGATGTACTGCAGGCGCACGCCGGCGTGGATGGTGAAATAGTCGACGCCCTGCTCGCACTGCTCGATCAGCGTGTCCTTGTAGAGCTCCCAGGTTAGCTTGACCGGATCGCCGTCGCACTTCTCCAGCGCCTGATAAATCGGAACGGTGCCGATCGGCACCGGGGCGTTGCGCAAGATCCATTCGCGGGTGGTGTGGATGTTGCGGCCCGTGGAGAGGTCCATCACGGTGTCGGCGCCCCAGCGGATCGCCCACACCATCTTCTCGACCTCTTCCTCGACCGACGAAGTCACTGCCGAGTTGCCGATATTGGCGTTGATCTTGGTCAGGAAGTTGCGGCCGATGATCATCGGCTCGAGCTCGCTGTGGTTGATGTTGCAGGGAATGATGGCGCGGCCGCGCGCGATCTCGCTGCGGACGAACTCCGGCGTGATGAAGGCGGGGACCTCTGCGCCGAAGCTCTCGCCGTCGGCAAGCGCTGCCTCGGCGCGCCCGAGCTGCTCCTTGCGGCCGAGATTTTCACGCGCCGCGACGTAGATCATCTCCTTGGTGATGATGCCGGCGCGGGCGAATTCGAGCTGCGTGATCATGTTGCCGTCGAGGCCGCGCAGCGGCTGGTGATAGGCGGAGAAGGCACGCGCGGCCTTGTCGGTGGAGACGCTGCCATTGTCCTCCGGCTTGATCTGCCGGCCCTGATATTCCTCGACGCCGCCGCGCTCCAGCACCCAGGCCTTGCGGCCGCGCGCGAGACCGGCGTTGACGTCGATGGTCACGCTTGGGTCGGTGTAGGGGCCCGAGGTGTCGTAGACCGGCAGGTTCGGCTCGCCGGCGCCCTCAGAGAGGATGATCTCGCGCAAGGGCACGCGGATATCAGGCGCGGCATCGGGCGAGGCGAAGATTTTTCGCGACGAGGGCAGCGGGCCGGTGGTGACGGCGGGGATGGTTTTTTCAGGGTTGGAGCGGATGTTCATGGGATCCTCCTTTGAATATGATTTTGCGTCGTCGCGTGCTGTTCGTCATCCTGAGGTGCGAGCACCTGCGAGCCTCGAAGGATGGAGCCGGGCCGTCGCCCTTCGAGGGCCGCTGAAGAAGCGGCCACCTCCAGCGACAACGGCTCCGCCGTTGCGCAGGGGTGACGGGGAAAAGTCTGAGCGAGGCTCATCACGCCGCCTCCGCGGACAGGCCGAGCCATTGCCGCACCCGCGCATCGGGGTCGGCATTTTGCGTCACGTCGCTGACGACGGCGATGGAATCCGCGCCTGTCGCAAAGATCTCTGCGGCATGCTCGAACTTGATGCCGCCGATCGCGACCAGCGGGATGGGGCCGATGCGCTTCTTCCACTCCGTGATCTTTGGAATGCCCTGCGGTTCGAAGCGCATCGACTTCAGCGTGGTGAAGAAGATCGGGCCCAGCGCGACATAATCGGGTTTGGCGGCGAGCGCGATCTCAAGCTCCGCCTCGTCATGGGTGGAGACGCCGAGCGACAGGCCGGCCTCGCGGACGGATTTGAGGTCGGCGTCCGCAAGATCCTCCTGGCCGAGATGCAGGTATTTTGCACCAGCGACGATCGCCGCGCGCCAGTAATCGTTCACGACCAGCTTGGCTTGCGTGCCGTTCGTGATCGCCAGCGCGTCGGTGACGATTTGCAGCGACTGCGAATCGTCGAGATCTTTCGCGCGCAGCTGGATGGTGCCGACGCCGAGCTTGGTCAGGCGCTCGACCCAGGCGAGGCTGTCGACGACGGGATAGAACGGATCAGGATACGGCATGCCAGAACGGGGTCCCAACGACAGGGGTGGAGGGGGAGGCGAAATCGCGGGCGTTCATCAGCCCGGCTTCGTATGCAGTGCGGCCGGCCTCGACGCCGAGGCGGAAGGCGTTGGCCATGGCGACGGGATCGGCGGCTTTTGCGATGGCGGTGTTGAGCAGCACGGCGTCGTAGCCGAGCTCGAGCGCCTCGGCCGCGTGCGACGGCGCGCCGATGCCGGCGTCGACCACCAGCGTGATATCGGGCAGCCGCTCGCGCATCAGTTTTAGCGCATCGCGGTTGGTGATGCCTTTTGCGCTGCCGATCGGCGCGGCCCACGGCATCACCACCTTGCAGCCGGCATCGACCAGCCGGTTCGCGACCGAAAGATCCTCGGTGCAATAGGGGAACACCTCAAAGCCGTCCTTGATCAGGATGGTGGCGGCCTCGACCAGGCCGACGACGTCGGGCTGCAGCGTATCGTTGTCGGCGATCACTTCGAGCTTGATCCAGGACGTCGCAAACAATTCGCGCGCGAGCCTTGCCGTCGTCACCGCTTCGCGCACGCTGCGGCAGCCGGCGGTGTTCGGCAGCACTGTCACGTCGAGCTCGCGGATCAGCTTCCAGAACGCATCGCCGCTCTTGCCGCCGGCGGATTCGCGCCGCAGCGACACCGTGACGATGTCCGAGCCGGAGGCGCGGATCGCCGACTGCATGATCGCAGGCGAAGGATAGAGCGCGCTGCCGATCAGCAGGCGGGAGGCGAAAATTTTGCCGTAGAAGGTCACCATGTGGGAGGTGTCTCCTCGATTGACCCTGTCATCCCCGCGAAGGCGGGGATCCAGTACGCCGCGGCCGCGCGGCTGGAACCGAGACGTCGCGGCGTACTGGATCGCCCGATCAAGCCGGGCGATGACAGCGGAGTGTTTAGCGAGCGCATCCCCATTATCCTCCCTGCCGGGGCGTGATGATCTCGATCTCGTCGCCGGCTTTAAGATGGGTCTCGGCCCAGCGGCTTTTCGGCACGACGTCGTAGTTCAGCGCGATCGCGAAATGGGTGCCCTCGTAGTCGAGCTCGCTCAGCAGCGCGTCGACGCTGGCCGAGTTTATCTCGCGATGTTCGCCGTTAACGATCACAAGCATTGGACGATCACGCACATTGCATCACCTCATTGTCGATCTGGCCGCGCTCGATATAGGCGAGCGTCAGTTCGGCCAGAACAGGTGCGATCAGGAAGCCGTGGCGGTAGAGCCCGTTCACACTGATCTTGCCGCCGCGAATGCCGATCCGCGGCAGATTGTCGGGGAAAGCCGGACGAAGGCCGGAACCGAATTCGACGATGCGGGCCTCGCCGAAGGCGGGATGCACGGCATAGGCCGCGCCGAGCAACTCCAGCGCCGAGCGCACGCTGACGCCGGTGTCCTCGGCCTCGATCGAGGTCGCGCCCAGCATGAACAGATTGTCCTCGCGCGGGATCACGTAGAGCGGCCAGCGCGGATGGATCAGCCGCACCGGGCGCGCAAGCTGCACCTCGTCCGTCTCGATCAGGATCATCTCGCCCTTGACGCCGCGCAAGTCAGGCTGATCGTCGCGTGCAGAAAGGCCGCGGCAGTCGATCACGATGCCGTCGAGATCCCCGGCGGAAACGTCGCTGTCGAACTTGATGGTGCCGCCGGCGGCGCGGATGCGCTCGTGCAGCTTCGGCAGCACGCGGCGCGGCTCGACATGGCCTTCGGTCGGAAAGAACAGCGCGCCGCGGAAGCGGCCTTCGAGCGACGGCTCGAGCTGGGCAAGACTGGCGGCATCGAGCCGGCGATGGCCCTCGGTCATCCGGGCAAAGCGCTCAAAATCGTTGCGCTCGCGCGGATGGGCGACGACCAGCGAGCCGTTGAAGGGGGTGTCAGGCAGCTCGCGCCGCCAGATGGCGAGCGAGCGCAGGCCGAGCCTGGAGATGATCGGCTCGGAAACTTCCGCCTCGCAATAAGGCGCGAGCATGCCGCCGGCCCAATGGCTGGTGGCATCGGTCATTTCGGCGTCACCGCGCTCGTGCAAGGTGACCGCGTGGCCGGCCTGCGCGAACAACAAGGCCTGCCAGGCGCCCGCAATGCCTGCGCCGATGATGGATATCGAAGAATCCGGTCGTTTGGTCGTCTGCAACATCCCTGTCCCTTCGCCGGCATGACCCGGATCAGGTTCAAAGGGTCACCGCGGTCCTGGGCCGGTTGGCCCATTTAGCGGTATCTCAGCTCCTCCTCGGAGCACCCCTCGGAACGGCTCTAATGTATGCCAGTGACGGGCTGTGTCAACGCGTTTGGCGGGAACTCCTCGTGCTCCGAACGCGGCGCAGCACGCAGTGATGCGCTGCTGAGCCGGGGCCCATTGCTGTGGGAGTAGGCTGGGTCCCGGCTCTGCGCAGCAGCGTTGCACGCTGCAGCGCGTCCGGGAGACGGAGAGCTACCTGGGCGCCTGCGCCCGGGCGTTGCCGACGCGCTGGGCGAGCTTTCGGTGCGGCACGGTGCCGAACATCGGCTGCGGATTGCCGTTCGGCTCGAGCCAAGGGTCGCCCGTATTGGCGACCTGGCCGACCTCCTGCCGCTGCCGCTTTGCGACATAGTAATAGCCGCCCGCGAAATAACGCACGGCTCGGGCGTGATCGCCATTGGCGGCGTGATAGGCGCCGGCGAGGTATTTGACGGCATAGGTGAGGTTGGTGTTGGGATCGCGCAGGCCTGCGGCATCGCCGGTGTAGCCGACACCGCGGGCGGTCGCGAGCTTGATCTGCATCAGCCCGATGGTGCCGCCATGACCGACCAGGCCGGGCTGATAGCGGCTCTCGCGCATGATCACGCGGTGCACCAGCGCTTCCGGCACGCCGTTGGCGCGCGCATGGGCCGCGACCATCTCGGCGTACTCCGCTTCGCCCGCGAATGCGGCCTGCGGCAACGTCAGTCCGGCCGCGAGAAGCGCGGCAATACGTAAAATTTTCATCAGATGTCCCCCGAGGTCCTTGGGTAACCTGCACTGGAACCGTTAGGACTCTTGAACGCGGCGATGATGTGGCGAAACGCCGCCGATTACGATTTTGCAGCGCAGAGCCGTCATTCCGACGCAAGACCGGCATAGGGGTTGTCAGGCAGACGAAGCCGCCATTCGCGACAGCGGGCCTGTCTATTCGCGTGCGGGCGCGAAAGCGAGTATGAGAGCGGCGCAAATCGGGAGAGGTGCCATGACAAAAGCAAACATGGTGAAGGCACACATCGGAGACATCCCCAGACATAATCCCTGTGCCCAATGCGGCACGCCGATCCCGCAACCGGACTGGATCGAGGCGGGCGAGGGGCGCATCTCATATCTCTGGAATTGCAGCGCCTGCGGCTATCGTTTCGAGGCGATGGCAATCTTTGACGAGATGGAAGTCGAGCACCCGCCGCTCGCGGCGTAAGGTTACGCGGCCAGCCGCGGCTGTTGCCACACCGGCAATTGCATCCGCACGATCAGCCCGTGCGGTTCGCGGTCATGCAGCGACAGCTCGCCGCCATGGGCGACCGCGATCGCCCGGGCGATCGACAGGCCGAGCCCGAAGCCGGTGGAATCGTCCATGGTGCGCGCATCGTCGCCGCGCACGAACGGCTCCAGCATCTCCTGCTTGCGCGCGTCCGAAATGCCGGGACCGTCGTCCTCGACGTCGATGACGAGTATGGTGCCCGATATGTCGAGGCGGATCGTCACTTCGGCGCCGAAGCGCACGGCGTTCTCGACGAGATTGGTGACGCCGCGATGCAGATCATCGGGCCGCGCCGCGGCGGTCGCAGATAGCGGGCCGTCATAGTGCACGACATGGCCCATGTCGCCGAACTGGTCGGCGATGAGCTGCAGCGTGCTCGCGATGTCGACCAGCGTCACCGCCTCGACCTTGCGGTCGTTGCGCAGGAGCGACAGCACGGATTCCAGCATCGAGCGCATCTGGTCGAGATCGATCAGCATGCGCTTGCGGTTGCCTTCGTCCTCGATGAACTCGGCGCGCAGGCGCAGCCGCGTGATCGGTGTGCGCAAATCGTGGCTGATCGCCGCGAGCATCTTGGTGCGGTCCGACATCAGCCGCGCGATCCGCTCGTGCATGCGGTTCAGCGCGCGCGCGACCGAGCGGATCTCCTCCGGGCCGCGCTCGGGCAGGGGGGCGGCCGCGCCGTCGAGGCTGAAGCTTTCGGCCGCCTTTGCAAACGATGACAGCGGCGCGGCGAGCGCATGGGCGGCCCATACGCCAAGCAGCGTCACGCTGATCACGGCAGATAGCAGCGTCGAAATCCAGGGATTGCCCCAGAACCAGCCCGGCCGTCCCCGCTCAATATGGCCGGCGATGGTTGTGCCGTCAGGCAGCTGGATGCCGATCCGGGACGAGCCGCCGTTCGGAGCCAGCGTGACGATCTTGTAGCCCTCACCGAGATGGCGGCGCATGCCGTGCAAATGCGGGCCTTCGCTGTCGCCGCTGGGCGTCACGGAGCCGGGCGCGATCGCTTCGACCCGCAGATCCGGAAAGGCGCGCGCGATGTCGGCGAGAAGGCGCGGCCGCTCGCTCGCGTCGGCCGCGGACAGCAGCAGCGCGGCATTCGCCAGTTCATGCTCGCTGTCCGGCGGCGCCACCGCGCGGTCCGGCCGCGTAATCAGAAAACCCGCCGTGATGATGAGATGAAGCGCGACGATCGACACCACGACGAGCGCGGCGATCTGGCCGCTGATGCTCCTGAGATGGAAAAATCCCAAAAGCCGCATGTCAGATGCTCAAGGCTGCCGCGACCGCTTCTGTTCTTGCCGTTTCAGTGTTTACCGCTTCAGGTCTTACCGCTTCAGTTCTTGGCGTGAACAGATAGCCGCCGGAGCGCACCGTCTTGATGATGGTCGGATCGGCCGGGTTGGGCTCGATCTTGCGGCGAATGCGGCTGACCAGCACGTCGATCGAGCGTTCGAACGAGCCGGCGTTGCGCCCCTGCGTGAGGTCGAGCAGACTGTCGCGCGACAGCACGCGACCGGGCCGCTCGCAGAACGTCCGCAGCAGATCGAACTCGGCGCTGGTCACCGCGACGCGCGCGCCTTCGGGATTGCGCAGCTCGCGCAAGCGCAGATCGATCCGCCAGCCCTCGAAGGCGAGCGTGCTGGCGCCTTCGATCGAGCTTGCGGCTTGTGCGGACGCCTGGCGGCGCAGCACCGCGTTGATGCGGGCGAGCAGCTCACGCGGGTTGAACGGCTTCGCCAGATAGTCGTCCGCGCCCATCTCGAGGCCGACGATGCGGTCGATGTCCTCGCCGCGTGCGGTCAGCATGATGATCGGCGTCTGCGCCTCCGCGCGCACCTTGCGGCACAGGCTGAGGCCGTCCTCGCCGGGCAGCATGACGTCGAGGATGATGAGGTCGACGCGGTGATCGGCCATGGCGCGCGACATCTCGCGGCCGTCGCTCACGGCGGTGACGTTGCAGGCGTTGTTGCGCAGGTATTTCGCAATCAACGTCCGGGTTTCGCGGTCGTCTTCGACGACCAGGATGTTGGGATTGGGAATGGCCATGCGCTTTGTTTGTCCAAGATTCGGGCCAAAAGGCGAAGATTTTTGTTTCAGTTTGTTTCCACGGCCTTTGCCGCAACACCACGACATCACCCGGCAGTGGAGCGGCAAGGTCTCGTTAAGACCGTTAACCATACCGTGGCGGAGTCACTCAAGAAACCCCGCAAAAAGCCCGGAGCCATCATGACCTCGATTTCGGCGGCCTCCGCCGGTACCCACCAGTCTGCCCTGCAAAAGCTGCAGCAAGAACTGCAATCTGAAGTTTCCGCCGGCGCGGTCTCGTCGTCGGATCAGCCGGCGCTCTCGACGGCGCTGACCGACATCGACACAGCGCTCCAGCAGAGCCGATCGAGCGACCAGTCGAGCGGCACGCGTCCCTCCAAGGACGAGATGAAGTCGAAGATCGACGACCTCATCTCGAACGAGGTGTCGAACGGGACGCTGACCTCGGACCAGGCCGACGAGCTGAAGAACGTGTTTCAGTCCGCCTTCGCCAATGGCCCCGGCGGTGCCGGCGGTCCCGGTGGTGCGGGAGGGCCGCCGCCCGGTCCGCCGCCGGATGACAGCTCTTCGGAGTCGTCGTCGGCGGACTCGACCAGCAGCACGTCGACCACCTCCACCGCGGCCGATATCCTCAAGCAGTTCCTCGAGGCGCTGCAGCAGTCGCAATCGTCGTCGAGTTCGTCTTACGGCACCAATGGCAGCACGACGAGTTCGCCGAGCAGTTCGGATTTTTCTGCGCTGCTGATCGACTACAAGAGCTGACCTGAGCGACGCAGGTCGGCGCGTTCTTCGCCGCGATTGTGCTACATCCCAGGGCGCAAGATCGTCGGTGGGAACCGCGCAACGTTCCTGTGCGACGCAGGAATTTTCGTCGCAACGCAGCGCAATTGCGCAACGAAATTGCCGTAGCTCAGGAACTGCTGGTGATCATATTTGTTCTCTCCGCACAAGTTTCTGCTGAAGGAGAGGACACCATGTTGATGAAATCGATCGCCGCCGGCCTTGCCGGCACGGCACTGTTTGCGACCGTTGCATTTGCGCAAAACCCGACTACCACCGACAAGTCGCCAACCGCGGCAAGCACCGCGACGACGACAAGTACGACGGCGTCGGGTGAGTGGCGCGCATCGAAGATGGCGGGTCTGAAGATCTACAACGACGCCAACGAGAACATCGGGTCGATCAATGACCTGCTGATGGACAAAGGCGGAGCGATCAAGACCGCCGTGATCGGCGTCGGCGGCTTTCTCGGCGTGGGCGAGCATCTCGTCGCCGTTCCGTACGAGAAGCTGAAATTCGTCAATGAGGCGGTGGCCTATTCCGGCGCCGGTACGGCTCCGGGCGGACCCGGCACGATGAGCAAGTCGACCACCACCACGGGCGCTGCGACCGGCACCGACAAGACTGCGACGGCGTCGTCAGGCTCGAAGTGGTATCCGGACCACGCAGTGTTCAATGCGAGCAAGGACGATCTGAAGAAGATGCCCGAGTTCAAGTACTCGGAGTAATGGGCTTCTGAACGCCTAAACGAAGCGCGCCCGGTTTTCACCGGGCGCGCTGTCGTGTCTTTTTGCGCCATTGCGAGCTGTTGACCCTCATCCTGAGGAGCGCGCTTTTTGCGCGCGTCTCGAAGGGCGAGGCCACCGGCCGGGCCTTCATCCTCCGAGACGCACGAAGACGCGCTCCTTCAGGATGAGGAATTGACGCCGGCCGGTTAGCTGTCCCTAGTTCCCCTTCACCAGCGGACAGCCGCCCTTGTCGAGCGGGCGGAAGGCTTCGTCGCCGGGCACGGTGGCGATCAGCTTGTAGAGGTCCCACTCGCCCTTGGACTCCTCGGGCTTCTTGACCTCGAACAGATACATATCGTGGACCATGCGGCCGTCGATGCGGATCTTGCCGTTCTTGGCGAAGAAGTCATTGACCGGCGTGGCACGCATCTGTTCCATCACCTTCGGCGCCTCGTCGGTCTTGATGGCCTCGATCGCCTTCAGATAATGCATGGTCGCCGAATAGAGGCCGGCCTGGATCATGGTCGGCATGTGACCGACCTTCTCGTTGAAGCGCTTCGAGAAGGCGCGCGTCTCCTCGTTTGTGTCCCAGTAGAACGCGTCGGTGATGATCAGGCCTTGCGTCGACTTGATGCCGAGCGAATGAACGTCGGTGATCTCCATGAGCAAGGCGATCATCTTCTGGCCGCCCTGCGTCAGGCCGAACTCGGCCGCCTGTTTCAACGCATTGGTGGTGTCGCCGCCGGCATTGGCCAGCGCGACCACCTTGGCCTTGGAGGCCTGGGCCTGGAGCAGGAAGGAGGAGAAGTCCGACGAGTTGAGCGGGTGGCGGACCTCGCCGAGCACCTTGCCGCCGCTCTCCTTGACCACGTTGGCGGCGTCGCGTTGCAGCGCCATGCCGAAAGCGTAGTCGGCGGTGACGAAGAACCAGGTGTCCTCGCCGCGCTTCACCATCGCCTTGCCGGCGACGTTCGACAGCGCATAGGTGTCGTAGGTCCAGTGCACGGTGTTGGGCGAGCAGGCGACGCCCGTGATATCGGACGAGCCGCCGCCGGAATTGATGTGGATCTTGTTCTTCTCGCGCGTCAGCGCCGAGATCGGCAGCGCCACCGAGGACGTCGGCACATCGAAGATCGCGTCGACCTTGTCGTTGTCGTACCAGTTGCGGGCGATGTTGACGCCGACATCAGGCTTGTTCTGGTGATCGGCGGCGACCACCTGCACGGGCTTGCCGGCGACCTTGGCGCCATAATCGGCGACCGCCATCTCGACGGCGGCAAGCGAGCCCTTGCCGGTCGCGTCCGCATAGAGGCTCGACATGTCCGTGAGCACGCCGATCTTGACGACATCGTCGGAAATCTGCGCTTGCGCCGCGCCGCAGGTCGCGGCGATGGCGAAGCCGGCCGCGACGGCGGCGATGAGTTTCTGCATGTAGTTTTCTCCCTCAGTCTTGTTGTTTGGGCTTTGTTGCGGGGATTGTTCTACCGACAAACCGTCGCGGGGGCAAAGCCAGGGATGTGTGAGGAGGGTTGAGAAAAAGTAGGGGGCTGCGGTGTTTACCTTCTCCCACAAGGGGGCAGGAAGAAGAACGCCGCCGGTCAGGCGCTGCTGCCCTTGAGCCGCTCGTTGCGTCGGCGCAAGCCTTCCAGTGTGGCGAGGAGGATGACCGATACCGTCGTCAGAATCACCGCCGCTGCCGTGATGGTCGGGCTGATGTTCTCGCGGATGCCGCTGAACATCTCGCGCGGCAGGGTGCGCTGCTCGGGACCGGCCATGAACAGCACGATCACCACCTCATCGAAGCTGGTCGCGAATGCGAACAACGCCCCCGACGCCAGGCCGGGCAGGATCAGCGGCAGGATCACGCGGCGGAACGCGTAAAGCGGCGAGGCGCCAAGCGAGGCGGCGGCGCGCGCCAAATTGGTGTCGAAGCTTTGCAGCGTCGCGCCGACCGTGATCACCACGAAGGGCGTCGCCAGCGCGGTGTGGGCCAGGATCAGGCCGAGATAAGTACCGGTCAGTCCGATCGGTGCGAAGAAGAAATACAGGCCGACCGCGGTGATGACACCGGGCACGACGACCGGCGACAACACGAACGCCAGCACGAGCGGTTTGAACCGGCTGTTCCACTGCGCCAGGCCCAGCGCGGCCAGCGTGCCAAGCGCCATGGACAGCAGGGTCGAGGCGACACCGATGATCATGCTGTTCTTCAGCGAATTCATCCAACGCGGCGAATTGATGAAGTCGTCATACCAGCGCAAGGAGAGGCCCGGCAGCGGATAGGTCAGGTAGGAACCCGAGCTGAAGGACAGCGGCATGATCGCCAGGATCGGCGCGATCAGGAAGATGAACACCAGCGTGGAGATCACGATGGTCGTGGTCCACGCGATGCGCTGGCCGGGCGTGCGGAGGGAGGGACTATTGCTCAATTCTTCATCCCTCCCGTGACCTGCTGGCCCTGCACCAGCTTTCCGTAGACGAGAGCGAGCAGAACAGTGGCGAGCAGCAGAACCGCACCCAACGCCGAAGCAAGGCCCCAATTGGCGGTCTCGGTCGTGTAGAGCGCGATGAAGTAGCTGATCATTTGATCGGCGGCGCCCCCGACGAGTGCCGGCGTGATGTAGTAGCCGAGCGCCAGGATGAAGACGAGCAGGCTTCCCGCGCCGATGCCGGGCAGGGTTTGAGGCAGATAGATCCGCAGGAAGGCTGTGGCCGGTGGCGCACCGAGCGAGGCGGCGGCACGCATGTAAGCAGGCGAGATCGCCTTCATGCTGCTGTACAGCGGCAGGATCATGAACGGCAAGAGAACGTGGGTCATTGCCACGCAGACACCGAAGCGGTTGTAGATCAGGCGCAACGGCGCGTCGATGATGCCAAGCCAGAGCAGGCCGTCGTTCACGACGCCTTTGCTCTGCAACAAGACGATCCAGGCACAGGTGCGAACCAGAAGCGACGTCCAGAACGGCAGCAGGACGAAGATCATCAGCAGATTGGACCGGCCCGGCGGCAGCGTCGCCAACAGGTAGGCGACCGGGAAGCCAAGGATCAGGCAAAGCGCCGTGACGCTAAGGCTGATGATGAAGGTGCGGGCGAAAACGTTGCGGTAGATGGCCTGATCCGGTGGGGCGGCGACGATCGCGCCGTCCACGTTCCGCGTCAGGTCGAGGGCCGACAGAAGGTAGAAGCCGGTCGTCGGGCCACTGGCGTCCTTGATCGTCGTCCAGGTGGTGCGTTCGCGCCAGGCCGGGTTGATCTTGCCCAGCGCCTCCCTGGCCGTTCCGGGCTCCGGCTCCGCCTTCAGATTGCGTGCTGTGCTGGTCAGGATCGTGCGGAAGCCGTTCAGTGCGTAGTTGAGCCGCTTGGCCGCAATGGCGATGGTGCCGGAGGCGCGCGCCGCCAGGATGTCGTTCGCCAATGCCGCGTAGGCCTTTTCGTCCGGCAGGTCCTTGCCGTCCCAGTTGGCGAGAGCAGCGACCGTTTGAGGCAGAACCCGGCGCACCTCCCTGTCATCGACCGAGCGCCACAGCATGCCGGCGATCGGGCCCGCGAAGGTGAAGAGCAGAAACAGCAGAAGCGGCAGAATCAGTGCCAACGCCCTGATCTGGCGCGCGCGCTCCGCCCGCTTCAGGCGGCGCTTGAGCGGCACCGTGGCCAACGCATCGGCGCCGGTTGAGGAGGCTGACGTCACCGGGAGCCCCACTGTGACCGGACATCTCTCGCCATTTTGGCTGTGGCAATGGCGTGTGGCCTTTCGGAGCAACCTGAGCAAGCGCCTCGTCCTTCGAGACGACCGCTTCGCGGTCTCCTCGGGATGAGGCTCTCTGAAGTCGCTGCCGCGCACTCCGTCCTCATCCTGAGGAGCCCGCCTAAGGCGGGCGTCTCGAAGGATGGCCGCGACGAAACTGCTTTCAATGCGCGCCGCACGCCGGTGCTGTCGCGGCCTATTTCGCTGCCCATTTGTTGAAGCGCTCGGTCAGGCGGTCGATGTTCTCGAGCCAGAAGGCAACGTTGATCTCGACCGCGTTCTTGATGTTGTCCGGCGCCGTCGGCAGGTCCTTCAGAACGGCGGGCGCGAGCAGAGCGGCGGCGTCCTTGTTCGAGGTGCCGTAAGCAATGTTCTCCGACAGTTTTGACTGGTTCTCCGCCTTGCCGGCGAAGTCCAGGAACTTGTAGGCCGCGTCCTTGTTCGGGCTGCCCTTCAGGATGACCCAACTGTCGAGGGTGAAAAGCGCTCCGTCCCACACCATGCCGAAATTCTTCTTGTCGTTCTTGTTCGCGGTGTCGATGCGGCCATTGTAGACTGAGGTCATCGCCACCTCGCCGGAGGCGAGCAATTGCGGCGGCTGGGCCCCGGCCTTCCACCAGACGATGTCGTTCTTGATGGTATCCAGTTTCTTGAACGCACGCTCGACGCCATCGTCGGTCGCCAGCACCTTGTAGACGTCCTTCGGTGCGACGCCGTCGGCGATGAGCGCGATCTCCAGCGTGGTCTTCGGACCCTGACGCAAGCCGCGCTTGCCTGGAATCTTCTTGGTGTCGAAGAAGTCGGCCCAGCCTTTGGGGGCCTCCTTCAGCTTGTCCCTGTCGTAGCCGAGAACGAAATCGTAGAGGATGGCGCCGACACCGCAGGGATTGACCGACGGCGGGATATAGGCGGCCTCGCCGCCGATTCTGGAATAGTCCATCTTCTCGAACAGGCCTTCCTCGCAGCCGACCGCGAGTTCGTCGCTCTCGACCTGGACGAGGTCCCAGGTCGCGGCGCCACCCTGTACCTTGGCGCGCAACACGCCGACGCCGCCGTCCCAGGACTCGTCGTTCATCGGAACACCCGCTGCCTTCTTGAACGGCTCGAAATAGACCTTCTTCTGGGCATCCTGATACGCGCCGCCCCACGAAACGACGGTGAGGTCACGCGCCTGCGCGGCCGTTGCCAGCGCAGCGCTGGCGCTGAGCGCCGCGGCGAAACCCAGAGCAATCTTGCGCTTCAGCATGGTCTTGTTCCTTCTTCATGAGAGTTGCGTTGAGGTTGATCGATGCCGGTCCACTTGGAGCTGCAGGGTTGTCAGACGGGATCGAGGGCCAGGCAGTCCTCGGGGCGGAAGGTGACGAACACGCTTTCGCCAGGTCTTAAGTTGTCACGCGCCCCCGGTTGAAGCTTGACCATGAACTCGCGGTTGCCGGCGACATCGAGCACGGCCAGCGCGTGGTCGCCGAGATATATCGTGTTCTGCACCTTGGCGGGCAGCCGGTTCGGCCCCTCGCTGGAGGTGCCATCCGAGACAATGGCGATTCGCTCCGGCCGCACCGACAGGGAGGTCGATGCGCCAGCGCCTGATACATTGATCGCCCGTGCGGTCACGACGCCGCCACCAGCAAGCGCGACGCGGCAATATTCCTTTTCGATTGTCTCGACAGTGCCGGCCAGCACATTGTTCTCGCCGATGAAATGGGCGACGAAGCTGTTCACCGGATGCTCATACAGCGCGTCGGGCCTGTCGATCTGCTGCACAATGCCGTCGTTGAACACGGCGATGCGGTCCGACATTGTGAGCGCTTCGCTCTGATCGTGGGTGACGTAGACGACGGTGATGCCCATGGTCTCGTGCAGTTGCTTGATCTCCAGTTGCATCTGCTCCCGCAGGCGCTTGTCCAGGGCGCCCAGCGGCTCGTCCATCAGCACGAGTTGCGGATTGAAAACCAGCGCCCGGGCGAGCGCCACACGCTGCTGCTGACCGCCGGACAGCTGCCCGGGCCGGCGCTGCGCCAGGGTTTCCATCTTGATCATGCGCAACGCCGCCTTTACGCGCTCCTGCGCTTCCGCCTTGTTCGTGTTGCGGACAGATAGCGGAAAGGCGATATTCTCCGCGATCGTCAGGTGCGGAAACAAGGCATAGTTCTGGAACACCATGCCGATGTCGCGCTTATGTGGCGGCACGTTCTTGATCGGCCGGTCCGCGAGGTAGATCTCGCCATGGGTCGGAACCTCGAAGCCAGCCAGCATCATCAGCGTGGTCGTCTTGCCCGAGCCCGACGGGCCGAGCAGGGTGATGAACTCGCCCTTTCTGATGTCGAGATCGAGGTTCTTCACCACGAGGAACTCGCCATCATAGGTCTTCTGAATGCCGGAAAAGCGCACCAGCGCCGGCGCGGGCGTGACCATGCCGGCTTCCATGTGTCCTCGCGGTGTCCTCTACAGTGCCGTCGGCACCTCGTTCGAGGTTGCGAAGAACAGCTTAGCATTCTCCGACGAGAATGCCAGCGGCGCAAGCGACCAAGTCGCGGGCGACACCCGTGAGTGAAGGTTCACTACATCCCCGACAGTTTCGTTACGGACACATTCAGCGTGCCGCCGGCTTCCGCGATGATGCGCAGCGTCTTGGAATCGAAGGCGATGTCGGCGAGGGTCAGGCTGTCGATCTTCGCGTCGACCTTGACGCCGTCCTCGCTCTTCTGGAAGTCCGCAATCACGGCCGCGACCTTCTCGCGCGCATTGGCGGCGATCGGCTTCAGATCAATCGTCGCCTTCTGCACCAGCGCCTGTTGCATCTGCGGCACCACCGCGCGCGCCGCGGCCCCCAGCAGACCGAAGGCCGCCTCGGACTCCACCGCGAGCTGGATGTCGGCGAGCCGCAGCGTCTGCTGTGCCTGGTCGAGCATCGGCCGGCCCCAAATGTGCACGGTCGCTTCGGCGCCGAGACCGAGCCAGCTCTTCTTCTCCTTGGCGCGTACCAGCAGCGAGATCAGCAGGCGCTCGCCCGACGGGATCACGTTGACGCTCTTGACGGTGACGTCCACCGGGCCGGAGCCGTCCTCGGGATAAGTGTGGCCGACCATCTGCGCCGCGACCAGCTTGTTGATCTCGGTGAAGGGCACGTCGATGGGAACACCGATGTTCACGCCGGTGCCGGTCGGCGGCACGATCGAGATCTTGTCGGGGAACGGGCAGTCGGGCTTGGTCGGGGTAGCGGTGACGCGCGTCTCAAGCTCGAGGCCCATCAGCAGGGTCACGGCCTGCGCGTCGACGCGCGGCTGCGCCGCGATGGCGCGGATCGGCTTCATCTCCAGCCAGAGCGACGGCAGCGCGGCCGAGGAGCCCGAGCCTTGCAGCGCGATCGAGCGGCAGGCCTTGGCCCATTGCACTTTCGCGTTCTCCCGCAGCGAAGGATCGTTGCGGATGTGCTCGGAGACGATGTTGATCTGCTCGCCGACATTCTTGTCGATCAGCGGCTTCACCTGCGCCGGTACGTTGACCTTGGCGCCCGCGACGTTGAGGTTGGTGTCGCCGAGATTGACCTGGGCACCGAGATTGGGCTCGAGGTGCCAGTTGGCCGCGAGCTTCGGTCGCGAGGTGACGACCACGTTGCCCTTGATTTCGGCGCTGGCGTTCAGATTCTTGATGTTGACCGCGCCGATCCGTTTCGCTGCGTCACCGCCGAGCACGCTGCCGAGTGCTTCGCCGAGCGCGCCGGTCGCCTTCGACGACAGCGAGCCCGTCACGTTCAGTTTGCCGTTGAGCGGCGTCGAGATTGTCAGCACGTCCTTGTCGCCGGCAGCCGACATCGGTCCGCGCACGGCGGACCAGCCGATGTCGGCGTCCTGCAGGATCTGTGAGATCGGGTTCTCGGCCTTGCCGGCGAAATTGCGCGGCGCGGCCTTCTCGGCCTGCTCGCGGATCGCCGACAGCGCGATGGCGACCGGCGCCACCACGATTGAGCTCTTCGCGACCGGCGGCAGCGGCGGCAATTGCGCGACCGGTGGCGCGGAATTTGTCGCCCGCGGCGACAGCCAGTCCATCGCCTTCAGGCTGACGAAAAACGACGCCGCGAGCACCACGACGGCGATCAGGACAGTCTTCAAGTTCAGCGTTAGTCGCATCAATCCCCCAGGCCGCCCGGGGCAGAAGTCTACAGGGCAGGCGAGGAGGGCGCTAGAGCGCACCGATGGGGTGGAATTGGGGCGAACAGGTTAACGGCCGCGATGCGTCGTTGCCGAGCATTCGTTAGTGCGCACCTAGCTGCGCTTGGGACGGCGAACCGCTCTCACATTGCCGCGACTGCCGCCGCCGCAGAAGAAGCGGTCGCCGCCGTCGGACTCCAGTCCTGACACCATGGTCCCGGCGGGCAGGTCGAGCTGCTCCAGCACCTTGCCGGTCTCGAGGTCGATCCGTCTAATGTCGCTGTCCTCGCCTTCCCAGGTGCCGTGCCAGAATTCGCCGTCCACCCAGGTCACCCCGGTGACGAAGCGCTTGCTTTCGATGGTGCGGAGAACCTTTCCAGTCTGGGGATCCACCTGATGGATCTTGCGTTCCCGATATTGCCCGACCCAGAGCGAGCCCTCGGCCCAGGCCAATCCGGAATCGCCACCGCCGCCAGGTGCCGGGATGGTGGCGAGCACCTTGCCGGTCGCAGCGTCAATCTTCTGGATGCGGTCCTCGGCGATCTGGAACAGGTGCCGGCCGTCGAACGCCGTTCCCGCATGCGCGGCGACATCGATGGAGCGGGCGATCTTGCCATTGGCCGGATCGACCGCGTTCAACCTGTCGCCGGACGCGAACCACACATGGGCGCCGTCATAGGTGACGCCGTGCACGGCATCGACGCCCGCAAAGGGCCCGTATTCCCTGACGATCTCGGCGGCTGAACGCTTCATGTTGCTCGGTCCCTGTGGTGTGACCCCACCTTACGTCTTCAGGAGCGGTCCGGGGAGTAACAAGCCTGTCGGGAAACCCGGGACGGGCGGCGTCATCCAGCGCCGCGCGCGGCCGTGTCCGAAAGACTGCACCTTGTTCGACCGCGCCAGCTCTTCGAGGGCACGCTGCACGGTGCGCGCGCTCGTTCCCAGCGCCAGCGCGAGGGCCGAACTCGCCCAGGGCTCGCCGTCGGAGAGGAAGGCGAGCACAGTGGCGTGCTTTTCTTCGACCGGCCGTGCCAACACCAGAACTTGCCGCGTCTTGCGCGGTGTCAGCGCAAAACCGTGCCTGGTCGCGCTGACATCGGCGAGCGGCTTGAGCTTGGTGCGGAGCCGCCCGATTTCGACGCGAAGCCGGGCGCGATGCGATTCGTCGACGTGCCTCGCCTGAAAAGCTGCTGTGATCAAAGCCTCCCGCGAGACATCCGCGGGCCAGGCCTGCGCCAGGACGCGGGCGAGCGCGAACAGCACCGGCCGCCTTCCGAGCGGCACGACGATGCCGCGCCTGCGAACCGCGTGATGGAACATATCCACCACGAGCGCCTCTGATGTCGCGAGGTCCTCGACCTCCTCGGGCAGCAATGGCCGTTCGTGCCCGCGCGTGATCAGGCGCGCTGCGGGCGTGTCGAGCACGAAGGTCGTGATCTCGACCTCGGCCGCAAGCGCGGGAATGCCGGCCTGCCGTGCTGCGCGCACCGCGCGACCGAGCGCCACGCGCGCGTCTTTCGTTCTGAGCCGCCTGAGGGCGATGCCGGCGATCACAAGCTCGCGGACGACCTGCGAAGCCGGGGGGAGCGGCGTGGTCTTGATCTCCGCCAGCGTGCGTTCGGCCTCCTCGAGGCGCCCGACGAGAAGAAGACGGCGCGCCTCGATGTGGCCCGCATGGGCGGCGTTGGCGAGGTCACCGTGGCTTGCGAGCGTCGCCCGCGCGGCCGCGAGCGTCTTCGCCGGCCAGTTCAGGTCGCGCGAGACGAGCGCGATCTCGGCTTCCGCGACCACGCATCTTGCGCGCGCGACCGCCTCTTTCGGCCCGAAGGCGCGTGCGGCACTCCGCAGCAGCGTCTTCGCCTTCGCGAGATCGCCGAGCTGCGCCATCGCGATGCCGCGCAGCGCCAGCGAAGGTGCATCGTTGCGCAGCGCAACGCGGTTCAAGGCGCCGAGCGGATCGCCGGCTTCGAGCGCGCGCGCCGCGGCCGTGATCAGCGACTCCATTCGAATCCCGCCACACTTGTTACTCCCACTCCGCAACTGTCCGGTGCGAGAAATCGTTGACGGCCGACAATGTGCGGAAACAGGAGAGCCATGATGACATCATCAGAAAACGCAGGAACTAACAGACAGGCTGCCATGCAAACACCGCCGGTGGTGTCGCCGCAGGACTGGGAGGCCGCCCGTCAGCAACTGCTCGTGAAGGAAAAGGCGCATACCCGTGCCCGCGACGCCTTGGCCGCCGAACGCCGGCGCATGCCGTGGATGGAAGTCACCAATACCTATGCGTTCGAGGGGCCCGGCGGCAAGGTCAGTCTGCCCGACCTTTTCCAGGGCCGGCGGCAGCTGATCGTCTACCGCGCCTTCTTCGAACCTGGCGTGTTCGGCTGGCCCGATCATGCCTGCCGCGGCTGCTCCATGGTGGCCGACCAGGTCGCCCATGTCGCGCATCTGAACGCCCGCGACACCACGCTGGTGTTCGCCTCGCGCGCGCCGCAGGCCGATATCGCACGGCTGAAGAAGCGGATGGGCTGGACCATGCCATGGGTCACCATCACCGACAGTTTCGATGCCGATTTCGGCGTGGACGAATGGCACGGCACGAACGTGTTCTACCGCGACGGCGACCGCATCTTCCGCACCTACTTCGTCAAGAGCCGTGGCGACGAGCAGATGGGCGGCACCTGGAACTATCTCGACATCACGCCGCTGGGACGGCAGGAGGTCTGGGAGGATTCGCCGAAGGGCTATCCCCAGACGCCGACCTACAAATGGTGGAACTGGCACGACAGCTACACCGAAGGTGCGGCGCCCGACAAGAAATGGGTCGAGATCTCGGCCGCCGGCGAGAAGGCTTTTCGCGAGGAGGCCGCAGGCGAAAGGAAATGACCCATCCCGTCAGCGCGGTCCCCAGTGCAAGCCGCGACGGCATCGCGGCCGCGCGTCACCTTGCGAGATGGCTGGGGCTGGCGGCCACGCCCACCTTCGCGATCATGGCCGTGCTGACGGCCGTGCTCGGCGGCGGCCCGGCGGACATGCTGTGCGCCGCCGGACACGAATCTTTGCTGGGCGGGATGGTGCCGATGTATCTGCTGATGAGCGCGTTTCATTCGGCGGCATGGCTGAGGCTGATCTCGGGTGGGCCGATAGGCGCTGTCTCACATCGTGCCCGCCTCGTCCTTCGAGACGCCGCTGGCGCGGCTCCTCAGGATGAGGCTCAACTACTATCCTGCGGGCCGCACGCTCCGATCCTCATCCTGAGGAGCCCGCCGCAGGCGGGCGTCTCGAAGGATGATGAGATCCGCGCTTCGCTAGCTCATGCAGCTCGGAAAAATCGCCGCGCATGAAGGCTTCCTTCTTGGTGCGGCTCCATTTCTTGAGTTTGCGCTCGCACTCGATCGCGTCGGTGATCCTGTCGAACCATCGGGAGGAGGCCAGCGTCACCGGTCTGCGTGACTTCGTATAGCCGCCGAATGTGCCGGCGTTGTGCTGCGCGATTCTGATCTCAAGCTCAGTGCGCGTCGTTCCGATGTAGTAGCTGCCATCGGCACATGCGAGAATGTAGAGGTACGCGCCATCGGTCATCGTGCCCGCCTCGTCCTTCGAGACGCGCGCAAGAGCGCGCTCCTCAGGATGAGGCTAACTGGCATCCGTGACATGGTGCAAGGGACAAGTGGTGGTTGACCCGGCTGAGCCGCAAGTACAGTCCTCATCCTGAGGGCACGCCGCAGGCGGGCGTCTCGAAGGATGGCCGCGATCACCGACGCCCAACGAAAACGGCCTGGCATTGTTGGCGTTGTTATTGCGACCCCGCCGCCTGCAAATAACCAACCACCTTCGCCGCTTCCTCCGCCGAGACGCCGCCATAAGGCTGCATCTTGTTGCCGGACACGACCTCGTCCGGCTTGACCATGAAGCGGGTGAGTTTGTCCTGGTCCCAGACGAAGCCGGCTTCTTTCATCGACGGAGAATAGTTGTAGTTCGGCAGCGAGCCGGCCTTGCGTCCGACGATTTTATTGAGGTTGGGACCCAGACGATTGTCGCCCTCTTTCACCGAGTGGCAGGTGCGGCAGGAATTGTTGAAGGCCTGCCGGGCTACGTCGTCGCTGGCCGGCTGCTGTGCCAGCGAGGCGGGCGCGGTCAGCAGCAGCGTCAATGCGCCGGCGCCGCTCATCGTGCGCAGCCATGTGCCCGGCGTCGTTTGCGGGCGTGATTGCATTTGCGCCTCCATCGGGGAATCGCGCCGCAGCACGCGCGCGCATCGGGATGCCGAGGGCAAACGAAAGCGGCCCCGGTGGGTTCCGGGGCCGTTTGCGTCACAATGTCCTGCCGCTTACCGTGTCGCGGCTCCGAGGTCCGCGCGGCGTTCCGTCATCGGCAGCACGATCACCTTGGTGCCGACATTGACGCGGGAGTAAAGATCCGCGACGTCGTCATTGGTCAGGCGGATGCAGCCGGAGGAGACGTGCTTGCCGATGGTCTCGGGCGCGTTGGTGCCGTGGATGCGGTAGATGGTGCCGCCGAGATACATGGCGCGGGCGCCGAGCGGATTGCCGGGGCCGCCGGCCATGTGGCGCGGTAGATAGGGCTGGCGGGCGATCATCTCCGGCGGCGGGGTCCAATCCGGCCACTCGGCCTTCTTGGTCACCGACTGGGTGCCGGACCAGGTGAAGCCGTCACGGCCGACGCCGATGCCGTAGCGCATCGCCTGCCCGTTGCCGAGCACGAGATAGAGATAGGTGTTGGGCGTATCGATGATGATGGTGCCCGGCGCCTCACGCGTCGCATAGGAGACCGTCTGGCGACGGAACCGCGCCGGCGTTTCGACAGCGTCCTGATCTTCGGACGGCGCGGCCCGATAGGGCGTGGCTTGATAAGGCTGGTATGGCTGCGGCGCTACGATCGTCGGCAGCGGCTGGAAGAAGGGGAAGAGCTGCACGGGCGCGGCCTTGGCCGGGCCGGCGAACGCGATCGCGGTCACAGCCACCGCGCCAAAAGCAGCGGCGCGCGAATAAGTCTTCAACATGTCCAGATTGATCATTGGTCGCCCCTGTTTGCGCGGTGTTCTTGGTCACCCCGGCACCGTTTCGGTGCTCTGTTGCCTAGATCACTAACGGCAAGAAGTTTCGGGACGTTTGCGCGGAAAACCGAAAACGGTTTCATGGTGGAAAGGATTGTTTCATGACGGTTTCGTGGCTGCGCGGACCCGTTAACGAACAAAACAACGGGCCGACATTTCTATGACGTCACACGCCTGAAATATCCGTGGTTGATGGTCCTAAGCCGAGAATCATCAAACTCTCGGGATTTCCCCATGCGGGTATTAATCGCGACTGACGCCTGGCATCCGCAGGTTAACGGTGTGGTCCGGACGCTGACCTCGCTGGCTGGTGCCGCCAAGGCGCTGGGTGTCGAGATCGACTTCCTCACGCCGGACGGCTTTCGATCGTGGCCGTTGCCGACCTATCCGGGGCTGCGCATTGCCCTGCCGAGCGGCAAGGAGATCGCGCGGCGGATCGAGCAGGCGGCGCCGGAAGCCCTGCACATCGCGACCGAAGGGCCGATCGGCTGGGCGGCGCGAGCCTATTGCCGCCGCAACCGGCTCGCCTTCACCACCTCCTACACCACGCGTTTTCCGGAATATGTCTCGGTGCGGACCGGCATCCCCGCCGCCGTCGGCTATGCCGTGCTGCGCCACTTCCACGATGCCGCCGCCATGACCATGGTGGCGACGCCCTCGCTGCGGCAGGAGCTCTCCGAGCGCGGCTTCAAGCGGCTCGGCTTCTGGACACGCGGCGTCAACACCGAGCTGTTTCATCCTGACTCGCCGGCAAAGCTCGATTTGCCCGGACCGATCTTCATGACGATGGGCCGCGTGGCGGTGGAGAAGAATCTCGAGGTTTTCCTCTCGCTCGACCTGCCCGGCACCAAGGTCGTCGTCGGCGACGGCCCGCAGAAGGCCGCACTTGAAAAGAAGTACCCCGATGTCGTCTTCCTCGGCGAGAAGAAGGGCGCCGATCTCAGCGCGCATCTTGCCGCCGCCGACGTGTTCGTGTTTCCGAGCCTGACCGATACGTTCGGCGTGGTGCAGCTCGAAGCGCTCGCCTGCGGCACGCCGGTTGCGGCGTTTCCGGTGACGGGTCCGAAGGATGTCATCGCCGATCATCCGATCGGCGCGATCGATCACGATCTGCGTACCGCGTGCCTGCGCGCGCTCACCATGTCGCGCGAGACCTGTCGTCATTTCGCGCTGGAGCGTTCCTGGGAAAACAGCGCGCGCCAGTTCGTCGGCAACCTCACTTCACTTCGGCCCAGCCGTGCCTTGCGGGCCTCGCCGGTCATGGCGCGGCGGCCGGTGCGCGGCTGATCTCAACCGTTCGACCACAGCGAGAACCCATCGATGGCTAAGATCATGAACCTTGACGGCACCCAGCAGCTCGACCTCACCCGTGGCACGGTCGAGCAGGCGTATGACCGCTGGGCGCCGGTCTACGACCTCGTGTTCGGAGGCGTGTTCGCCAAGGGTCGGCAGGCCGCGATCGCGGCCACCAACAAGATCGGCGGCCGCGTGCTCGAGGTCGGCGTCGGCACCGGAATCTCGCTGCCGCTCTACGCGCCGCATCTGCGCATCTTCGGCACCGACATTTCGGAAGCGATGCTCGACAAGGCGCGCCAGCGCGTCACCGAGGGCAAGCTGGGGAACGTCGAGGGCCTCGCGGTGATGGATGCCGAGAAGCTCGAATTCCCCGACAATTCCTTCGACGTCGTGATGGCCCAGTATGTCGTCACGGCCGTGCCGAATCCGGAAGTCGCGCTGGACGAATTCGCGCGCGTGCTGCGTCCGGGCGGCGAGCTGATCATCCTCACCCGCGTCAGCGCCGATACCGGCATGCGCCGCTTCATCGAGCAGAAGCTCCAGCCGGTGGTGCGTCCGCTCGGCTTCCGCACCGCCGAATTCGCCTGGTCGCGCTACGCCAAGTGGCTGGCCGGTGCCGACGGCATCGAGCTTGCCGAGCGCCGCCTGATTCCGCCGCTCGGTCATTTCTCGCTGGTGCGCTTCCGCAAGAGCGACGTCGCCAAGGCGGCTTGACTGCCGCTCCTTATGGTGAGGAGGCGCGCAAGCGCCGTCTCGAACCATGAAGGCCCACGCTGCTGCACTCGGGCCTTCATCCTTCGAGACGCGCGTTCCGCGCTCCTCAGGATGAGGGGAGAAAGTAACCGTGCGTCATCGCGCCGCTGCACATCGTCACATGACAAAATGATGATGTCACACGGCCTACACCGAATCCCTGTAAATCCTGAACCCGAAAGCATTTTGGGGGAGAGCATGATCAAGAATTATCTCGAGCAGCTGCGGATCCAGCGCTGGGACGACCATCGCTACTATCACCACAGCCGCATCAATCAGAGCCTGCACTTCGTCAGCGCGCTGAGCTTTCTGTTCGCCTATGTCTGGCTGTTCGTCGACCCCATGATCTCCGCGCTGGTCGGCTGGCTGGTGTCGATGACCTCGCGCCAGGCCGGTCACTTCTTCTTCGAGCCGCATGGCTACGACCAGCTCAACCAGGCGACGCACGAGCACAAGGAAGAGATCAAGGTCGGCTACAACCTTCGGCGCAAGGTGGTGCTGATGTCGATCTGGGCGCTGTCGCCGGCGGTGTTGTTGGTCGATCCCACGCTGTTCGGCCTGTTCACGCCCTGGGCGGGCGCGACCGACTTCATGCGGCAGGTGGCCAAGATCTGGCTCGTGGTCGGCGGCGGCGGTCTCATGTTCCGCACGGTGCACCTGTTCTTCATCCGCGACGTCGAGACCGGCCTCGTCTGGATGACCAAGATCCTGACCGACCCCTTCCACGATTTGATGCTCTACCGCAACGCGCCACTGGCGCTGCTGCGCGGCGAGTTGATGGACCCCGGCCTGCATCTCAACCCCGAGCACACGCTGGGCCTGATCGGCGAGTCCACGCTCGAAGAGCACCACGCCTGAGCACGCCGCGCAGATCCAGCATTCCGATGTCTGATGGTTGCGTCATGCCCGGGCTTGTCCCGGGCATCCACGTCTGGGGGGAGGCGACAGCGGTGTTTGCGTCGGCCTCAGCGCCCGAGGCGCTTGGCCAGCATCTCTTTCAGGATCTGTCGCTTGATGCTTTTGTTGGTGAGCACACCATCGTGCCACCAGAAGCCATCGGCTTTCATCTTTTCGGCGGCGCGGACGAAGCGCTCGGCGACTTCGGTGAAGTCGGCGTCGGTGTAGTTCAGGCTGAAGATCAGCCGTCCGGTGCCGACCCAGCTCAAGGACAGGCCTTCCGCGCGCAGGTAGTATTGCAGCATCCAATTGTAGCGGGACGGCGTGGTGTACTTCACCGTCCAGATCGACGAGAAGTTTGCGAACCGCACCGGAAGGTCAGCATCGGTCATCGTCCGGTTGAGCTTTTGCGCGCGGCCGTTCCAGGTCTCTTCCAATCCGTCATAGACGGCGCGGAAGTTCGGGCTGGCGAGCCGGCTCAGAAACTCGTCCATCGCCGTCATGACGTAGGGGTGCGAGTTGAAGGTGCCGCGGGCGAAGCAGACGTCGGCGGGACGATCGTCACGGAAGCGGCGCATCAATTCCTTCCTGCCGCAGACCACGCCGATCGGCAGGCCGCCGGCAAGGCTCTTGCCGTAGGTCACCATGTCGGCACGCACGCCGAAATACTCCTGGGCGCCGCCTGCGGCGAGACGGAAACCGACGAAGACCTCGTCGAGGATCAGAACGATGCCGCGTTCGGTGCAGACCTCGCGCAGCTTCTTCAGCCATTCGGTGTAGGCGGCGCGATCGAAACTGCCGCCGCGGGACGAGTCCACCAGCGCGGAATCGCCGGGCGCGCTGGCATTCGGATGCAGCCCCTGCAGCGGGTTGACCAGCACGCAAGCGATATCTTTTCGCGTACGCAGCACGTGCAGCGTCTTCTCCGACATCTCGGCGAGAGTGTAGGTCTCTTGCGCGGTGATCGGATTGCCGACGCCGGGCTGCACATCGCCCCACCAGCCGTGATAGGCGCCGGCGAAACGGACCAGATGCGTGCGCCTGGTGTGGTAGCGCGCAAGCCGCACCGCCTGCATCACGGCTTCGGTGCCGGACATGTGGAAGGAGACTTCGTCGAGGCCCGAGATCCGGCACAGCCGCGCCACGTTCTCGAGGATGACGGGATGGTAGGGGCCGAGCACCGGTCCGAGCGCCTGCGCGCGCTTCTCGGAGCCCTCGATGCACTCCTTGTAGAAGTCGTTGCCGAAGATGTTGACGCCGTAGGACCCGGTGAGGTCGTAGGAGGTGTTGCCGTCGACATCCGTGACGGTGACGCCGCGCGAGGACTCGGCGAAGGTCGAGGTGCCCAAATGCTCGCGGACGAGGCGCGAGAACTGGAACGGCACGCGGTAGGTCTCGGTGAAGTGCAGGTCGGAGATTTTCCCTGCCGCTTCCTTCGTCATCGCGCGGCCCTTGGGGTAGCGCTCCGCGTAGAGGGCGGCGAGACGGAAGAAGGCGTCCTTGCGCTGCGTTGCGACGTTCGCCGGCGCGCCATCGCAGGCGAAGTACGCATCGCCTTCGAACTCGTAGAACGGGACCAGCTTCGCCACCCGGCGCGACATCTTGGAATGCCCGGAGAGCGAGCGATGCTTGGCGCGGGACAGCTCCAGGCGCGCTTTAAGCTTCGGGAAGGCGGCGGCAGCGGACGCTGCGGCGGCCACGGACAAAGAGAGAATCGGGAGTGTCGTTTCCATGACAACAAGCGCTAATACTGCGAGCTGACAGATTCATGACAGTCAAAGCCCTCATCGCTTCATTCACCCAGCAGGAAGACCTCAACTTCCTGTTGACCAACCGCATCCCCCGCGCGGCCCTGACCCGCTTCATGGGCTGGTTCTCCAAGATCGAGAATCCGCTCATTCGGGACGGCTCGATCGCGCTGTGGAAGCTGTTTTCAGACCTCGATCTGTCGGAGGCGCGAAAAACCCATTTCAGGAGTCTGCACGATTGCTTCACCCGGGAGCTGAAGCCAGGTCTGCGGCCGTTCGATCCGGACCCGGCGGTGGTCGCCAGCCCGTCGGACGGCATCGTCGGTGCTCATGGCCGGATCGCCGACACCGAGCTGTTTCAGGTCAAGGGCGCGCCTTACTCGCTGCTCGATTTGCTCGGCGATTCCGCGCTGGTCGACCAGCACCGCAACGGCTCCTTCGTCACGCTGCGGCTGACCTCGAGCATGTATCACCGCTTCCACGCGCCTTGTGACGCATATATCGAGCGCGTCACGCTGATCCATGGCGACGTCTGGAACGTCAACCCGATCGCGCTCAAGCGCGTCGAGCGCCTGTTCTGCAAGAACGAGCGCGCGGTGATCCGCACGCATTTGCCAACCGGCGAAGCCGTGACGCTGGTGCCGGTCGCCGCGATCCTGGTCGCAAGCATCCGTTTGCACTTCCTCGACATGGTGCTGAATGCGCAGACCAGGGGGCTGGTCAATTTTCCCTGCGACGTCAATGTGAGCAAGGGCGAGGAGCTCGGCTGGTTCGAACACGGTTCGACCATCATCATGCTCGCGCCCGGCGATTTCACGTTCTGCGACGGCATCGCCGAAGGCACGCGCATCCGGGCGGGTCAAGCGCTGCTGAGAAAAAACTAGCCTTCAATCCGCCGCGTCGGCCGCCTATATCGCTCGTGGGGACGTTTCTACGACTACGGATTTGGTGATGGCACGGGCGCCGGTCATGGCGGCGGGGGGTATTGTGCTGCGGCGTGGTGCGACGCCGCTGATTGCCGTCGTGCGCCAGCGCAAGCGCAACGAATGGGTTCTGCCCAAGGGCAAGCTCGACGACGGCGAGACGCCGAAGCAAGCCGCGCACCGCGAAGTGCTGGAAGAGACCGGCCACGACGTCGCTATCCGCGAGTTTTTGGGCACGCTCGTCTACCAGTCCGGTGGTCGCTCCAAGGTCGTGCATTTCTGGCGCATGGAGGTCGAGGGCGGTCCCGTCCGCAAGCTGATGAGCGACATCAAGGCGGTCGACTGGCTGACGCTGGAAGACGCGCTTGCGCGCCTGTCGCGCGAATATGAGCGCGCGTTCCTGGTACAAGTCGGCCCGATCGCACTTGCATCGGCCGGGCTTGCGCCGGCCGATGCGGAGCCGACGCCGCCGCTTGCAAACGGCGATGTCGACGCCGCGATGCAGACCCGGACACCGGTAGAAGCCGCCTCCAGCGACGAACTGCGCCATGGCCTGTTGCAGAAGATACGAGCGTGGTTGCGCGGTGAGGCGTGAGTTATCTTCGTGCCGCGCTTGCGGGCGCGTAAGCATCCGCGGGCTGATACGGTTGGGGAGAGCGCACCAGCTCTCTCCAAATCGTCATTGCGAGCGCAGCGAAGCAATCCAGAATCTTTCCGCGGAGGCACTCTGGATTGCTTCGCTGCGCTCGCAATGACGGAGAGGAGGGAGGCTGATTGCGCTCGACGTCAATCCTCATGGTGAGGAGCGCGCATCGCGCGCGTCTCGAACCACGAGGCCCAACTGTGGCCTCGCCCTTCGAGACGCTTGCTTCGCAAGCACCTCAGGGTGAGGGGCGGCACAATCACCGCCGCTCCTTCTCCTTCGGAGCGGGCGCCGGTTTGCGTGGCGCTCCGGGTCGTTGTGCGCCCGGCAGGCGTTGCTGGAATCCGCCCGGGCGCTGCAGGCCTGGCTGTTGACCGCCGGGCGGCTGCCCCGGCTGCATGCCGGTGCGTGGCAGTTGCAGCTGCTGGCCGGGCTGCTGCTGTGTCCCGCCCGGCGGCGGCGCGACTCCTCCGGGCTGAGCTTGAATTTGTCCACCGCGCTGCGGCTGGGTTTGCGGCGCGCCGTTAGGCTGCGTGCCTTGCCCGCTGCGTGGCGCACCTACCGGACGTCCCGCGCCTTGCTTCTGGCCTTGCTGTTGCTGACCCTGACCCGCGCGCGGCGTGCCCGGCTGCACGGCGCCGCCTTGGCCTTGCCCTTGGCCCTGCCGCTGCGGCGGCTGGGCGCCTTGACGGTTCGGTGCGCCCGGCTGCTGCTGGCCTGGACGGTTGTTCTGACCGGGCTGGCCGTTCGGCCGCTGCGGCTGTTGTCCGGGCGCTGTGTTCGGTCGCAATTGCTGCTGTTGCGGCGGCTGGAACGGACGCGGGATGCGCGGGCTCGCGGTCGGATTGGCGCGGCGGAAGTCGCGCTGCTCGATGACGATCTGCCGGCCCGTGGTCTGCGCCAGATGCACCTGGCTGACGAAGCCGCGGTCGCGCGCGATCTGCTGTGGCGCGATCGTGATCGGCACCGCGGCAAAGCGCATGACGCCAGCAGCGGCGGCACCCGGCCGGATCGCAAAACCGCTCGATCCTTGCGTCAGTGCGCCGAGCCGCGTCCCGCTCGTGCGGTCGTCGACATCGATGTGTCCGACCCGGCCGTCGGCGTCGGGATAGAGCTTGATGTTGACATTGTTGGCGTTGTTCGCGGCCGCGCCTTCCGGCACGTCGATGACGCCGGTGGTGCCGCGGATGCCGAGCGTCGCCGTCGGCGTCGTGATCTTCATGTCGCCGGTCTTTGCCACCGCCGCAGCGACGAACGCCACCGTGCCCTTGGCGATGTCGAAGAGGCCTGCGTTCTGCTTGCCGCCGTCCTCATAGACGTAAGTGTCGATGGTGATCTTGGCGCTGGCCGACAGATTGAATGTGGTCGCGTCGTTGAAGGTGATGCCGAGCGAGGAGCTGGACGAAGTCTGCACGACGTCGTTGAGATAGATGTCGTCTCGCACCCGCAGCGGGTAGGAATTCCTGTCGCGGATCACGGTCGCGATGCCTGTCACCGTCGCGACGTTGCCGATCGGCTCGACGGCGGCGGACTGCGCATCCGTCGCGGGAGCGGGTGAAGCTGAGGGCGTCGGAGAGGGGGCGGGCGTCGGTTGTGCTTGCGGCTGCGCCTGCGCAAGCTCGATCGCATCGGATGCGAACGCAACACTCGCACCGGCCGGTGGCGACGCCAGCAGCACGAGCGCGAACACGAGGCGGCGCCAAGCCACGATAAAAGTCACGAAGAGGTCCCGGTGAGAAACGCGAGGCGAGATCGACCGATATCAGCCAGATACAGCTGAACGGCGGATGAATGTCTATCGCACGGGAGCGGTGAACGTTCAAATGCAACTCTTTCCCCTCATGGTGAGGAGCGCGCTCGTCTCGAACCATGCCGGCCCGGCTCTCGATCCCGGGCCTCGCCCTTCGAGACGCCTGCTTCGCAGGCTCCTCAGGGTGAGGGGATAAAGTGAAGCTGTCGCGCGAGATCCCGGGTCGATGCTTTGCATCGCCCGGGACGACGATAGTATGGGACGACGGTGGTGCGTCAGCTCACGCGCTTCCAGGTCTGGCCGCCGCAGAACATGCCGCCGAAGGCGCAACCCTGCACGCGCATTGCATTCGGGCCCTTCATCGCGATGGTCGAATCGTAGTTCTTGCCGGAGTCGGGGTCGTGGATGCGGCCGCTCCACTTCGCGCCCTCGGGCTTCATGTTGATCAGGATGCGCTCGTTGGTCTTCGCGGCGTAGCCGCAGAGATTGGCGCCGCACTGTTCGACGCGGACATTGCCCTTGTTCTCTTCGGTGGCCCAGACGCCGATCGGCGTGTTGGCGGCCAGCGCAGGCGCGCCGGCAACCGGAGCCGGCGCAACCGCGACCGGCGCGGGGGCGGCAGCGGGAGCAGGAGTCGCAACGGGCGCAGTCTGCGTCGTGGTGTCGTAGCCCGCGGCCGGGCCAGCGGCAACCGTCGTGGCCGGAGCCGCGATAGCGGGCGCTGCCGGCGCGGTCGACTGCACCGGGGCCTGTTGCTGCACTGGAGCCGGCGCGGGCTGCGCGGTCGTGGCCGGAGCCGGCGTGGTGTCGATGTCATCGTCCTTGGAGCCAAAGTCTTTGGAGCCAAGGCCCTTGAGATTGATGTTGCTCAGCTTGATCGGCTTCTCCGACAGGCCCGGTGCGACGATGGTCACGCAGTTGAGCGAGGCGCAGTTGCGCGGCGTCTCGATGCGGATGTGCTGGCCTTCGATCTGGAACGAGAGCGAATTGCCGGCATGCGCGGCGGCGGTCGAAGCGAGGAAGAGGGCAGTGGCGGCGATGGTGAGCTTGTTCATGACAACCTCCGAAAAATGTGTGGTCCCGATAGGACTGAAGTCACCCGTGGATGAAGCGTGGTTCGACCCTACGCCGGGCCGATCGAGCGTTCTGTGATAGACGTCACAACGGCTCGCCGCCGCTGGGTGAGGCAGCGCACATTCAGCCGCGATTCCATCTGCGTAACGTCTCGAGACACAGAGGCAGGCGCCGATGATGCGGCTTGTGACTTCGCTTGGCACATTGATCGCGCTGATGGCGCTCACTGAAGCGTCGACCAGGGGCGAGAGCGTGCTCGTCAACATGAAACCGAAAACGCACGACGTCTGGACCGGCAACATCTACAGCCGCTCCAGCGGCAGCACCTATTATGCGGCGATGACGCTGAAGAGCTCCGGCAAGCTCCACGTCGAAGCCTGCGCGCTCGGCCACTTCTGGTGTTCCGGAAACGACCGGAGGCGAGCCGAAGAGCAGCCGGAGAAATTGATCACAATGTCGCGGCAGTGGAGCGCGCGGTCGTAAGGGAAGCGTTCGATACCGCCGATTGAAGCCGCTAGATCATGCCGAGCACGATGGCGCCGACGAAGGCGATGGCGAGGTAGGCGGTGATAACGCTCAGTCTCCCGGCGAACGTCATGAGGTCGCTCCCGCTGTCGCGCCGCCCTGCGCGAGAGCGTCATGGTTAACAGAGAGTCTCTTTCCGAAAAAGCCAGCCTTGCTGTCGCTCGTCACCGGCAGGCGCGCCTGCGAGCGCGGGCCGGCATGGTTAAAGAAGACTGAAATCAACACGTTGAAGAGTCTTTAAGTAAATTCACCGAACGTGCGTGCATGACGCGCGGAGTTCGTTTGTATCTCGTCGGCTCCATCGTCCTTGTTTCGCTAGCGGGTTGCGGACGCGGCTTCTTCCAGGCCGAACGTGAACCGTGGCGGGCCGAGGCCGAAGCCGCATGCCTGAAATCAGGCGCGGTGAAAGAGGGGCCGGATCTCGTCCGCATCGACCCGATCTCCGGGCCGGGGATGTGCGGCGCGGAGTTTCCGCTCAAGGTCGCCGCCCTCGGCGAAGGCTCGAGCAGCTACGGCTTTGCCGATGAGGAACTGCGTCCGCCCGGGAGCGTCGGCAACCAGCCGCGCTGGCCGGTGACGCAGCCGCGATCGAATTACCCGCAAGGCCAGAACTATCCGCAACGCTCAAACTATCCCGAGAGCGCGGTGCGGCAGCCTTCCGGCTATGGCGCCTCGCCTGGTCCAATGCCTCTGAATGCACCCGGCGTGGCGCAGCAGGAGGACGAGATCGACCTGCCGCCCGAGGGCACCGATGCATCGGGCGCCGCGCGCTACATGAATGCACCAAGCTATCCGGCGCGGCCGGCGCCGTATTCGCAGGCGCCCGCGCAGCAGCCGCTGCCGCGTCTTGGTCCGGCGCAGGGCAATCCCGTCACCGCCGTGGGCCCCGTCGCCGTGAAGCCGACCGCGACGCTGGCCTGTCCGATCGTCTCCGAGCTCGACCGTTGGCTTGCAGATACCGTGCAGCCCTCGGCAATGCGCTGGTTTGGCGCTCGCGTCGCCGAGATCAAGCAGATCTCCGCCTATTCCTGCCGCGGCATGAACGGCAATTCGCACGCCCACATTTCCGAGCACGCGTTCGGCAATGCGCTCGACATCGCAGCGTTCGTGCTCGCCGACGGCCGCCGCGTCACCGTGAAGGATGGTTGGCGCGGCATACCGGAAGAGCAGGGATTTTTGCGTGACGTGCAGTCCGGCGCGTGCGCGCATTTCACCACGGTGTTGGCGCCGGGATCGAACGTCTATCACTACGATCACATCCATGTCGATCTGATGCGCCGTGCCAGCCGTCGCCTGATCTGCCAGCCCGCCGCCGTCTCCGGCGAAGAGGTTGCCGCGCAAGCGGGCCGGCGCAATCCTTATGCGAATGCGCGCGATCCCTCCGTGACCGGCTCGCTCGGTGCGCGCAAGAGCGCCGCGCACAAGCGCGAAGAAGACGAGTATGCGGACGACTAGAAATGTCCGCTGATATCGTCCGCTATCTCACCCACCCGCAAGTGCAAATCGATCCCGACGTGCCGGTCCCGCAATGGGGCCTCAGCCCGGTCGGCCGAACACGCACCGAATCGCTGGCGCAGGCGAGCTGGCTCGCCAGCACCACGCAGATCGTCTCCAGCGGCGAGCGCAAGGCGATCGAGACCGCCGAGATCATTGCAGGCCCGCTCCGCCGGCGGCGGTCATTGTTTCGCGTTCGCGCGCAACGGGCGCCGAGTCCTGCACGCGTGGCGCCGCATGGAATATCTGGACCGGCCGGCCTCGCGCTGAGCCCTGCCTGTTCAGCCGACGCCGTGTCTTCGGCAGAGCGCATCTCGGGCGCAAAAATTTGCGCACTCGCAATTCTTGTCTAAATCGTTGAAATCAAAACGACAATTGTGTCGTGGCGGGCTTTGCCGGAAGTTGGCACAATCGCTGCAATGGGGAGGCTGCCACGAAACGGCGCTGCCGGCGCCGTGAGCCAGCGGACCCCGTCATGCAGATGCCTGTCGCCCCTCCTTACTCGGATATCGAACGGCGCGTGCTGTCGCACATCACGGAGGAGCGCTGGCTTGAACTCGCATCCGAACTGATCCGCACCGGCCAGCCCCGTTCCGGCAATCCGCTGGATCCCGATTTGCCGCCTGCCGAGGAAGAGGCGATCTCGATGCTGGTCGCGGGCAAGCTCGAAGCGCTCGGCATGGAGGTCACCAAGCACAGCGCGCAGCCGCACCGGCCGAACGTGCTCGGCGTGCTCAAGGGACGGGCCGGCGCGCCCTCGCTCATTCTCAACGATCACCTCGACACCTATCCGGTCGTCGAGCCCGAGAAATGGCACATGACGGATTTCGATCCGTTCAAAGCGACGCGCCACGGCGATCTGCTTTATGCACGCGGCACGTCCGACACGCGCGGGAACCTCGCAGCATCGCTGCTCGCAGTGCAGGCCCTGATCGAAGCGGGTGTGAAGTTCGATGGCACCTTGATGTGCTGCTACACCGTCGATGAGGAGCGGAACGGCACCGAGGGCTCCATCTACATGCTGAACAAGGTCGGCCTTGCCGCCGACTACGAGATCACCGCCGAGCCGACAGCGTGGGGTGACGTCAACAAGGACTGGGGCATGAACCTGTCGGTGGCCAATTCCGGCCACTGCCTGATCGAGCTCACCGTTCACGGGATCAAGTCGCACATCTGGCGGCCGGACATCAGCGTCAACGCCATCATGGAAGCGGCAAGGCTGTTGCCGAAGTTGAAGGACATGGCGTTCACGCATGTGCCGAGCAAGTTCATGGGCCATACGCCGCCCTGCTGCGCCGTGGTGCGCATTCGGGCCGGCCTGCCTGGCGAGATGCAGTTCTCGCCGGATGCCTGCACCATTACGCTCGCCGTGGTCGGCATCGTGCCCGGCGTGACGCTGTCGAGCGTGATCTCGGACATCGAGCGTCTCGGACGGGACACTTTTGCGGGCGTGAACGACGTCAAGGTGGGGGTGCGCCAGGTGCCTGGATCGCTGTTCGTCAACGCGACCGAACCGGTGCCGGTCGAGGAGGAGCCCTGCCGCTCCTTGCGCACGGTTTACCGGCGTCTGATGGGCCGCGAGCTCGGGGTCAACCGCAAGAATGCCTTCAACGACACGATCCGCTTCCGCGAAGCCGGCATCAATGCGGTGACGTTCGGTCCCGGAGAAGACGGCTGGGCCGTCGACAACGAGAGCATCTCGATCACCAAGTCGGTGATGGCGACGCGGATCTACGCGCTGACCATCATGCAGATCCTGGGAGTGCGGACATGAGCGTCGAGGCGAGCCCCATGGCCATTCCGATCTCGGCGGATCGCACGCGACGCGGCAGCCTGCGGCTGCGGCTTCCGAAGGTCTCTCGATCGGTGCTGCTCTCGACGCTTACCGTCGCAGTGCTGCTGGCTGGCTGGGCCATCGTCACGGAGAGGGGCTGGGCCAACGAGCTGTTCCTGCCGAAGCCGCAGGCGGTTTGGGCCGCGTTCGTCAAGTCGATGACGAAGGGATATCAGGGCGCGACACTGCTTCAGCATCTCGGCGCAAGCCTCTATCGTATCCTCACGGCCTTCACGCTGGCCTGCCTGATCGGCATTCCGCTCGGCGTCATCATGGGCGTGTCGCGCAACGCACGCGCGCTGCTCAATCCGTTGATCGAGTTCTACCGGCCACTGCCGCCGCTCGGCCTGTATACGCTGCTGGTGATGTGGCTCGGCATCGGTGAGAGCTCGAAGCTGTCGCTGCTGTTTCTTGCCGGCTTGCCGGGCATCGTCATCTCGACGATCCAGGCCGTGACCAGCGTGGACCCCGTCTATGTGCGCGCCGCACAGTCGCTCGGTGCGACCCGGCGCCACCTGCTCTTTCACGTCTGCCTGCCGGCGGCGGGACCGCTGATTCTCGCCGGCATGCGCATCTCGCTCGGATTTACCTACACCGTTCTCGTCGCCGCCGAAATCGTCGCGGCATCCGCCGGCATCGGCTGGATGATCTGGGACGCCGCAAAATTCCTGCTCTCCGACATCGTGATCATGGGGCTGATCGTGCTCGGTCTCACCGGCGTCGTGCTCGACCTCATTATGCGCGGCATCGCGAAACTGCTGATGCCGTGGGCCTGAATCCAACCTGATCGAAGGGGAGATCGACATGATCAAGAGACTGATTGCGACGCTCGCAGTTGCCACGTTGGCGCTCACGGCCGCGGTACGCGCCGAGGACAAGCCGGCGAAGGTGACCGTCGGCTATTTGAACCTCGTGAACGCGCAGCTGGTCACCAAGCATCTTGGCCTGCTCGCCAAGGAGATGCCGGGCGTCGACATCAAGTACGTCAAGATCGGCGGCGGCGGCGACATGCTGCGCGCGATCGCCGGCAACGACGTCGACTTCGGCGGTCTCGGCAACCCGCCAACCGCGATCGGCGCGACGCGCGCCCTGCCGATCAAGGGCATCCTGGTGATCAACATGCTCGACTACGTCGAGTCGATGGTGGTTCGCACCGACAAGAACATCACCTCGCTCAAGGACCTCAAGGGCAAGACGGTGGCGGCGCCGTTCGGCTCCACGACACACTACCTCCTGCTCCAGGCGCTCAAGGACGAGGGTGTCGATCCCGCCTCGATGAAGATCTTGGACCTCGCGCCGTCGGACATCGCGGCGGCCTGGCTTCGCGGCGACATCGACGCTGCCTGGTTCTGGGAGCCGAATCTCGGCAAGGCCGTGAAGAATGGCGGCAAGATCCTCGTCACCTCGGGCGACATGGCCAAGCGCGGTTACCCGACCTGGGACATCGGCGTCGTCATGAACGCGTTCGCGGAGAAGTACCCGTCCTACGTCGATAAGTTCATCAGGGCCGAATGCGAAGGCATCGAATTCTGGCTGAAGAACCCGGAAAAGACCGCGGAGATCATCGCGGAAGAGCTTTCGCTGCCCATCGAGGACGCGCAGCGAATGATGGAGGGCACCGGGATGGTTCCCTGCAACAGGCAGCTCACGGAGGAGTATCTCGGCACATCCGCGAAAAAGGGCAAGTTCGTCGACACGCTGGCCTCGACCGCCGACTTCCTGGTGAAGCAGGAGCGCCTGCCGAAGCTGCTGCCGCGCGCCGACTTCGAAGCCTTCATCCAGCCCGCATATCTGGAGAAGGTGATCGGCCGCTAAGGTCGGTGCCGGCGGGCTTGTCTCGCCGGCGCATTGCCAATTCCTGCAAGCACGTGACCGACATGAATCTCGCACCTCGCCACCTCCGTGCCGCCTATCGCAGCGGTGAGCTCAAGCCGTCCGATGTCGCCGCGCATGTGCTTTCGCGCCTCGACGACGCCGACCAGAGCGGCGTCTGGATCTCGACGGCAAATCCCGAAAGCGTCATGGCAAAGGCGCGCGCGCTCGATGCTCGCATAGGCGAGATCGGCCAACTGCCGCTCTACGGCCTCGTGTTCTCGGTCAAGGATTGTATCGATGTGGCCGGCGAGCAGACCACCTCGGCCTGCCCGGAATTCGCCTACACCGCGAAAGACACGAGCCCGGTTGTCGCCGACGCCATCGCCGCCGGCGCGATCTATCTCGGCAAAACCAACATGGATCAGTTCGCGACCGGCCTGGTCGGCGTGCGCTCGCCCTATGGCATCGCCCGCAACCCGCATCACCCCGACTACATCCCGGGCGGCTCCAGCTCGGGCGCCGCGGTATCGGTCGCGACAGGCACCTCGTCCTTTGCCTTCGGCACCGATACCGGCGGATCGGGCAGGGTCCCGGCGTCCTATTGTGGCGTTACCGGCTTCAAGCCGGCGCCCGGCGCCTTCAGTCAGCGCGGCATGGTCTATGCGTGCCGAAGTTTTGATACTATTTCGCTCTACACGCGCGATCCCCGCGATGGCCACGACGTCTATCGCGTGTTGGCGCGGCGCGATGCCGAGGACTGCTTTTCACCGGTAGATTTCGCCGGATGGACGGAGCAGGCATCCCCAGCGCGGCCGCTCAACATCGCAACGCCGCGTCCGGATCAGCTCAGGTTCTTCGGCAATTCGGAGACGGAGGCGCTGTTCGGCGATGGGCTCCGCAAGCTGCGGCGGCTCGATCTGTCGGTCGCGTCGATCGATTTCTCGCCGTTCATTTCGGTCAACGACCTGATGTTTTTCGGACCTTTCCTCGCCGAGCGGGACGTCTCGGTCGGCGATTCCTCGACGCCAACCCGGACGCGGGCGTGAAGATCGTGCGCGACCTCGTCATCGGCAGCCGGAAGTTTACGGCGGCCGACGCCTATCGTGCGCTCTACAAGGTCAAGGAGGTCCAGCGATCGCTGCGCGATTTCTGGCAAGATCACGACGCGCTGGTCGTGCCCACGGTCGGCACCGTGCTGAGCATCGACGACGTCGCGCGCGATCCGCTGATGGCCAACTTCAACAACGGCTATTATACAAATTACGCCAACCCGCTGGGCCTCACCGCCATCGCCGTTCCGAACGCCGTCACCGCAGCAGGCGTGCCCTATGGCGTCACGTTTCTGGCGCCGGCCGGCCGGGAGCGCCTGCTCACCGATCTGGCTTGCGCGTTCATGGAGGCGGCAGCCGAACCTCAACATCTGCGCCGCGTTGCAATCGGAGCGGAGACCTCCTAGCCTTCGAGCCGTCACTCGAAGGGAGACCGATCGTGGAGCGCAGCGATGCGCATGAGGTGGCCGATCCAGGTGAGCCGCGCGCTGAGCTGCCACGGCCCGGGACCGGACGTTATGTGCTGAAGGCGTTGGACAAGCCCGATCTGGACCTGGTGATGCGAACCGGCAGGCTCGCGACCTACCAGAACCGCGAATATCTGCTGCGGGAGGGCGAGCCCGCGAATGGCATCCACATCATCCTGAACGGGATCGTCGAAAGCACCCATGCCGGCACGCAAGGGCGCGAACTGATGCTGTCGACCTGGGAGGCAGGTGACTTCGTCGGCGCGCCCTATATCCTCGGCGATCATCGCCACAGCTGGTCAGCCCGCGCGCTTGGGCGGGTCGAAGCACTGCATCTCGACCAGGATGCGGTCCGCCGGTTGATCGCGCAGTCGCCGTCATTCGCAGTCGCGCTGATCGAGTGCCTCGGCTTCAAGGGCGAGACCTATTCGATGCTGGCGCAGACGCTGGCGGGACAGAAGGCGGCGGAACGGTTGGTCCTGCTCCTGGTCAAGCTGTGCGAGAACGCGGCCCAGGATGAGAGCGGCTCGATCTCGCTCGGCCGCATCACGCAGGCCAATCTGGCGCGCATGATCGGCGCAACGCGCCAGTCGATCAGCCTGATCCTCAGCCGCCTCCAGGACGACGGCATCATCTCGACCGGCGCGACCAAGATGGTCGTCAACGATCTGGCCGCGCTGAGGAGGCAGGTTACCGACTAGGCGTGTACTCATAAAGGTCAGCTTACCGACGCAAACGGAAGTCTCCCGCCTTGAGCATGATGGGCGGTGTGTGACCCGAACCGCACGTCCATTCAACATCACCGCAACAACTTGTAAGGGCCGTGAACCTAGTCAGCAACCCTGACCAACGCAAAGCCACAAAACTCTGGTAGGTTCAAGCATCCGGGCGTTTGGCCCCTGCGGGGAGGCAATGGTGACAGACTCAGAAGTCTCCAGTGACCGACCGAATAAACCGGCATCCGATAGTGACCCACTGAACAAAACGCCATCTGATGACGAGCCTCCGGACCAACCGGTATCGACTCGCAACTTTAAGGGTCGCTTCCGAGTGCGAATGCAATTGATCGGCGGGGCGCTCGCTTCGATCGCGGCTATCGGTGCGATCGCGGGTGGCCTCGTCGGCTATTGGACTGTGTGGAAGACGCTTCGTACCGACGTGTTTCCGGACAAGCAACAGACGCAGAGGGAGGCTATGGCCCGGCCCGACATTGCTCCCCGCTTGTCACTTGTCATTCTGCCGTTCGCAAACGTTAGCAACGATCTGGAGCAGGACTATTTCGCCGACGGCATCACAACCGACCTAACGACCGACCTCGCGCAAATGCCCGGCGCGTTCGTTATCGGACGCGGAACGGCGTTTACATACAAGAACAAGCAGATCGACTTCAGAACGCTCGGCAAGGACCTTGGCATCCGCTGGGCGGTCCAGGGCGCGGTGCGGCGCAACGGGGATCAGGTTCGGGTCAACGTATCACTTACGGATATCGCGAGCGGTCGGGACGTCTGGTCCGATCGTTTCGACGGCGATCGTACGAACCTCGCCGCCTTGCAGGACCAGATCACAGCGCGGCTCGCTCGCTCGCTTAACATTGAACTGATCCAGGCGGAAAGCCGTCGCAGCGAAGTAGACCGATCGAGAAATCCAGACGCTACGGACTTCACGATGCGCGGCTGGGCAAAGCTCTATGGGCCGCAGTCGAAGATCCAAAATGGTCAGGCAAAGGACCTATTCGATGACGCGCTGCGCCTCGATCCGGACAACGTCGAAGCCATGATTGGCAAAGCGCGGTGTCTAGCGGCTGGTGTGAACAACCGATGGTCTACATCCGTTGTCGAAGACAAAAAGCAAGCGATCGGCCTGATCGACAGAGTTCTGTCCAAAAGCTCGGCAAGCGCGAGTGCTCATACGACCAAGGGAACCATTCTTCTATTTGGACGTCCTGAGGAGGCATTGGCTGAATACGATACGGCGCTCGAAATTGATCCAAATAATCCAGCTGCCTACGCTGCTAAAGCAATTGCACTCGTCGCCTCCGGGCGCGCGCGCGAAGCCTTCTCGCCGGTCCAGTTGGCTCTCCGTCTCAGTCCCAGAGATCCTTTTGCTTTCCAATGGCGCTTCTGGCTCTGTCATGCACACTTGCACCTGCACCAATATGGAGAAGCGATCGAGGAATGCGGGCGCTCGGTCAATCTGAACAACTCGCACATGTACGCTTATGTAGATCTGACTTCGGCTTATGGAGCCACGGGGCAATTGGAACAGGCACAGCGGAGCTTGACTGAATTGAACAAGCTGCGACCAGACTTCACGATCCATTGGTACCGTGATCTTGTGTACTCAATGTCAACCAACCCGCAGTTTCGCCGCGAGATCGACGACATTCTCGATGGGCTGAGGAAGGGAGGGGTCCGTGAGTAATAAGAAGCAAGGCTATTCGCTTGCTGACGTCGACGGCCTCTTACATCTCGAATGTCACCTATTGGCCCCATCTGCGACCTCGGAGGCCATCCGCTCTTCGGCCGGTGTTGGCGTTAAACCGGACATCAGGCGGCCGGCCGCTCAATGAGTGCACGCCTACCGCCCGGTGCCGTAGAAAATCATTTTCAGGCCGACTTCGACCGTGCTGGGACCAAGCCCATGCAGTGCTGCACCTCGGCCGGGACATTGTAGGTCCGCATGATGTGGCGGCTGTCGCGCAAGCCGGATGCCTCACGCTGCACCACGAACATCCAGAGCGCGTGGCCGGCTTCCATCACCAGCTTGCGCCTGGCCGGTTGCATCGAGGCCGGCACCTCGGGGAGGGCATGGGCGGCGTCGAACTCGCGCAAGCGCGCTAGCGCCTGTTCGAGCGTGTGGCCCATCCGTCCAAGCGCGGAGGCCTGTTCCTGAACGATCTCGTAATGGAGGATATCGACCGGCGGCCGAAGATCACGGGACATGGGACCCAATATAGGACCGCCGGAACGGCCTGCAACGCATGCCCAGCTTGGCGCTACTTCGCCCGATAAGCCGCCAGGAACATCCGCGTCGCGCTGTCGACGACTTCGGTCATGCGCTCTTCCGACGGTGCGGGTGCGGCCTGGAAGACGAAGGGCAGGAAGAGCGAGGCCTTGCACAGCTCCATGAACTGCGACGCCGCAAGGTCGCAATCGTCGATATCGAGATCGCCAGTGACGACATGGGCTTTGAGATAGTCGGAGAGGCGATTGATGGTCTTGTCCAGCACCCGCGCATAATAGCGGCGGCCGACATCGGGCATGCGTTCGGCGATCGCCATCACGGTGCGGATTGCGGACCCGCCGCCGGGCCGGCACAGCAGATGGATGTAGGCCTGGCCGAAATCCTTCAGCGTGGTCTCGGCGTCGCGGGCGGGATCGAAATTGAACACGACCTGGCCGTGCTGCAGCGCCTCCTGCTCGAGGATGGCTTCGAACAGCGCGGATTTGTCGGCGAAGTAGACGTAAAGCGTGCCCTTGGAGACCTGCGCCGCGCGGGCGATCTCGCCCATGCTGGCACCGTCGAAACCGAGATCCATGAACACCTTACGCGCCCCGTCCAGGATCTGGCGCCGCTTGGAGCTGTCCTCTTCTTGGACGACGTGTAGTTGTTCGCGGCCGGTTACAACCATTGGTTTAGGGTCTCGGAAGGTTTTTGGATCGGTCCAGGGCCATGAAACCGAAATAAAGGATTCGGGCCAGTAGCGTCTGCCCGGGAATATTATCTATATTGACCGAACCGTTCGGTCAATGGTATTTGAGATGGGCGAGAGGGAACCGGCCGCACGGCGGCCGTCCCTCATCGCGCTTTTGGGGAAGCCTTTATGGCCGTATTGAGAGACCAGTCTGCGCGCGTTCTTCGCCAGGACACGGTGGAGACGCCGGCGCCCGCGGGCGGTGACGCCGCCACCGAGACGTCCGCAGTTCTCGCCGAGCAGTTGCGCTCTCATGTGACCGAGGAAACCAAGCGCCGCACCAGCGATGCGCCGGAGAAACCCGTGACCGACAAGCCGGCCGCAGCCCCAGAGGCGACCGCTGCCGCCGCCGCTCCGAAGTCGGGCAAGCGCAAATTCGTGATGATGGGAGTAGGCCTGGTGCTGGCGCTCGCGGCCGCGAGCTATGCCGGCTATTACACGCTGGTCGGGCGCTTCTACGTTGCCACTGACGACGCCTATGTCCGCGCCAACAACACCATGCTGGGCGCGCGCGTTGCCGGTCACATCTCCTCGATCCTTGCTGGCGACAACGCCACGGTGCGTGCCGGCGACATCGTCTTCCGCATCGACGACGGCGACTACAAGATCGCAGTCGACGCCGCCGCGACCAGGATCGCGACCCAGCAGGCCACCATCGATCGCATCGGCCGCCAGGTTGCGGCGCTCGACAGCCAAGTCGCGCAGGCCAAGGCGCAGTTCGTGTCCGCCGAAGCCGGCCTCAAGCGCGCCGACCTTGATTACGAGCGCCAGCAGGCTCTGAACAGCAAGGGCTTTGCCTCACGCGCCACCTTCGAAACTTCGGAAGCCGGACGTGACCAGGGCGCCGCCGCGGTCAAGGCCGCGCAGGCCGCCTATGACGTCGCGGTCAGCAATGTCGACGTCGCCAAGGCGCAGCAAGCCGAAGCGCAGGCGCAACTCGCCGAGCTCAAGACCACGCTCGCCAAGGCCGAGCGTGATCTCAGCTTCACTGCGGTGCGCGCGCCGGTCGACGGCACGTTCTCGAATCGCCTCGTCAGTGCCGGCGACTTCGTCGCGGTCGGCCAGCGGCTCGGCAACGTCGTGCCGCTCGACAACGTCTATATCGACGCCAATTTCAAGGAAACCCAGCTCAAGCGCATCCGTCCCGGCCAGCCGGTGACGATCAAGGTCGATGCCTACGGCATGCGCAAGTTCTCCGGCGTCGTCGACAGCATCGCGGCGGGTTCGGGCTCGGTGTTCACGCTGCTCCCGCCTGACAACGCCACCGGCAACTTCACCAAGATCGTGCAGCGCGTGCCGGTCCGAATCCGCGTGCCGAAATCGGTGGCGAGGCAAAACCTGCTCCGCGCCGGCATGTCGGTCTATGCGACCGTCGACACCAACAAGGGCGCGGTCGACGCCGACAGCGAAATCGATCTCGACGATCCCACCACGGTCCATCCGCAGTAGCGCGCCGGCGCTTCGAGGTCAGGCCATGGCGAACGCCACCACCGCTTCACCTGCCATGATGGCGGACCCCGCTTCGGAGCGCATCGCGCCGAAGCGGCTGTTCGCTTTCATCATCATGGTGTTCGGGATGTTCATGTCGATCCTGGACATCCAGATCGTCTCGGCGTCCCTGAGCGAGATCCAGGCCGGCCTGTCGGCAAGCTCCAGTGAGGTCTCCTGGGTCCAGACCGCCTATCTGATCGCCGAAGTGATCGCGATCCCGCTGTCGGGATTTTTGTCGCGCGCCTTCGGCACGCGGCTGTTGTTCGCGATTTCTGCCGCCGGCTTCACCGCTTCGAGTCTGCTCTGCGGCTTCGCCACCACCATCGAGGAGATGATCCTCTGGCGCGCGCTCCAGGGCTTTCTGGGCGCCGGCATGATCCCGACCGTGTTCGCCTCGGCTTACACTGTCTTCCCGCGCTCCAAATTCCACATCGTCGGTCCCATCATCGGCTTGGTCGCGACGTTGGCCCCGACCATTGGGCCGACCGTCGGCGGCTACATCACCGACCTGATGTCGTGGAACTGGCTGTTCTTCATCAACATCGTGCCCGGCATCGGCATCACCCTGGGCGTGCTGGCGCTGGTCGATTTCGACGAGCCGCATTTCGAATTGCTCGACCGCTTCGACTGGTGGGGCCTGCTGTTCATGGCCGGCTTCCTCGGCACGCTGGAATACGTGCTGGAGGAAGGCCCGCAATACGAATGGCTGCAGGACCCCTCGGTCGCGATCTGCGCCTGGATCTGCGGTATCTCGGCGATCGCCTTCTTCTGGCGCGTGTTCACGGCGGCCGAGCCGATCGTCAATCTGCGTACGTTCTCGAACCGCAATTTCGCAATCGGCTGCGTACTTCAGTTCTGCATCGGCATCGGCCTCTACGGCCTGACCTATATCTATCCGCGCTATCTTGCCGAGGTGCGCGGCTACAGCGCGCTGATGATCGGCGAGACCATGTTCGTCTCGGGCATCACCATGTTCCTGGTCGCGCCGCTGGTCGGCCGTCTCATGGCGAAGTACGACATGCGGTACATGATCGCGTTCGGCCTCGTCGTGTTCGCGATCGGCTCCTACCAGATGACCTGGATCACGCGCGACTACGATTTCTACGAGCTTCTCGTGCCGCAGATCCTGCGCGGCATCGGCATGATGTTCGCGATGGTGCCGACCAACAACATCGCGCTCGGCACGCTGGCGCCGGACCGGGTGAAGAATGCCTCGGGCCTGTTCAACCTGATGCGCAACCTCGGCGGCGCGGTCGGGCTTGCGGTCATCAATACCGTGCTCAACGACCGCACGGACCTGCACATCACCCGCCTGCAGGAGCGCGTGACCTGGGGCAATGCCACCGCGACCGAAACCCTGACCATGTTCATGCAGAAGTTTCAGGGGCTCGGCGACTCCACGCTGATGGCGATGAAGCAGCTCAGCCAGATCGTGCATCGCCAGGCCGTGGTGATGAGCTTCGGCGATGCTTTCTTCATCCTGACGCTGTTCTATCTCGGCCTCACCCTCACGGTCACGCTGCTGAAGAGGCCTGCCTCGCCGTTCGGCGCTAGCGGCGACGCGCACTAATTTGCAACACTCGTGCGTGATCTCGCGCGAGCCCCGTTGCAAATCACCAATGGCACATCTATAAAGCGCACCTCATTCAATCGAACCGGGAGGATTTGCATGATTTCGTCGCATTCGCAGATCGTACGCCCGCGCTCGATGATGTTCTGGCTCGGTATGTGCTCGGCCTTCTAGAGGCCTCTTCCGCCAGCTTCGATTGGGCTTCCAGTTCCGATCGCTCCGCTCCCCAAGTCAAAGCCAAGTTCAAGTGACGCCGTCTCGGCCCTCGCGGCCGGCCTGCGTCCATCAATGGAGCCGGCCTGCGCCAAAAGCGGCCGGATGATGCCATGGCCGCTCTGTCAAAAAAGCCCGCAGCGATACGCGTCGTGCTGCCCTTCGTGTTCCGGCACTGGCTGAAGCAGCCGGGGCGTACGCTTGTCGTCGTTGGCAGCCTGCTGGGCGCGACCGCCGCCGACTTGTTCATGCCGGTATTCTCGGGGCACCTGATCGATGCCCTGACGCGCGGTCCGTCGGATTCCGATGCGCGTCACGCGGCGCTGGTCGCGTTCGGCGCCATCGTGGCGCTCGGCGCGGCCTCGATGGTGCTGCGGCTCGCAGGACTGCAGGTGATCGTGCCGTTCACGCTGAAGATCATGTCCGAGGTCGCGCAGGACGCGTTCATGCGCGTGCAGCGCTTCTCGACCGACTGGCACGCCAACTCGTTCGCGGGCTCGACCGTGCGCAAGATCACGCGCGGCATGTGGGCGCTCGACCTGTTGAACGACACCGTCCTGCTGGCGCTGCTGCCCTCGCTGGTCGTGCTGATCGGGTCGATGGTCCTGCTCGGCGTGCACTGGGCCTCGCTCGGCGGGGTGATCGCGCTCGGCGCGCTGGTCTATGTCACGATGACGGTGCTGTTCTCGACGCGCTACATCGCGCCGGCCGCGCGCGTCTCCAACGCCTGGGACACCAAGGTCGGCGGCACGCTGGCGGATGCGCTGACCTGCAACGCCGTGGTGAAATCCTTCGGCGCGGAAGCGCGCGAGGATGCGCGGCTCGCCCGCGTCATCAACCGCTGGCGCGTACGCGTGCGGCGGACCTGGCTTCGCTACAACACCACCGCCGTGGCGCAGCTCTCGCTGCTGCTGGTCTTGCGCGCCTCCGTGATCGGCGGCGCGGTGCTGCTGTGGATGTCCGGGCATGCCTCGCCCGGCGACGTCACCTATGTGCTGACGAGCTACTACGTCATCCACGCCTATTTGCGCGACGTCGGAATGCACATCAACAACCTCCAGCGCTCGGTCAACGACATGGAGGAGCTGGTGGCGATCCACGACGAGCCGATCGGGATTGCGGATGCGACGGACGCGCGGCCGATTGCGATCGAGAGCGGCGAGATCGTGTTCGACGGCGTCACGTTCCACTATGGCGGCCATCGCGCGCCGCTGTACGACGGACTGTCGGTCACGATCCGCGCCGGCGAACGCGTCGGTCTCGTCGGCCGCTCCGGCTCCGGCAAGACCACCTTCGTCAAGCTGGTGCAGCGGCTCTACGACATCACCGGTGGTCGCGTGCTGATCGACGGGCAGGACATCGCGCTGGCCATGCAGCAAGCGCTGCGCAGCCAGATCGCGATCGTGCAGCAGGACCCGATCCTGTTTCACCGCTCGCTCGCCGAGAACATCGCCTATGGCCGGCCCGGGGCCAGCGTGGAGGCGATCGAGCAGGCGGCGAGGCTGGCGAATGCGCACGACTTCATCCTGCGCCTGCCGAAGGGCTACGGCACGCTTGTCGGCGAGCGCGGCGTCAAACTCTCGGGCGGCGAGCGGCAGCGCGTGGCGCTGGCGCGCGCCTTCCTGGCGGACGCGCCGGTGCTGATCCTGGACGAGGCGACATCGAGCCTCGATTCAGAATCGGAGGCGCTGATCCAGCAAGCGATGGAGCGGCTGATGAGGGGCCGGACTTCGATCGTGATCGCGCACCGGCTGTCGACGGTGCGGAGCATGGATCGGATCCTGGTGTTCGACCGCGGCGAGATCGTCGAGCAAGGCACGCATGCCAAGCTCGCGGCCAAGCCAGACGGCATTTATCGCGGACTGTTGAGCGCCAGGTGGTGGAGCTCGGACATCTCGCAGCAGCGGAATGAATGACGCGCGGCCGGCGGACGAAGATCCGGAGGCCGCGTCGTCAAAGGTGGGATGACATGAAAGACCTGACCAACGGCTCCGTCGCGAAGCACATCCTGGCCATGGCACCGCCGATCATGGTGGGCATGATCACGATCATGCTCTGCCAGCTGGTCGATCTGTACTTCGTCTCGGGCTTGGGCGATGCCGCGGTTGCGGGCGTGGCGGCGGCCGGCAATGCCGGCTTTCTCGTCAACGCGCTGATGCAGGTGCTCGGCGTCGGCTCGGTGGCGCTGATCGCGCATGCGGTGGGTCGCAAGGATCGGCCCGATGCCAATTTGATCTTCAACCAGGCGATCGTGCTGTCGGTGCTGTTCGGCTTGTTGACCCTGGTCGCGGGCGCCGCGCTGTCGCGCGCCTACATGCGTTCGGTTGCCGCGGATCAAGCCACGATCGAGGCGGGGACCACGTACCTGTTGTGGTTCATGCCGGCGCTCGCGCTGCAGTTCGCGACCCAGGTGATGGGATCCGCGCTGCGGGCCACCGGCATCGTACGTCCCGCCATGTTGGTGCAGGCGCTTGCGGTGGTCATCAATATCGCGCTGGCGCCGGTCCTTATTTTGGGCTGGGGCACGGGCCATGCGCTCGGCGTTGCCGGGGCGGGGCTGGCGAGTTCGATCGCGGTGTTGATCGGCGTCGTGATGCTGCTTGCGTATTTCCGCAAGGTCGAGCGCTATGTCGCCTTCAATCCGGCGCAGTGGCGTCCGCAGGCGCACCATCTGAAGCGCATTCTCAACGTCGGTCTGCCCGCCGGTGGCGAGTTCGCGATGATGTTCATCCTCATGGCGGTGGTCTATTTCGTGCTGCGCGATTTCGGCGCGGCAGCGCAGGCGGGTTTCGGGATCGGACAACGTGTGCTGGGCCTGATCCAGATGCCGGCGCTTGCGATCGCGCTCGCCGCCGGGCCGATCGCCGGCCAGAACATGGGCGCCGGAAAAGGCGAGCGCGTGCGCGAAACCTTTGTCAAGGCGGCGCTGATCACCAGTGCCGTGATGATCGGCTTCATGTGCCTTGCTCAGTCGAAGCCGCAGCTCCTGCTCGCCGGCTTCTCGAACGATCGCGAAACCATGGAGGTCGCTTTCCTGTTCCTGCGGATCATCTCGCTCAACATGGTGGCGCAGGGCCTGATCTTCACCTGCTCGAGCATGTTCCAGGGCCTCGGCAATACCAAGCCTGTGTTGTGGAGCTCGGCAACGCGCGTGTTCACCTATTCGCTGCCTGCGATCTGGCTGTCGACGCGGCCGGGCTTTCGGATGGAGTACGTCTGGTACCTGTCGATCGCGGCAACCACGTTGCAGGCGGCCCTGAGCTTGTGGCTGCTACGCCGCGAATTCGGGAAGCGCCTGGTGGTGCACGAGGCGGCTCCAGAGCAGGCTGCACCCGAATCCGTGCCGTCTCCTGCACGTGCGCCCGCGTAGCGATCGCTTGTCCCCGCCCCACGGCTCCGGCTAATTTGCCGCGCCGTGGGGATACGGCTGCAAGGAGCCAAATGACCGACTCGCATCTGTTCGATTTCGCAGAGGGCTGGATCTACGTGCTCGGCGTCGGCATTGCCGGCGGCATGGCGCTGGCCGCGAAGAAAATGCGAATTTAGTGCGTGCCAAAACTGTTCCAGACGAGGCCGAGGCCCGACAGGAACAACAGACCGAGCACGACATCGCCAAAATGCTTGTCGCTCAATGCGTGATAGACGCGCGCGCCGGCCCATGCGCCGATCAGCGTGCCCGGAAATGCGACCACCGCGAGCCAGACGACCTTGAACTCAACAAGGCCCGAGGCCGTCTGCAACACCAAAGCGGTGGCGAGCACCGTGAAATTGAACAGCTGGAAGATGCCGCGCCGCTCGTGCTTGTTCCAGCCGCGGATGTTGGCCCACAGGATTGGCAGCGGGCCCGACAATCCGGCCAGACCGCCAAGAATGCCGCCGGCAAAGCCGATCGCGCCGTCGGCGATCCGACCGCCGAAGGCAATGGCGAGCGGCTTCTTGTTGAGGTACAGCGCGCTCGAGAAGATCAGCAGCAGCACGCCGACGCTCAGCTTGAACACTTTTGGATCGGCGGAGGCGACCAGCATGGTGCCCAGCGGCACGCCGATCAGTCCTCCGATCAGGAACGGCCAGACCAGCGAGAGATCAAAACTCTTCCACATCGACGGCAGTGTCGAGCTCTGCGCGATCACCGAACAGATCAGCACCAGGGGCACCGCGAGCGACGGCGGCAGCACGTAGAGCCAGATGCCGAGCGCCATCAGCGCCGTGCCGAATCCGGCAAGGCCCGAGACGAAGCCTCCGGCTAGTGCGCCGAACAGCAGCAGCGCGTAGGTGAGCGTGTCCAACAGATTATCCCTGTTATCTGAGCGATCCCGAACTGTTGATCGCCATCGCTCGCATAGCACAGCTGCGGCTATGCCGGTCAATTTCAAAACTGCACGCAAGCGTGATCCCCGACGGCGGACGTTCGCGAAAGACAGGCCTACATGATGCTCGTACCGCAACCTGGGGGCCCGCCCGACGCCATCATGCGGTTCGATTGGCCGGTCACCCGAACGAGAATATGGAGAAGGACGATGACCCGCACGAAGATTGCCGTTGCAGCCGCGCTATTGTCGGCGGCGGCTTTGATGCCGACAATGGCGCAGGCGCAGTTTTCCGAGCCTGCGGCCTATCAGGCTGCCCATCCGGACCGCGATGTTCTGAATGGCGGCCAGCTCACGCCCGCCGCGCGCGGGGCCCGCGAGACCGTTGCGCCAAGCGAGGCCTATGCGGCCTATCCGTCTCCCGTCGCGCCGGCTGTTCGCTCCCACCATCGCCGCCAGCATCGATAAGTATTGCTAGACGATCTGTCTGGTGTCGGCGGGCCTGTGCAGCGCGCCGACCAGGATGCGCAGCGCTTCGGTCAATTCGGCTCTGTTGCGCGCTGCGCCAAGCGAGACGCGTGCCGCGTGTGGCGCGGTCCCGTCGACGGTGAAGGCCTCGCCGGCGACGATGGCGAGACCATTTCGCAACAGATGCGCCGCGACGTCGGGGCGGCCCTCCGGCAGCCGCAGCCATAGATGATGAGCTGCAGGCTTGGCCAGAAATTGAAAACCCTTCAGTGTCCGTTGCGCAAGCTGCTGGCGTCCGATCGCCTCGCTGCGAATGGCGGTGATGATGCGATCGGCGATGCCGGTCTCGATCCAATGCGTCACCAGGGCGACCATAAGTGGCGCCGGCATCTGCACGGTCGCCTGCAAATGGTTGCGCATCTCCTGCTGGGAGCTCTCGTCGGGCGTCACCAGATAGGCCACCCGTAGCGCCGGCGCGATGCACTTTGACAGCGTGGTCGCCAGATATGTCCGCTCAGGAATGAGATTGGCGATCGGCAATGCGGAGCGGTCGAGCAGCCCGTAGGCGTCATCCTCGATCAGCATCGTATCGGCATCGCTGATGATCCTTGCGATGGCGCTGCGGCGCTCGGGGAGAAGCGTCGCGGTGGTTGGGTTGTGCAGCGTCGGGATGAGATAGACCGCTTTCGGCTTATGCGTGCGACACGCTTTCGCGAGCGCGTCAGGCAGGACGCCGCCGTCATCCATGGCGACGCCGACGAGCTTGACGCCGAGCCGCGCCGCGGCGGCCTTGATGCCGGGGAAGGTGAGGGCCTCCGTCAGCACCACGTCGCCGGGCCTGGCGAGATGGGCGAGCAGGTTGAACAGGATCGTCTGCGTACCGGGAAAGATCACAAGCTTGTCGGCATGCGCGTGCGGAACGCGTGCGCGCATCCAGCGCGTTGCGACCGCGCGCTCATGGGCGCTGCCGCCGGGCGGCTGGTAGTTGAGATGCGCGGTCAGGCCCGATTGCGCGCGGATGGCCTCGAGCCCTGCGATGATTCGCTCGTCCAGCTGCGCTTCGAGCGGATGCGGCGGCACGTTCATCGAGAGGTCGATCGCGACGGGATGCGGCAGATCGACCGCGCGGCGCGCGCTGGTCTCGGACACGAACGAACCCTGGCCGACCCGGGCTTCCATGATGCCGCGGCGGCGTGCCTCGGTATAGGCGCGCGTCACCGTGGTGAGGTCAATGCCGAGCGCTTTTGCGAGGGCGCGCTGCGTCGGGAGTTGCTGCCCGCGTACGAGGCGGCCCGCGGCGATGTCGGCCTCCATGGTATCGACGATGCGTTGATAACGCGGGCCATTCAGCTCCGAGATTGTAGGAGTCCAATCCATGCAATTTGAGCCCATATCCTTTGAATGTATGGATACAAGATAGTATTGTATGGATCAGCGAAAAGGAAGAGGTGCTGTCATGGCAACCGGCTCAATCTCTCTCACGAAAGCGATGTGGCGCGGTTTCGTGGGCAAATGCCCGAATTGCGGCGAAGGGCATGCGTTCGGCCATTTCCTGAAAGTGGCTGACGCCTGCGACCATTGCGGCGAGGACCTGTTTCACCAGCGCGCCGATGATTTTCCGGCCTATCTCGTGATGGTCGTCGTCGGCCATCTCGTGGTCCCGGCGATCCTCGCGGTCGAGACCGCCTATGCGCCGGCAGTCTGGTTGCAACTGGCGGTGTGGCTGCCGGTGACGCTGTTCGCTTCGCTCGCGCTGCTGCAACCGACCAAGGGCGCCATCGTCGGGCTGCAGTGGCAGATCGGCATGCACGGTTTTGAGCCAGGCAAGCTGCGGCGCGAGGCCGGTCAGCTTGCACCCGTCTTCGTGAAAGCCGATCCGCGCGCGGCCTGGGGGCCGTAGCGTTTACATCGCGCGACTGGCCGCTACACCGAACGTCATGGCGCCAGAGGCGCTGATGGCGGTGTTGCAAGAGATCGTCGGATAACGAGCCCCAAAATGGTGAGGGGCCCGATGCGGTCAGCATCGAACCCCTCGTCACTTCTTGGTAGACACGTTTTCTTCTGCTCGAAAACGCTTTAGAATATCAGCCGGCCTGTAAGCCGGGTTCTGTAAGGCATCGTCCGCTTGCGCGAACGATACGTGACGGCCATTCCTCTGGGACCATGTTTGCACATGGCCTCGAGCAACCTACCCGGACGGCGGGCCTGACATCGCCCCGCGGGTTATCGCTTTCGCGAACAGTCCGCTACGCCGTCCCTATTCGGTTTTGCTCCCGGTGGGGTTTACCATGCCGGCGCCGTTGCCGGAGCCGCGGTGCGCTCTTACCGCACCTTTTCACCCTTACCCGCCTATGCAGCTTGCGCTGCTTCGGCGTGGCGAGCCTTGCGGGCTTGTCACGCCATAGCCCTGTTAGGGGAGAAGGCGGGCGGTTCGTTCTCTGTGGCACTTTCCCTGGGGTCGCCCCCGCCGGACGTTATCCGGCACCGTATGTCAAGGGAGCCCGGACTTTCCTCTCCGGCGGCCTTTCGGCACTTGCCGGAGCGGCCGTCCGGCCGACTGACGGCTTACGCATGGAGCATTTGCGACGGTTCCGTCAAGCCGATATCGCCGCGCACGCGACCTTCAGATAATTTATCCTGAACATGTCGTTTGGTGCGTGCCCCGTTCGACTGGATGTCGGTGATCCCCCGAACACACAGGAGTGAAGCGATGCAGTATCTGCTGATGATCTACCAGAACGAGGTCGAATACGCGAAGAACGACGCTGCCACGGCCCAGAAGATGATGAGCGAATACCAGGCCTTCACGCAAGGCATCATCCAGAGCGGCAATTTCAAGGCCGGCGACCGGTTGCAGCCGACCACGACCGCGACGACGGTCCGCGTGCGCGACGGCAAGACGCTGACGACCGACGGCCCGTTTGCCGAAACGCGCGAGCAACTCGGCGGCTATTATCTCGTGGAGGCCAAGGATCTCGATACTGCGATCGAGATCGCGTCCCGGATTCCGTCGGCGCGCATCGGTTCGATCGAGGTGCGGCCGATCTGGGTCTACGACAAGTGATGGCGCAGCCGCGCATCGGCGCATGACACTGTCCGAGATCGACAAAATCTTCCGCGACGAGGCGGGGCGGGCGCTGGCCACGCTGATCCGCCTCGTCGGCGATTTCGATCTCGCCGAGGATGCGCTCCAGGACGCTTTCGCGGTTGCGCTGGAGCACTGGCCGGCGGGCGAGCTTCCCGACAACCCGCGCGCCTGGCTGGTCAACGTCGCCAAGCACAAGGTGATCGACCGGATTCGCCGGCAGGCCGTCTTCCGCGGCAAGCAGCAGGCACTTGTGCACGAGCTCGAGCTGAACGCGCAGGCGACCGACGAGCCGTCGGCGATGCTCGACGACGACATGCTGCGGCTGATCTTCACCTGCTGCCATCCCGCGTTCGCGCCCGAGGTCCAGGTAGCGCTGACGCTGCGCACCGTCTGCGGGCTCTCCACCGCGCAGGTGGCGCGCGCCTTCCTTGTCGGTGAGGAGGCGATGGCGCAGCGTCTCGTCCGCGCCAAGCAGAAGATCAGGCTCGCCGGCATTCCCTATGAGGTGCCCGAGCGCGACACGCTGGTGCCGCGGCTCGACGGTGTACTCGCCGTGATCTATCTCGTGTTCACCGAAGGCTATGTGGCGACGTCGGGTGCGGATTTGATGCGGCCCGATCTCGCGGCCGAGGCTATCAGGCTCGGCCGTTTGCTCGACCGTCTGCTACCCGATCGGACCGGCATCAAGGGCCTGCTGGCGCTGATGCTGCTGCACGATGCGCGCCGCGCCGGACGTGAGACCGCCGCCGGCGATATCGTGCTGCTGGAAGAGCAGGACCGCTCGCGGTGGAACCGTGCACAGATCGAGGAGGGCCTGCGTATGGTGGACGACGCGCTAGGCGTGCCCGGCCGGCCGCAGCCCTATGCAGTACAAGCCGCGATCGCCGCACTGCATGCGCGTGCGCCAAGCTATGAGCAGACCGACTGGCCTCAGATTGCCGGGCTCTACGAGGTCCTGCTGCGTATCAACCCGTCGCCGGTGGTTGAACTGAATCACGCGGCGGCGGTGTCGATGGTCGACGGGCCGGCACGCGCGCTCGATCTGGTGGATGCGATCGCCGCCCGCGGCGGGCTCGATGGCTACGAACTGTTGCCGGCGGTGCGGGCGGATCTGTTGCGGCGGCTCGGCCGGAAGGAGGAGGCGATGGAGGCGTATGCTACGGCGACGGAGGCGACGCAGCTCGAGCCGCTGCGACGGCTCTACGCGCGAAGAGTGAGGGAGATGGAGTAGTTGTTGCCTCATACTCCGTCATTGCGAGGAGCACTTGCGACGAAGCAATCCAGACTGCTTCCGCGGAGGCAGTCTGGATTGCTTCGCTTCGCTCGCAATGACGGGGTGTGTGGCAGTCGCCCTCACTTCGTCGCGATGGTCGTTGCCTCCTGAGGGAGACTCCCCAACAGCGCCTGCAAGGTCGACAGGGTGGAGTGATCCGTGACTCCATCCAGCCGCGCCGGCCGGAAGTGCCGCTGAAACGCGGTGACGACTTCCATCGTCCCGGCGTCGTATTTGCCGGTCAGGGGAACGCCGTAGCCGTATCTGGCGAGCGCCTGCTGCAGGCTCAACACCTCGTCGCTGATGGTGCCGAGCATGAGGCTCTCGCCGCGCACGACCGGCGCGGGCGTGACCCAGTGGCCGACGCCTGAATTGGCCAGCGAATGCCACGGAAATTTTTCGCCGGGATCCTTCTTGCGCGCGGGCGCGACGTCGGAATGGCCGAGCACCCGGTGCGCGGGCACCTTGCGGCGGAGCATGATGCCGCGGCACAGCGCGATCACGGCGGCGATCTGGCGCAGCGGGTATTCCGGATAGCCCCAATCGTGGCCGCGATTGACGATCTCGATCCCGATCGAGCAGGAGTTGATGTCATCCTGGCCGCCCCAGGACGAAACGCCGGCATGCCAGGCGCGCCTGGCCTCCGGCACACATTGCACGATACGGCCGTCTTCCAGCACGACGTAGTGCGCCGACACCTCGGTGCCCGCGGAGCAGAGCCGCGCCAATGCACCTTCGACGTCGGGCATGCCGGTGTAGTGCAGCACGATCATATCGGGCTGCCGGCCCTTGTTGCGGCCGCCATGGTTCGGTGAGGGGATGATGTCGGAGACGATCGAGGAATCCGGCTCGAACGTCCGCATGTTCGCCGCGGCCTTGGGAACCGGGAGAACGCGTTGACGCTTCGAATCAGATCCAGACGGCGTGGACGAACCGGACGACATAAACAGCTCGAGACAGACAGAGAGTGGGCCAAGCCCTTCTCTTTACTATTTCTTTACCCTCCACCGTGCGCAATCGGGAGACGGGGTTAACGGGTGCATTTTGGCGCATGTGTGTGGATGCAGCATCACCGTCGCGTCAGCTTTTCGACTTGTCACGAGCCGATCAACGCTTTCTTAACGCTAAGGGCCGTTACTGAGAGATGAAGAGCCGACCCGGGTCCGGAGGCGGCCAAAGCGTATTTTGGCTTGAAATCCCATGGCTGCCCGACAAATTCCGCTGGGAACACTGGGTTGGCGGCTCAGGGTCACCGGGCTCGGTAACCATGCTGGACGGGGGTCGGGTCGTGGAACCGCCGCGACGCGGAATCATACGAGGCGTTATGAGCTTGTTCGTCCCCGATCTCGCATGGACGTCCGGCGGGGCGCTCGGCAGGCTTGGCGCATGAACTCGGCTCCGCACATCCCCGTTCTTGGCCGCGAGGCTGTCGACCACCTCGCCCCGCGCGAAGGCGGCCTTTATGTCGACGCGACCTTCGGTGCCGGCGGCTACAGCCGCGCGATTCTCGACGTGCCGGGAAGCCGCCTGATCGCGATCGACCGCGACCGCACCGCAATCGCAGGCGGCGCCGAGCTGGTCGAACGCTCCGCGGGCCGGCTGACGCTCGTTGAAGATCGCTTCTCCAACCTCGCCGAGGTCTGCGCGGCTCAAGGCGTCGATGGCGTCGACGGCGTCGTGATGGACGTCGGGGTATCCTCGATGCAGCTCGACCAGGCCGGCCGCGGCTTCTCCTTCCGTCTCGACGGTCCGCTCGACATGCGGATGGGGCAGGCGGGACCGACCGCAGCCGACGTCGTGGCGCGTGCCTCCGAAGGCGATCTCGCCGACATCATTTACCTCCTCGGCGAAGAGCGGCATTCGCGCCGCGTTGCCCGCGCCATCGTCGCGGACCGGCAGGAGACGCCGTTCACGACCACGCGCGCGCTCGCCGATCTCGTCGGCAGGGTGGTTCGTTCCAAGCCCGGCGATATTCACCCGGCGACGCGGACGTTCCAGGCCCTGCGCATCTTCGTCAACGAAGAGCTCGAAGAGCTTCAGACCGCGCTTGCCGCGGCGGAGCGTGTGCTCAAGCCCGGCGGCCGCCTCGTGGTCGTCTCGTTCCATTCGCTGGAAGACCGCATCGTCAAGAATTTTCTCGCCGAGCGTAGCAAGACCGGTGGCGGCTCACGGCATCTGCCGGAAGTGTCGCAGGCTGTGCCCAGCTTCCAGCTCTTGACACGGCGGCCGGTGATCGCAGGCGAAGACGAGGTCGCGCAGAACCCGCGCGCGCGGTCTGCAAAACTGCGCGCCGCCGAGCGCACCTCGGCGCCTGCGCATGACGATGGCGAGCAATCGCCCTGGCCAAAACTCTCCGACGTCATGAGGGGCGGCTAGCGCATGCGCTTCATCCACCTCCTCGTCATCGGCGCGCTGGTCTTTGCGGCGGCCTATGTCTACCGGATCAAGATGGACTCCACGGCGCGCACCGAAAAGGTGCTGCGGCTGCATGCCGAAATTCGCGAGCAGCGCGACGCCATCGCGGCGCTCCGCTCCGAATGGGCCAAGCTCGACGCGCCCCTGCGCCTGCAAGGCCTGTCGGACCGGCATCTGCAGCTCAAGCCGGTCAACGGCACGCAGTACGATTCACTGAAGAACCTGCCCGAGCGTCCGCCGCGGATGTTCAGGCCGGGCGAGCCGGATCCGATCGGCGCCATGCTCAACACCATCGAAGCCGCGAGCGATCCCGACACGGTGACGGGTTCCGTGCCTCAGCCCGAGGACAAGCAATGAGTGCTGTGACCCCGGCCAAACCTGCAGCAAAGCCGACTGAGCCCTGGCGGCAGCGGCTGATCCGCAGCCTGCTTTATGGGCGCAACGTCGATCGCGCCGCGAAGGCACGCGCGCGCGTCGGCCTGGCGATGCTCGCCTTCGTCGCGGTCTACGCCCTCATCGGCGGCCGGCTCGTGATGTTCGCGATCGGCGCCGACGCTCACGGCGCGCGCCGCGCCGCGGCGCAGGAGGTGGTCGCGACCGCGCGGCCCGACATCATCGATCGCAACGGCGCGATCCTCGCGACCGACGTCAAAGCGTCGAGCCTGTTCGGCGAGCCGCGCCGCATCATCGACAAGGATGAGGCGATCGAGCTCCTGACCGCCACCGTGCCCGATCTCGACGAGGTCGAGGTTCGCGAGCGCCTGTCGTCGCGCAAGGGCTTCGTCTGGCTCAAGCGCGAGATCACGGCGAAGCAGCAGCAGGACATCCACAAGCTCGGCATTCCCGGCATCGGTTTCCTGCGCGAGAACAAGCGCGTCTATCCGACCGGCAACGAGGTCGCCCACCTCATCGGTCTCGTCAACATCGACAACCAGGGCATCGCCGGCATGGAGAAGTGGCTCGACAATCAAGGGCTGGCCGATCTCCACCGCGCAGGTTTTGCCACCGACCGGCTGCAAAAGCCGATCGAGCTCTCGGTCGATCTGCGCGTCGAGCACGCCCTGCGCGACGAGCTCCTGAAGGCCAAGGAGAAGTACCACACCAAGGCCGCCTCCGGCATCGTCTCCAACGTCAAGACCGGCGAGATCGTGGCGATGGTCTCCCTTCCGGACTTCGATCCCAACAATCCGAAGGAAGCGCACGACCCCGACCGCATCAATCGCCTGACCACCGGCGTCTACGAGATGGGCTCGACCTTCAAGGCGTTCACGCTGGCGATGGCGCTCGATTCCGGCAAGATCAATTTGAACTCGATGTGGGATGCACGGGGAAACCTGCACTACGGCAAGTTCACCATCCATGACAGCCATTCGCTCGGACGTTTCATCAACACCAAGGAAGTGTTCACGTTCTCGTCCAACATCGGTGCCGCGCGGATCGCGCTCGGCCAGGGCGTCGAGGCGCACAAGGCGTTCCTCGCCAAGATGGGCCAGTTGACCCGGCTGCGCACCGAGCTGCCGGAGAGCGCGGCTCCGCTGATACCGCGCCGCTGGGGCGAGCTGAACACGGTCACCATCGCGTTCGGCCAGGGCATGTCGGTGGCGCCACTGCAGGCGGTGATGGGCATCAACGCGCTGGTGAACGGCGGCTATTTGATTCCGCCGACCTTCATGAAGCGCACGGAGTCCGAAGCGGCGGCGATGGCGAAACGCGTGATCAAGCAGGACACCAGCGACAAGATGCGGTTCCTGATGCGGCTCAATGCCGAAATCGGCACCGCCAAGACCGCCGACGTCAAGGGTTACTATGTCGGCGGCAAGACCGGCACGTCCGAAAAGGTCATCAACGGCCGCTATGCCAAGAAGCGCGTGCTCAACTCCTTCACCGCGATCATGCCCTGCGACGATCCGAAATATCAGATCCTGATCATGCTCGACGAGCCGCAGGCGATTCCTGAAACGAAGGGTTTCATCACCTCCGGTTGGAACGCGGTGCCGACCGGCGGCAAGGTGATCGAGCGGATCGCGCCGCTTCTGGGCATCGAGCCGCGGTTCGACCTGCCGCCGTCCGAGCGCCTTATTCTTGCAGCATCCAGGACAACCCAGTAATCAACCGGGTGGGCCGTTGCCGCCGCTGAGTCGGGATTTCTCTGAAGATTCGGCGCTCCGGTGCGGCATGTCGACTGGAAGACCATGAAGCTGCGCGACCTCCTAGGTCAGGATGTTCTGGGCAATGATGCCGCACTCGAGCCCGCTGTCGCGGCGCTCGATGTGAACGGCGTTGCCCTCGACAGCCGCGTGGTCAAGCCGGGCGATCTCTTCTTCGCACTTGCGGGCAGCAAGACCGACGGTGCGCGCTTCATCGATGCCGCGATTGCCGCAGGTGCGGTGGCGGTCGTCGGCGACCATGCGCCGGCGGCCAGCAAGGTGCCGTTCGTCGCGGTCGCCAATCCGCGCCGCGCGCTGGCGCTGGCCGCGGCAAGATTCTTCCCCGCGCAGCCCGCGACCATCGCCGCGGTGACCGGCACCAGCGGCAAGACCTCGGTCGCGGCGTTCACGCGCCAGATCTGGGAACGGCTCGGGCACGCCTCCGCCAGCATCGGCACCATCGGCCTCGTTTCACCCAAGCGCACCGTCTACGGCTCGCTGACGACGCCCGATCCCATCGCGCTGCACCGGCAGCTCGACGAGATCGCGCGCGAGGCGGTCACGCATCTCGCCTTCGAGGCGTCCTCGCACGGGCTCGATCAGTATCGCCTCGACGGCGTGCGCGTTTCCGCCGGCGGCTTCACCAATCTCTCGCGCGACCACATGGATTATCATCCGACTGTCGCGCATTACCTCGCGGCCAAGCTGCGCCTGTTCCGCGAGCTGGTTCAGCCTGGAGGCGCGGCTGTGATTTCGGCCGATCATGATTGCTCGGCGGAGGCGATCGACGCGGCAAAGTCGCGCGGCTTGCGCGTGATGGCGGTCGGTCGCAACGGCGACGGGGCAGGCGAGGGCATTCGTCTCGCCGGTGCCGAAGTCGAAGGGTTTTCGCAAATGCTCGCGCTCGAGCATCGCGGCAGTCGCTATGCGATCCGGCTGCCGCTGGTCGGCGAATTCCAGATCGAGAACGCGCTGGTGTCGGCCGGCCTTGCCATCGGCACCGGCAGCGACGCCGCAAATGTGTTTGCAAGCCTGGAGCATCTCGAAGGCGCCAAGGGTCGGTTGGAGCGCGTCGGCGAACGCAATGGCGCGCCGATCTTTGTCGATTACGCGCACAAGCCCGATGCGCTGGCGAAGGCGCTGCAGGCGTTGCGTCCCTACGCCAGGCGCAGGCTGATCGTCGTGTTCGGCGCCGGCGGCGACCGCGATGCCGGCAAGCGTCCGATCATGGGCGAGATCGCGGCTGACAACGCGGACGGAATCATCGTCACCGACGACAATCCGCGCAGCGAGAAGCCGGAGGCCATCCGCGCCGAGATCCTCGCGGCCGCCAAGGGCGCGCGCGAAATCGGCGACCGCGCCGCGGCGATCCGCATTGCGATCGAGGAATTGGAAGAGGGCGATGCGCTGCTCATCGCCGGCAAGGGACACGAGACCGGGCAGATCGTCGGCGGAGAGATTTTGCCCTTCAGTGATCACGAGGCGGTCGCCGCCGCATTAGCGTCGAGGATTCCATGAGCGCGCCAATATGGACGGTGGCTGAAGTGGCACATGCGCTGGGCGCTGCCGGATCATTCCCGGACACGCCGATCGATGTCGTCACCCAGGACAGCCGGCTGGTGAAACCGGGCAGCCTGTTCGTCGCGCTGAGTGGCACGCCGAGTGGCGGCTTCATCTCGGCCTTCGCCAGCGCGCGTGATGGTTGGGAGTTCGCGGACAAGGCGGAAGCTTCCGGCGCGGTCGCGATGATCGTGCCGTACCAGATCGCCGGCATCCGCATTCCCCAGATCGTCGTCAAGGACACGCTGATCGACGGTCTCTGGGGTCTTGCGCGTGCCGCACGCGCACGCTTCAAAGGGCCGGTGATCGGGCTCACCGGCAGCGCCGGCAAGACCAGCACCAAGGAGTTTCTGGCCGCCTATCCCGGCGCCTATGCCAGCCCGGCGAGCTTCAACAATTTCTGGGGCGTGCCGCTGACGCTGTGCAATGCGCGGCCCGATGCCAGTCTCTGGGTCGTCGAGATGGGCATGAACCAGACCGGCGAGATCGCGCGGCTCAGCGAACTGACGCGGCCGACGGTTGCGCTCGTCGTCAACGTCCAGCCGGTGCATCTCGAGAAGCTCGGCTCGCTCGAAGCCATCCGCCGCGAGAAGGTGTCGATCGCCCTCGGTCTGTCCTCGGACGGCGTGCTGGTGCTGCCCGCCGGGATCAAGGCGCCGGACTGGAAGGGCAAGGTCGCACGCTTCGGCGAGAAAGCCGAAGTGCACGAGGTCGCGCACGCGCCGCATGGCGACAGCTGGCAGGTCGTGGCCGCGCTCGGCAAGAAGGAGATCGCCTTCAGCCTGACGCCGGGCGCGCCGCACCGCGTGCAAAATGCGCTGGCCGCGCTTGCTTCGATTCGTGCGGCGAACCTCGATGCGGCGACGCTTGCGACCAAGCTCGACCGCGTCGGCATCATGACCGGCCGCGGCGTCGAGCAGGCGGTCGGCGGCGTCACCGTGATCGACGACAGTTTCAACGGCAACCCGGCCAGCGTTGCTGCTGCGCTGCAAAGCCTCCAGGCGCGCAACATGACAAGCGGCCGCCGCATTGCGGTGCTCGGCGACATGCTGGAACTGGGCGACGGCGCGCCGGGCTATCACACCGACCTCGCCAAGCATCTCGACGGCATCGACGGCGTCTATTGCGTCGGGCCCTTGATGCGTCACCTCTTCGAGGTGCTCCCCGCCGGCAAGGGTCTCGGCTGGCACGACGATCCCGTCACGCTGAAGCCGGGCGAGGTCGCAAATCTGCTGAGGGCAGGCGATGTCGTGGTTGTCAAGGGGAGCAAGAAGATGTTCTGGGTCAACAAGTTTGTGCCGGGCCTAGTGGCCGCCTTGCAGGCAAAGGCGTAAACTGCTTGGAAGGCGCTGCTCCCGAATCCCACCCTTTGCGGCGCGAAACCGTCCGTTTTCTTGAGAGGTCGCCCGACCCCATGATGAAGACCAGCGAATGCGCGTGAGGCACGTCGAGTCCAATACCAAGAACACGGCCATAACCACGGCCAAAAACGCGTGCGAAAAGCGCCATAGGACCGTCTGAATGTTTTACTGGCTGATCGAGCTCTCCAACACATTTCCGGGCTTCGGTGCCGTTCGCACCTTCCTGAACGTCTTCCGCTACATCACCTTCCGCACCGGCGGCGCGGTCGTCACCGGCGCGCTGTTCGTGTTCCTGTTCGGGCCCTGGATCATCGACCATCTGCGCCTCCGCCAGGGCAAGGGCCAGCCGATCCGGGCCGATGGCCCGCAATCGCATCTCGCCAAGAAAGGCACGCCCACCATGGGCGGGCTGATGATCCTGTCCGGCCTCACGGTCGGCACCGTGTTGTGGGCCAATCCGCTCAACCCCTACGTCTGGATCGTGCTGGCAGTGACGCTCGGCTTCGGCTTCGTCGGATTCTATGACGATTATCTCAAGGTGACCAAGCAGACCACGACGGGCTTCGGCAGCAAGCTTCGCCTGCTGATCGAGGCGGCCATCGCGCTGGTCGCCTGCTATGCGCTGGTGCGGCTGAACCGCGATCCCGCGTCGACCGCGCTGACGATTCCTTTCCTGAAGGACACCGTGCTGCATTTCGGCTGGTTCTTCATCGTGTTCGGTGCCTTCGTCATCGTCGGCGCCGGTAACGCGGTGAACCTCACCGACGGTCTCGACGGCCTTGCCATCGTGCCTGTGATGATCGCGACCGCGAGCTTTGCGATGATCGCCTATCTCGCCGGCAACGCGGTGTTCGCCGATTATCTCCAGATCAAATATGTCGCCGGTACCGGCGAACTCGCGGTGCTCTGCGGCGCGCTGCTGGGCGCCGGCCTCGGCTTCCTCTGGTTCAACGCGCCGCCGGCCTCGATCTTCATGGGCGACACCGGCTCGCTTGCGCTCGGCGGCATGCTGGGTGCGATCGCGGTGGCGGTGAAGCACGAGATCGTGCTCGCGGTGATCGGCGGCCTGTTCGTGCTGGAGGCGGTCTCCGTCATCGTGCAGGTGGTGTCGTTCAAGATGACCGGAAAACGCATCTTCCGGATGGCGCCGATCCATCACCATTTCGAGCAGCTCGGCTGGACCGAGCCGCAGATCGTGATCCGCTTCTGGATCATCTCGGTGATGCTGGCGCTGGCGGGCTTGTCGACCTTGAAGCTGCGGTGACCGGTCGATGATCCCCGTGACGTCCTTTGCCGGCAAGACGGTCGCAGTGTTCGGCCTCGGCGGCTCGGGGCTCGCGTCCTGTCACGCGTTGAAAGCGGGCGGCGCCGAGGTGATCGCCGCCGACGACAGTGCCGAGAACGTCGCCAAGGCCGCGCAGGCGGGCTTCATCACGGCTGATTTGCGAAACGTCTCCTGGGCGAATTTCGCGGCGCTGGTGCTCGCGCCCGGCGTGCCGCTGACACATCCGGTGCCGCATTGGAGCGTGCTGAAGGCGCGCGAGGTGGGCGTCGAGGTGATCGGCGACATCGAGCTGTTCTGCCGCGAGCGGCGGCGGCACGCGCCGGACGCGCCGTTCGTCGCCATCACCGGCACCAACGGCAAGTCGACCACCACGGCGCTGATCGCGCACCTGACGAAAGTTGCCGGCTACGACACCCAGATGGGCGGCAATATCGGCACGGCGATCCTGTCGCTTGAGCCGCCGCGCATGGGCCGCGTCCACGTCATCGAGATGTCGTCCTACCAGATCGACCTCACGCCCTCGCTCGATTCCTCCATCGGCATTTTGCTCAATGTCAGCGAGGACCATATCGACCGTCACGGCACCATCGCGCATTACGCCGCGGTGAAGGAACGCCTCGTTGCTGGTGTGCAGGGCGGCGGCACCGCGATCGTCGGTGTCGACGACGGGTTTTGCCGCGACATCGCCGACCGGCTCGATCGCGCAGGCAAGAAGGTGGAGCGCATTTCCGTCAAGAACCCGTTGGCGAGCGGCATCCATGTCGAGCACGGCACCATCGTGCGCAATTCGGGCGGCGCCCGCAGCGAGGTTGCCAGACTTGGTGGCATCGGCTCGCTGCGCGGCCTGCACAATGCGCAGAACGCGGCGTGTGCTGCCGCAGCCGCGCTCGCGATGGGCATCAGCCTCGATGTGCTTCAGAACGGCCTGCGCAGCTTTCCCGGCTTGGCACATCGCATGGAGCAGGTCGGCCGCCGCGGCAACGTGCTGTTCGTCAACGACTCCAAGGGCACCAACGCGGACGCCACCGCACATGCGCTGTCGTCCTTCGGCGATATCTTCTGGATCGCCGGCGGCAAGCCGAAGGCGGGCGGCATCACTGGGCTCACCGGCTACTTCCCGCGCATCCGCAAGGCCTATCTGATCGGCGAGGCCGCACCGGAGTTTTCCGGCACGCTCGGCACGCAAGTGGCGCACGAGATCAGCCAGACTCTCGACGTCGCAGTCGAGCATGCCGCGCGCGATGCGGAGATGTCGGGCATCACTGACGCGGTCGTCCTGCTGTCACCCGCCTGCGCGTCCTTCGATCAGTACCGCAACTTCGAAATCCGCGGCACCAGGTTCCGCGAATTGGTGCAGGCGCTGCCGGGTGTGAAGCCGGTGGTGTAGGAGCTCCCGTGTCCCGGACGCGGTGCGACACGAAGTGACGCTCCGCAGAGCCGGGGCCGAGAAGCCGCAATAGACCCCGGCTCTGCAGCGCACCGCCATAGCGTGTCGAAGACGCGCGTAAACGCGCTTATGGCGCTGCGTAGCGTCCGGGGCACGTGACTCTCCACAAGTTCATCGATCTCATTAACCCCCCGTAAACCAACCTCGGCGACCAATGGACCGACCTCTGTCCGAAAGCGGCCGCCATGCTCTCCCGTGAAGAACGCACCCCCTTTTCCGAGTGGTGGTGGACCGTCGACAAGCCGCTGATGGGCGCCATCCTGGCGCTGATGCTGACCGGCGTGATCCTGTCGCTGGCGGCGAGCCCGCCGGTTGCGACCCGCATCGGGCTCGATCCCTTCCACTTCTTCAGCCGTCACGTGCTGTTCCTGGTGCCGTCCTGCATCGTGCTGCTCGGGGTCTCCTTCCTGTCGCCGCGCGCGATCCGCCGCAGCGCGCTGATCATCTTCACCGTCAGCATCATCCTGATCGTGCTGACGCTCGCGATCGGCCCTGAGGTCAAGGGCTCGCGGCGCTGGATCACGCTGCTCGGCGTCAATATCCAGGCCTCTGAAGTTGCCAAGCCATCCTTCGTCGTCATCGCGGCCTGGCTGTTCGCGGAATCGACCAAGCGCCCGGAAATGCCGGCGACCTCGATGGCGCTGGTGCTGCTCTTGATGCTGGTGTCGCTCCTGGTGATGGAGCCGGACTTCGGCCAGACCATGCTGATCCTGATGGTGTGGGGCTCGCTGTTCTTCATCGCGGGCATGCGGATGATCTGGGTGTTCGGCCTTGCCGGGCTCGGAGCGGCCGGACTGTTCAGTGCCTACCTGTTCGTCCCCCACGTCGCCGGCCGCATCAAGCGCTTCATGAATCCGGCCTCCGGCGACACCTTCCAGGTCGATACCGCGATGGAAGCCTTCTACAACGGCGGCTGGTTCGGGCTCGGACCGGGCGAGGGCATCGCCAAGCGCAGCCTGCCGGACAGCCACACAGACTTCGTGTTCGCGGTCGCCGCCGAAGAGTTCGGCATCATCCTGTGCCTCGCCATGCTGGCGCTGTTCGCCTTCGTCGTCATCCGCACGTTGTCGCGCGCCTATGCCAACGAGGACATGTTCTCGCGCTTTGCGGCCTCGGGTCTTGCGATCCTGTTCGGCGTGCAGGCGGCGATTAACATGTCGGTCAACCTCCAGCTCATCCCCGCCAAGGGCATGACGCTGCCGTTCATCTCCTATGGCGGCTCCTCGATCGTGTCGCTGGCCTATGGCGTCGGCATGATGCTGGCGCTGACGCGGCTGCGCTCGCGCACGGAGGTCGAGGCAAGCGGCCACGCCGAGGCGATGCGCAGCTACGCGTGACCCTCACCCTGAGGAGCCGCGCTACGCGCGGCGTCTCGAAGGGCGAGGCCACCGGCCGGGCCTGCATCCTTCGAGACGCGCGAAGATGCGCTCCTCAGGATGAGGATCAGGCAGTCTGGCCGGCTCGCTCGCAATAACGAGGGAGACACTGTAAAACTCCCCCACCATGGACAAATCCCCCCTGATTCTTCTCGCCGCGGGCGGCACCGGCGGCCATCTGTTTCCGGCCGAGGCGCTCGGCGTCGAATTGATCCGGCGCGGCTTCCGTGTCCGCCTCGTTACCGACGAGCGCGCGCTGCGCTACAGCGGGCTGTTCACCAAGGACATGATCGACGTCGTATCGAGCGAGACCGCGCGCGGCCGCAATCCGCTGCAGCTCGCCTATGCCGGCCTGACGCTCGCCGCCGGCACGCTGTCCGCCTACGGCCTGATCAAGCGATTGAAGCCGGTCGCCGTCGTCGGCTTCGGCGGCTATCCGACGCTCCCACCGCTGGTCGCGGCAAAATTCGCCGGCGTGCCCGGCATCATCCATGACGCCAATGCGGTGCTCGGCCGCGCCAACCGGTTCCTGTCGAGCCGCGTCCGCGCCATCGCGACGTCGTTGCCCGGCGTACTCGACCGCGATCGGGCGCTATCCGGCAAGACCACGACCGTCGGAACGCCGATGCGACCGGCAATCCTCGCCGCAGCCGACGTGCCATATGCTGCGCCTGAAGTGAACGGCCCGCTGCGCCTGCTCGTCGTCGGCGGCAGCCAGGGTGCACGCATCATGGCCGACATCGTGCCTGGCGCGATCGAGCGCCTCGAGCCTGCGTTGTGGAGCCGGCTCGTTCTCACCCAGCAGGTGCGCGACGAGGACATGGCGCGCGTGCGCGCGGTCTACGACAAGCTCAAGATCAATACCGAGCTTGCGCCGTTCTTCACAGATCTGCCGGCAAGGCTCGCCTCCAACCATCTGGTGGTGTCGCGCTCCGGTGCCGGCACCGTGGCCGAACTCGCCGCGATCGGGCGGCCCTCGATCCTCGTGCCGCTGCCCGGCGCAATCGACCAGGACCAGTTCGCCAATGCCGGCGTGCTGGCCAAGGTCGATGGCGCGATCCGCATCCTGCAGACCGAGTTTTCCTCCGATCGCCTCGCCGCCGAGATCTCCGCCTTTGCCGCCGAGCCCGCGCGTCTTGCCGCCATGGCCGAGGCCGCCCGCAGCGCCGGCCGGCTCGACGCGGCCGAGCGGCTGGCGGATCTTGTGGTCAAAGTTGCGGGAATCTGACGCGAAAAAGCCCTTGTCTTCGCCTTCTAAAGCGGGGCATCCAGTAGGAAAGGCCCGCGGCTGATTTGGCCGTGACCATCGCCAGAGCCGCTCTTGCAGGGCGGCAAGGTCAGGGAACAACGCATGAGACTGCCGCGCGAGATCGGACCCATCCACTTCGTCGGGATCGGCGGGATCGGCATGAGCGGCATCGCCGAAGTGCTGCTCAATCTCGGCTATTTCGTGCAGGGCTCGGACGCGTCCGACAATTACAATCTCGACCGTCTGCGCAAGAACGGCGCGAAGGTCTCGGTCGGCCACAAGACGGAGAACGTCGACGGCGCCGAGGTCGTCGTGGTCTCCACCGCGATCAAGCGCGACAATCCGGAACTGATGGCGGCGCGCGAACGGCGCATCCCCGTGGTGCGCCGCGCCGAGATGCTGGCCGAGCTGATGCGGCTGAAGAGCTGTGTCGCCATCGCCGGCACCCACGGCAAGACCACGACGACCACGATGGTCGCGACGCTGCTCGACGCCGGAGGCCTCGATCCCACCGTGATCAACGGCGGCATCATCAACGCCTACGGCTCCAACGCGCGTCTCGGTGCGGGCGACTGGATGGTGGTCGAAGCCGACGAGAGCGACGGCACATTCCTGAAGCTGCCGACCGAGGTCGCGATCGTCACCAATGTCGATCCCGAGCATCTCGATCACTTCAAGACCTTCGAGGCCGTGCAGGACGCGTTCCGAAACTTCGTCGAGAACCTGCCGTTCTACGGCTTTGCCGTGATGTGCATCGACCATCCCGTGGTGCAAACCCTGGTCGGCAAGATCGAGGACCGCCGCATCATCACCTATGGCGAGAATCCGCAGGCCGACGTGCGTTTCCTCGATCTGACCCCGATGGGCGGCGGATCGAAGTTCAAGGTCGCGTTCCGCGATCGCAAGACCGGCCGCGTGCACGAGATCGCCGATCTCATGCTGCCGATGCCGGGACGCCACAACGCCTCCAACGCGACGGCCGCGATTGCGGTCGCGCGCGAGCTCGGCGTGTCGGACGAGGCGATCCGCAAGGCGATCGCCGGCTTCGGCGGCGTCAAGCGCCGCTTCACCAAGACCGGCGAGTGGAACGGCGTCACCGTGATCGACGATTACGGCCATCATCCGGTCGAGATCGCCGCGGTGCTGAAGGCCGCGCGGGAGTCCACCAACGGCAAGGTCGTCGCCGTGGTGCAGCCGCATCGCTACACCCGCCTGGAGTCGCTGTTCGAGGAATTCTGCACCTGCTTCAATGATGCGGATGCGGTGATCGTCGCCGAGGTCTATGCCGCAGGCGAGACGCCGATCGAAGGCATCGACCGCGACCATTTCGTCTCAGGCCTTCGTGCGCACGGCCACCGCGAGGTGATTCCGCTGCCGGCGGCGCCGGAGCTTGCGGGCATCATCAAGGCAATCGCAAAGCCGGGCGATCTCGTCGTGTGCCTGGGCGCCGGCAACATCACGCAATGGGCGTATGCGCTTCCCGGCGAATTGAAGGCGCTGGGGTAGGGCAGTGAGCTTTCCCGACATCACCCCCACTCTCAAAGCCGCGATGCCGAAACTTCGCGGCCGGCTGCTCGCGAACCAGTCGCTCGCCGAGCTCACCTGGTTTCGCGTCGGCGGTCCCGCGCAGGTGCTGTTCACGCCGGCGGACGAGGACGATCTCGCTTATTTCCTCGCTCATCTCGCAAGCGACATTCCCGTCTACGTCGTCGGCGTCGGCTCCAACCTGATCGTGCGCGACGGCGGCATAGCGGGCGTGGTGATCCGGCTGACGCCGCGCGCCTTTGGCGAGGCGAGCGCGAGTGGCGATGTCGTCACAGCTGGAGCCGCCGCGCTCGACAAGCGCGTGGCGGAAGTCGCCGCTTCCGCCAATATCGGCGGGCTCGAATTCTACTTCGGCATTCCCGGCACGATCGGCGGGGCGCTGCGCATGAATGCGGGCGCCAATGGCGGTGAGACCAAGGACGTGTTGATCGAGGCGCGAGGCGTCGGGCGCGACGGCACGAAGCACGTCTTCTCCAATGCCGACATGAAGTTCGTCTACCGCAACAGCGGCGTCGATCCCTCCATCATCTTCACCTCCGGGGGTTTCCGCGGCGAGATCAGGGATGCCGAGGCGATCCGCGCGCGCATGGCGGAGGTGCAGTCCCATCGCGAGACCGCGCAACCGATCCGCGAAAAGACCGGCGGTTCGACCTTCAAGAATCCGCAAGGCCATTCCGCCTGGAAGCTGGTCGATGCCGCCGGCTGCCGCGGTTTGCGCGTCGGCGGGGCTAAGGTCTCCGAGATGCACTGCAATTTCCTGATCAACACGGGTGACGCCACCGCGCACGACATCGAGACGCTGGGCGAGACCGTGCGTGAACGGGTGAAGGCAAATTCCGGAATTGAGCTACACTGGGAAATCAAGCGGATCGGAATTCCCGGCTAATTTGGACAAGCGACGAGAGAACATGCGCATCACCATCCTCTTCGGCGGCTCCAACCGCGAACGTCTGGTTTCGGTCGCGTCAGCCCAGGCGCTGCATCAGGCGCTGCCCGAGGCCGATCTCTGGTGGTGGGACGTCGAGGACAAGGTGCATGTCGTGCAGTCCAAGCAGCTGCTCGTACATGCCCGCCCGTTCGAGGACGAGTTCAAGCCGGGTACATCAGGCATTCCGCTGGCGCAGGCGCTCGACCAGGCCAAGGCCGAAGGTCGCGTGCTGGTGCTCGGCCTGCATGGCGGGCGTGCCGAGAACGGCGAATTGCAGGTGATGTGCGAGGCGCGCGGCGTGGCCTTCACCGGCTCGGGCTCGGCCTCCTCGCATCTTGCCTTCGACAAGATCGCGGCCAAGCATTTCGCCGCGCTCGGCGGCGTGACGCCGCCGGCTAACGTTGCGCTGGACGAGATCGACGAGGCGTTCGCCGAATACGGCCGGCTGATCGCAAAGCCCGCGAAGGATGGCTCGAGCTACGGCCTGATCTTCGTCAACGCCAAGCAGGATCTCGTCGCCGTCCGCAACGCGGCGAAGCACGAAGAATACGTGATCGAACCCTACATCGCCGGCGTCGAGGCGACCTGCGGCGTGCTGGAGCGGCCGGACGGGTCGATCATCGCGCTGCCGCCGATCGAGATCATTCCGGGCGAGGGTAGCTTCGACTACGCCGCGAAATATCTCTTGAAGTCGACCCAGGAGATCTGCCCCGGCCGCTTCACGGCGGAGATCACCGCCGCATTGAAGCAGCAGTCGATGCTGGCGCACCGGGCGATGTCCTGTACCGGCTATTCCCGTTCGGACTTCATCGTCTCGGACAAGGGCCTGGTCTATCTCGAAACCAATACGCTGCCGGGCCTGACCAAGTCATCGCTCTATCCCAAGGCGCTGAAGGCCGAGGGCATCGAATTCGTCGACTTCCTGCGCGGTCTGGTCGAACTCGCCGTGCCCGGTGTGCGAAAATAATTAGGATTGGTTAACGGCCGAAGTGGCGAAACGGTCGGTTTTGGAACCCAAAACCGGTAAAATGCCGGACATTGCGGCATAAATGCCTCACCGGCCTGGGCAAAAAGCTCTCGTCGTTAACGAACTTTACCTTTTGTTTACCAGGACGTCCGAAGGTTAACGCTGGCGGCGCATATGACGCTTTGGCTGCCGGCGCGTGGACCGTTGCGGGTGTTGTCACCTCCAGCGAACGCTCTGAAGGGGAGAGGTTTTCTTCTGCTGAAGACCAGCACCCGGCCCGGCAAGTCCGAGACGTCATATTCGCCAGGACCCGCGCGATGTCGCGGGCAAACTGTTGACGAGCTCGTGCAATGGATGGAGCAGGAAGCCTCACTCGGTCGCTTTTCAGATCGCTGAGGCCCCAAGCTGACCTGAAGGCGGCCGCTATCGGAGCGGTCGTGCTTCTGCGCGAGTGGGTGCAGGACAAGCGCGAGGAAAGACTTCACGGCGCCCGCGCGGCCGCCAGGGACAAGACCAAGGCCAAAGCCGTCGTCGAGCGCGAGCCGCCGCCGCGCGTGGTCGCGCTGGTCGAGCGCTTTATGCCGCGCCGGGTCGGGATCAGCATGACGGTGCTGCTCCTGATCGGAAGCTGCGGCTTCGGTATCGTCAAGGGCGGCCATCTCCAGGATTTCATCACCGCGGTCAACGACACCCGCAACGCGCTGGCCAATTCCGCGGGCTTCCGCATCACCTCCGTCGTGATCAACGGCCGCAAGCAGCTCAGCCAGGATGAGATTCTGGCGATCGGCGGCGTCAGCGGCCGCTCATCGCTGCTGTTCCTCGACGCCGACGCCGTGCGCGACAAGCTCAAGGGCAATCCCTGGATCGCGGATGCGACCGTGCTGAAGCTCTATCCGGGCCAGCTCATGATCGAGCTCACCGAGCGCAAGGCGTTCGCGCTGTGGCAGGAGGCCGGCCGGCTTTCCGTCATCGCCGATGACGGCGCCGTGCTCGAGGCCTATGTCTCGCGCCGGTTCCTGTCGCTGCCGCTCGTGGTCGGCAAGGGCGCCGATACGCAGGCCCGCGATTTCCTCGCGCTGCTGGCGCGCTATCCGCAAGTCAATTCGATCACCAAGGCCGCGATCTTCGTCGGCGAGCGGCGCTGGAACCTGAGGCTCAAGGATGGCCTCGATATCCGGCTGCCCGAGCAGGACGTCGGCAACGCGCTTGCGATGCTGTCCAGGCTCGACAAGGAGGACAGGCTGTTCTCCCGCGACATCGTCGCCGTCGACCTGCGCCTGTCCGATCGGCTCGTGGTGCAGCTGTCCGAGGACGCCGCCAAAGCGCGCGAAGATTTGTTCAAGGACAAGAAGAAGAAAAAGACCGGGGACGCCGCATGACCGGTCTTGATCGCACCCAGACGCCGAAGACACGCCCGATGTCGCACAAGCGCAGCGGCCTCGTCGCCTGCCTCGACATCGGCACCAGCAAGATCGCCTGCATGATCGCGCGGCTGAGGCCGTCGGCGCCGAGCGAAGCCCTGCGCGATCGGACCCATGCGGTGGAACTGATCGGTTACAGCCAGATCCAGTCGCGCGGCATGAAGGCCGGCGCGGTGGTCGATCTAGGCGAATGCGAGCAGGCGGTGCGCCAGGCCGTCGGGCTTGCGGAGAAAATGGCCAAGGTGCGGGTCGAGTCCGTGTTGCTGTCGGTCTCCGGCGGCCGGCTCTCCGGCCAACTGGTCGAAGCTGCGGCCGACATCCGCGGTGGCGCCGTGACGCCGGCCGATGTCAGCCGTGTCACCTCCACCGGCATGCGCCACGCCACCGGCGAAGGCCGCACGGTGCTGCATGCGCTGCCGGTCGGCTACACGCTCGACGGCGTCAAAGGCATCCGCGATCCCCGCGGCATGGTCGCGCATCAGTTCGGCGTCGACATGAACGTCGTCACCTGCGACGCCACCGTGGCGCGCAACCTGATGCTGGCGGTCGAACGCTGCCACATCAATGTCGAAGCCATGGCGGCGAGCCCCTATGTGGCCGGCCTGTCGGTGCTGACCGACGACGAGGCCGATCTGGGCGCGGCCGTCGTCGAGATGGGCGCAGGCACGACAACGATCGCGGTCTATTCCGGCGGCCGGTTCGTGCATGCCGCGGGTTTTGCGGTCGGTGGGCAACATATCACGATGGATCTGGCGCGCGGACTCTCCGCGACCATTGCCGATGCCGAGCGAATCAAGACGTTATACGGGACCGTCATCACCGGCGGATCGGATTCGCGTGAGCTGATGTCTGTACCGACAGCCGGTGACGAACAGGATCTGCCGCAGATCGTCTCCCGCGCTACCATCGCCAATATCGTCAAGCACCGTGCCGAGGAAGTCTTCGAAATGGTTCGGGACAAGCTGAAGGATTCGCCCTTCGCCTCCGAGCCCAACGGCCGCGTCGTGCTCTCCGGCGGGGCCTCGCAGCTCACTGGCCTCGTCGAACTGGGAACGCAGATTCTCGGCCGGCCCGTGCGGGTCGGACGTCCGCTCGGTTTCGGCCGGCTGCCCAACGAGGCGAAGAACGCCGCGTTCGCGGTGCCCGCCGGACTTCTCGTCTACCCGCAATATGTTCACCAGGAACATGTCGAACCGCGGCATACGCGGCAGCAGGTCAAGACAGGGACGGGCGGCTATTTTGGAAAGGTCGGACGATGGCTACGCGAGGGCTTCTGATGAACCGGTTCCGCAATCTTCGAATTTCACCAACTCCCGCGGCCGTCGGCCGGGGCGAACCCACGCGCGCGTGATCGAGAGGCAAACATGACCATCAGCATCAATGCTCCTGATATTCACGAACTGAAGCCCCGCATCACCGTGTTCGGCGTCGGCGGCGCCGGTGGTAACGCCGTCAACAACATGATCACGGCGGGCCTTCAGGGCGTCGACTTCGTCGTCGCCAACACCGACGCGCAGGCGCTGACGATGTCGAAGGCGCAGCGCATCGTGCAGATGGGCACGGCGGCGACGCAAGGATTGGGCGCAGGCTCGCAGCCGGTCGTCGGCGCGGCCGCGGCCGAAGAGGTGATGGACGAACTCCGCGACCATCTCTCGGGCGCCAACATGGTGTTCGTCACCGCCGGCATGGGCGGCGGCACCGGCACCGGTGCGGCTCCCGTGATCGCCAAGATCGCCCGCGAGATGGGCATCCTTACCGTCGGCGTCGTGACCAAGCCCTTCCACTTCGAGGGCGGCCGCCGCATGCGCACTGCGGAAGCGGGCATCAACGAGCTGCACAAGGTCGTCGATACGCTCCTGATCATCCCGAACCAGAACCTGTTCCGGGTCGCCAACGAGAAGACCACCTTCGCCGACGCCTTCGCGATGGCCGACCAGGTGCTCTATTCCGGCGTTGCCTGCATCACCGATCTGATGGTCAAGGAAGGCCTGATCAACCTCGACTTCGCCGACGTGAGAGCGGTGATGAAGGAAATGGGCAAGGCGATGATGGGCACGGGCGAAGCCTCCGGCGACAAGCGCGCGCTGACCGCCGCTGAAGCCGCGATCGCCAACCCGCTGATCGACGATAGCTCGATGAAGGGCGCCAAGGGCCTCCTCATCTCCATCACTGGCGGCAAGGATCTCACCCTGTTCGAGGTCGACGAAGCTGCGACCCGCATCCGCGAGGAAGTCGACCAGGACGCCAACATCATCGTCGGCGCAACCTTCGACGAAGCGCTCGACGGCCTGATCCGCGTCTCGGTCGTCGCCACCGGCATCGAACAGGCCGCGATCGCCCGCAACAGCCAGGCCACCAGCGCTCCCGTCGCGAACGCGGCGCCGCAGGCACAGCAGGCTCCCGCTGCTCCGGCCGCGGTTGCCGAGAGCCGCCTCGCCGATCTGACCGCGCGGCTGCGCGCCGACAATCAGCGCATGGCCGAGCGCGCCCAGAAGCTGGAAACGCAGATCCCGGCCGCCGCACCGGGCCAGTTTGCCGCCGCTCCCATGGCTCCGCGTGCGAACGTCGAGCGCGCTGCGCTCGCCGCCATCGCTGCCGCCGTTGCGGACGTGCCGCAGGCTCCCGCCCCGATGCAGACCTATGGCGACGTCACCGTGCGCCCGATCGCGCAGAAGCCCACGCTGTTCCCGGAGCCTGAGCAGGCGCCGATGGCCATGCATGAGCAGATGACGCCGGAAACCTTCATCCCGCCGCAGGCGGAGCGTGCGCCGGTCCGCACACCGCGGATGCCGCGAATCGAAGAACTGCCGATGCCGGCCCAGGCCGAGCTTCGCCAGGCCCGCGGCGAGCTTGAAGAAGAGACCCCGCAGAAGACCCGCCTGTCGCTGCTCCAGCGCCTCGCCAATGTCGGCCTAGGCCGTCGCGACGAGGAGAGCGAAGCACCGATCGCGGCTCGTACCGCCGGTCCCGCGATGCCGCCGCTGCCCGATCGCCGGACCCAGAAGACCGTGGCGCAGCAAATCGCGTCCAGCGAGCCGGTGTCCGAGTATGCCCGCCGTCCCGCGCCGCAGGGCCTGGACATGCATGGCCGTCCCGCGCCTGTTGCCCCGGCGCCACAGGGAGACGACCATCTTGATATCCCGGCCTTCCTGCGGCGGCAGGCGACCTGAGGATTGTTACAATAAGGCAGACGAAAAAAGGTCCCGGCGGGAAGCTTGCCGGGACCTTTCCTTTTGTCCGGCATATATCCGGATTGCGTCGCCAAGCAGCTGATTTTAAATCATTAATTACGTATTCGATGGTTCAGTAAAACTGCCGATAACGGTCCCGAACTTCGCTCTAATTTGGTTAAGCCTTGGCGCGAATACGGCAGGTTTGGGGTAACAATCGGTAAAAAAGCGTGAGTTGGCGCTGTTTGAGGCAGTGACTATGGTTTGCCGTGACTTGGGGATACGGATTCGGAGCGGGCGGCCTTGGCCGGTCAGTCGGGTTCAGTATAAGTCGCGATGGTCGTAGTGGGGCGGTTCCTGATGAAATTTAGCCGGCAAACAACGCTTCGTGCGCAAGCCTCCGTGGCAGGCGTCGGCGTTCATTCCGGTCTTCCCGTCACTCTCACGCTTGGGCCCGCTTCTGTCGACGCGGGTTTTATTTTTGTCCGCACAGGGCTCGAGGGAAGTGACCGCGAAGTTCAGGCGACCGCCGAGCAGGTGATCGCGACCGATTTCGCCACCGTCCTCGGCGATCGCAGCGGCCCGCTGGTTTCCACCGCCGAGCATGTACTTGCTGCGCTGCGGGGCATGGGCGTCGACAACGCCATTATCGAGATCGACGGGCCGGAAGTGCCGATCATGGACGGCAGCGCCGCGGCCTTCATTGCAGCGATCGATCAGGCCGGCATCGTGACCCAATCGGCACAGCGCCGCTTCATTCAGGTTTTGAAGCCGATCTCGGTCAAGGTCGGCGATTCCTTCGGCGAGATCAGGCCCTACGCCAACGGGTTCCGCGCCGAGGTCGAGATCGACTTCACCAATCCTGTCATCGGCCAGCAGAGCTACGCCTTCGACCTCAACCCGGAACGTTTCCGCCGCGAAGTCGGCCGGGCCCGGACTTTCGGTCTGATGTGCGACGTCGCGCGGCTCTGGAGCGCCGGCTATGCGCTCGGCGCCTCCTTCGACAACACCGTCGTGTTCGACGAGGAGCGGCTGCTCAACACCGAGGGCCTCCGCTACGCCGACGAATGCGCCCGCCACAAGGTGTTGGACGTGATCGGCGACCTTGCGCTGGCCGGTCTGCCGCTGCTTGGCGCCTATCGCTCGGTCCGTGGCGGCCACAAGCTCAACCACGCCGTCCTGACCGCGCTGCTCGCCGACCGGACCGCCTGGCGGGTGGTCGAGGGCGAGGCGGCCCGCCGCACCACCGCGCGTCCCGTGGGCGAAGTCGGTCGTGGCATCGTCGGCGGCCGGATCGCCGCGGCCTACGGGCCGGACGTTTCCTGAAGAGAGACGTGTCCTGACGGACCTCTCGTCGCGGCCACTTGTACCCGCCGACCCCGGGAAACTCCTGGTAACGATGATCGGCTAGGATCGCGGCGCGTTCGCCTTAATCCGGGCGAAATGCCTGCCTATCCGGTTGGTTCAAGATCGTTTTTCGGTTACACCGGCGTAGTCGCATGGCAGGCACTACGGCTACTTTTCGCGCCCATGACGCGGTTCATGGGCTGGCGGACACCGCACCATAGGGCGTCAGGGCAATACTCATGTCGGCACAGCGTATGACGCGCGGATATCTCCAGGTCTCGTCTCGAGTCCGTGGATCGCTCAAGGCTGCCACCTTCTTCGTACTCGCGCTGCCGCTGGGCGGCTGCGGCACCGGCGCGCTTTGGGACAAGTTCACCGCCAAGGACGACACCTTCGTCGAGGAGCCCGCCGACAAGATCTACAATGAGGGCCTGTACCTCATGAACGAGAAGAAGGACATGAAGGCGGCGAACAAGAAGTTCGAAGAGGTCGACCGCCAGCATCCTTATTCCGACTGGGCCCGCAAATCGCTGCTGATGTCCGCCTATTCGTCCTATCAGGCCGGCGACTATGACAGCTGCATCGGCGCGGCCACCCGCTACGTCACGCTGCATCCCGGCAGCCCGGATGCGGCCTATGCGCAATACCTGATCGCCGCCTCGCATTACGACCAGATCCCGGACATCAGCCGCGACCAGACCCGCACCGAGAAGGCGATCGCCTCGCTGGAAGAGGTGGTGCGCAAATATCCGACATCCGAATATGCGACCTCGGCCAAGGCCAAGATCGAGGGTGCGCGCGACCAGCTCGCCGGCAAGGAAATGAATGTCGGCCGCTACTACGCGCAGAAGCGCGATTACACAGCGGCGATCAACCGCTACAAGGCCGTGGTGACGCAGTACCAGACCACCCGCCATGTGGAGGAGGCGCTGTACCGCCTGACCGAGGCCTATATGGCGATCGGCATCGTCGGCGAGGCCCAGACGGCCGCCGCCGTGCTCGGGCACAATTTTCCTGACAGCCGCTGGTACAAGGACGCCTATAATCTTGTAAAATCCGGTGGTCTCGAACCGAGCGAGAATCAGGGGTCCTGGATTAGCAAGACCTTCAAGAAAATGGGCCTCGGCTAGGAAATAGAATTCCATGCTCGCGCGTCTGTCGATCCGTGACATCGTCCTGATCGAACGGCTCGATATCGAATTCGCAACGGGCCTCGCGGTTTTGACCGGCGAGACCGGTGCGGGCAAATCCATCCTGCTCGATGCCTTTGCGTTGGCGCTCGGCGGCCGCGGCGACGCCGGCCTCGTGCGCCACGGCGCGGAGCAGGGGCAGGTCACTGCCGTGTTCGATATCCCCAAAAATCACCCCGCCGCGAAGATCCTCGCGGAGAACGGGCTGGAGGATACCGGCGAGATGATTCTCCGCCGGGTCCAGTTCGCCGACGGCCGCACCCGCGCCTTCATCAACGACCAGTCGATCAGCGTGCAGACGCTGAAGGCGGTCGGCGCCGCCCTGGTCGAGATCCACGGCCAGCACGACGAGCGCGCCCTGGTCGACGCCGCCACCCACCGCCGCCTGCTCGACGCCTTCGCCGGTCTCGAAAAAGATGTCTCGGCGGTCGAAGCGCTCTGGGATGCACGTCGCACCGCCAACACCGCGCTGGAGGAACATCGCGCCGGCATGGAGCGCGCCGCGCGCGAAGCGGACTACCTCCGCCACGCCTCGGACGAATTGAAGCAGCTCGCGCCCAGGGACGGCGAGGAGACCTCGCTGGCTTCCCGCCGCACGACCATGATGCAGGGCGAGAAGATCGCCTCCGACCTGCGCGAAGCGCAGGAAGCGGTCGGCGGCCACCATTCGCCGGTCGCGACCCTGTCGGCCGCGGTGCGCCGGTTGGAGCGCCGCGGCGCCAGTTCGCCAGCACTGGTCGAGCCGGCGGTGAAGGCGATCGACATCGCGATCAACGCGCTGGAAGAGGCCGACCAGCATCTCCAGGCAGCCTTGGCCGCGACGGACTTCGATCCTTCGGAACTCGAACGCATCGAGGAGCGACTCTTCGCCTTGCGTGCAGCGTCTCGCAAGCATTCGACGCCGGTCGACGGGCTTGCCGCGCTCGCCGCCAGATATGCCGCGGAAATCGTGCTGATCGATGCCGGCGCCTCGCGGCTGAAAAAGCTGGAGCAGGCCGCGATCGAAGCCGACGCCCGCTATGCTGCCGCCGCCAAGAAACTGTCGATGGCGCGGCAGAAATCGTCCGAAAAGCTCAACAAGGCCGTCAATGCCGAACTCGCGCCCCTCAAGCTCGAACGCGCAAAGTTCATGACCCAGGTCCAGACCGACGAGGCCACGCCGGGTCCGCAAGGGTTCGACCGCGTCGAGTTCTGGGTGCAGACCAACCCGGGCACCAAGCCAGGGCCGATGATGAAGGTCGCCTCCGGCGGCGAGCTGTCGCGCTTCCTGCTGGCGCTCAAGGTCGTTCTGTCCGACCGCGGCTCGGCGCCGACCCTGGTATTCGATGAGATCGACACCGGCGTCGGAGGCGCGGTCGCGGACGCCATCGGCGGGCGCCTGGCGCGGCTCGCCGGCAAGGTCCAGGTGATGGCCGTCACCCACGCCCCGCAGGTCGCCGCCCGTGCCGACCAGCATTTGCTGATCTCCAAGGATGCGCTGGACAAGGGCAAGCGCGTCGCCACCCGCGTCAATGCGTTGGCCGCCGATCACCGCCGCGAGGAAATCGCCCGCATGCTCGCCGGCGCCGAGATCACGGCCGAGGCGAGGGCGGCCGCCGACCGGCTGCTCAAGGCGGCGACGGCGTAGGCCCCGTGTCCCGGACGCGCGCAAGCGCGAGCCGGGACCAGAGCGTTATGTCCGGGGTACGAAACTGTAACCGCCTTTACCCTCCCGCCCGCTCCGTCGTATCCAAGCACCATGGCCAGAGCAGCAAAATCCAAACCGCTTCCCGACGTCGCCGACCTCACCAAGGCGCAGGCCAAGGTCGAGCACATGCGGCTCGCGCTCGAGATCGAGGGGCATAACGAACGCTACTACCAGGACGACGCGCCCACCGTCACCGATGCCGAGTATGACGCACTACGCCAGCGCTTCAACGCGATCGAGAAGCGCTTTCCGGAATTCGTCAGCGCGGACTCGCCGTCGCAGAAAGTCGGTGCTGCACCGTCAGGCCGCTTCAAGAAGGTGCGGCATGCCGTCCCCATGCTGTCGCTCGACAACGCCTTTGCAGAAGAGGATCTGCGCGACTTCGTCGGCCGGATCGTGCGCTTCCTGAAGCTCGACGACGACAAGATCGATTTCTCCGCCGAGCCGAAGATCGACGGCCTCTCGATGTCGCTGCGCTATGAGGGCGGTGAACTCGTCACCGCGGCGACTCGCGGCGACGGCGCGGTAGGCGAGGACGTCACCGCCAACATCCGCACGCTCGAAGACGTGCCCGAGAGGCTGAAGGGCCGCAACGTCCCCGAAATCTGCGAGGTGCGCGGCGAGGTCTACATGACCAAGAAGGCCTTCCTCGCGCTCAACGAGCGGCAGAAGGCTGAAGGCAGCACCATCTTCGCCAATCCGCGCAACTCGGCCGCGGGCTCGCTCCGGCAGAAGGATCCGACCATCACCGCCTCGCGCCCCCTCGGCTTCTTCGCCTATGCCTGGGGCGAGATGAGCGCGATGCCGGAGGGCACGCAGAGCGGCATGATCCACTGGTTCGAGCGCTGCGGCTTCAAGACCAACCCGCTGACCAGGCTCTGTCACTCCGTCGAGGAGCTGCTCGCTTTCCATCATTCGATCGAGGAGCAGCGCGCGAAACTCGACTACGACATCGACGGCGTCGTCTACAAGGTCGATCGCATCGACTGGCAGGAACGGCTCGGCTTCGTCTCGCGCACGCCGCGCTGGGGCATCGCGCACAAATTCCCGGCCGAGCAGGCCATGACGGTGCTGCGCGACATCGAGATCCAGGTTGGCCGCACCGGCTCGTTCACGCCGGTGGGCAAGCTCGAACCGGTCGGCGTCGGCGGCGTGATCGTGCAGAACGTCACGCTGCATAACGAGGACTACATCAAGGGCATCGGCAACAAGGGCGAGGTGCTGCGCGAGGGCCGCGACATCAGGATCGGCGATACCGTCGTGATCCAGCGCGCCGGCGACGTCATCCCGCAGGTGGTCGACGTCGTTCTCGATAAGCGGCCGAAGGCTGCCAAGGAATTCCAGTTTCCGAAGAAGTGCCCGTGCCCGTTGCACACCGATGTCACGCGCGAGGAGACCGCGGCGGGAGAGGAGGGCTCACGCGCTCGCTGCACCGGCGAGTTCGCCTGCCCCTATCAGAAGATCGAGCATCTGAAGCTGTTCGTGTCGCGCCGCGCCTTCGACATCGACGGTCTTGGCGAGAAGCAGCTTCAGTACTTCTTCGACGAGGGTTTTGTGAAGGAGCCGGCCGACATCTTCACGCTGGAGAAACGCAACGCAAAACTCAAGCTGGAGGACATCGAGGGTTACGGCGAAACCTCGGTGCGAAATCTGTTTGGCGCGATCGAGAGCCGTCGGAAGATTGCACTGGAGCGCTTTATCTACGCGCTCGGCATGCGCCATATCGGCGAGACCACAGGGCTGGCGCTGGCGCGCGGCTACGGCTCCTGGGACGCCTTCCACGATGCCAGCCTCAAGGTCGCCAAGGGCGACGAGGAGGCGATGGCCGAGATGGATGCGCTCGACCAGATCGGCGAGACCGTGATCAAGAGCATCGCCGATTATTTCGGCGAGAGCCACAATCGCGGCATCGTCGAGCGGCTCACCAAGGAGGTCGAGATCATCGACGCCGAGAAGCCGAAGAGCAACTCCGCCGTCGCCGGCAAGACCGTGGTGTTCACGGGCTCGCTGGAGAAGATGACACGCGACGAGGCCAAAGCCACCGCTGAGCGGTTAGGTGCAAAGGTGTCCGGATCAGTGTCCAAGAAAACCGATCTCGTCGTCGCCGGCCCCGGAGCGGGTTCGAAGCTCGCGGAAGCTAACAAGCATGGCGTCAAGGTGCTGACCGAGGACGAGTGGTTGACGCTGATCGGGGAGTGAGGTTTTCTTTCGTCATTGCGAGCGAAGCGAAGCAATCCAGACTGTCAACGCGGAAAGATTCTGGATTGCTTCGCTTCGCTCGCAATGACGGGGAGAGGGCATACCGCCCCTCACATCATCCCGCTCTCTTCCTCCTCCGCCTGCTCGATCAAGGTCTCGCTCACCACGACCTCGCGGCGGGGGACGAGGAAGATCATCGTGCAGGCGCAGAGCAGGGAGATTGCCAGCACGGCGGAAGTGAGCGGCAGCGTGGTCGCGGAATGGCCGCCGAGATAGGCGCCGAACTGCGACATCAGCGCGCCGATGCCTTGCTGGAGGAAGCCCATCGCGCCTGATGCGGTACCCGCGGCCTCCGGGCGGATGCTGATCGCGCCCGCGGCCGAGTTCGCCATCACGAAGGCATTGCCGGCCATCACGATCATCTGCGTGCCGAACAGCCATGCCGGCGCCTCGTTCCAGCCTGTGAAGCTCCAGAGCAGGTTCAAAAGGCTGCCGCAAAGCTGGAGCGCGAGGCCGAACCAGATCAACTTCTCCAGCGAATGCCTGGGCGCGAAGCGCACGCAGAGCAGATTGCCGACGAGATACGCAAAGCCCGTCGTTGCAAACCATGCGCCGTATTCGGCGCTGGTCCTGCCCATCTGCGTCACCACGATGTAGGGACCGCCGCCGGCGAAGGTGAAGATGATCTGCGAGGCCAGCACCTGGCACATCACGTAGCCGACGAAGGCGCGGTTGCGAATGAGAATGCCGACGTCGCCGCGAAAACCGCCGCCGGCGGCGCGGGTGCGGCGCGTCTCCGGGAGCGCGACCGCGATGCCGACGGCGACCATGATCGCGGCGATGGTGATGACGTAGAAGATCGCGCGCCAGCCGAATGCGGTCTCGATCAGGCCGCCTGTGAGCGGGGAGACCATCTGCCCGATCATCAGCGCCGCGATCACGAGACTGATCATCGAGGCGACGCGATCACGCGCGTAGATGTCGCGGATGATGGCGCGGCTCACCACCATGCCGGCGGCGCCGCCCAGCGCCTGGAAGAAGCGCGCGGCGATCAGCTGCGGCAGGGTTTCCGCGAAGATGCAGGCGATGCTGGCGACTACCATCAGCGCCAGTCCTCCGAGCAGCACCGGGCGTCGCCCGAACCGGTCCGACAGCGGGCCCATGATGAGTTGCGACAGCGCGATGCCGACCATGTAGAGCGACACCGTCATCTGCGCGACCGAGATGTCACTGCCAAATGTTGTCGCCAGCACCGGCAGCGCCGGAACCAGCATATAGAGCGAGATCGGCGCGATCCCGGTCATGACGACGAGCAGCAGCAACACCAGGCGCGAGGTCGCGATGTTCTTCGCCGTTTCCGGCGGCTTGCTGATCATGCCGTGCATGCGTGTCCGTCTCGTGGAAATTCGAATCGGACTGTAGCGTGCTCGCGCAAGACGGATATCGGCGTTTCGGAATGCGGCTATACGGATTCCGGGACGGTTATGATAACAGCGCGATGGCGACGAATTGGGCGCGGTTCGCGCCAGAATGAGAGTCCGTTGCGAAAGCAGCCTTGCGCAAATCGCTTAGTGTCATGCGGGCTTCGGGACGGCGCGCTTACGCCTTTAGTTCCGCCGTCGCTTGATCGAGCCAGGCCTTCGTCGCCTCGTCCAGTGCCGGCCGGACCTCGGCCCTCACACGCGCGTGGTAGGTATTGAGCCAGTCGAGCTCGTCCTTGCCCAGCATGCCGACATCGATCAGCCGGCGGTCGATCGGCGCCAGGGTCAGCGTCTCGAACGCGTTCATCGATTTCTCCGCGCCCTTGATGTCGGTTTCGACCACCAGTTCGAGGTTCTCGATGCGGATGCCGAAACCGTCGGTCTTGTAGTAGCCGGGCTCGTTGGACAGGATCATGCCGCGCTTCAGCGGTGTGGTGCCGAGCTTCGAAATCCTCGCCGGTCCTTCGTGCACCGAGAGATAGCTGCCGACGCCGTGGCCGGTGCCATGCTCGAAATCGACGCCGGCGGCCCAGAGATATTGCCGCGCGAGTGTGTCGAGCTGCGCGCCGGTGGCGCCGTCGGGAAAGATCGCGCGTGCGATCGCGATGTGTCCGCGCAGCACGCGCGTGAAGCGGTCGCGCATCTCGCCGGTGGGCTCGCCGACCGCCATGGTGCGGGTGACGTCGGTGGTGCCGTCTTCATATTGCGCACCGGAATCGATCAGCAGGAGATCGCCGGGGACGATCCGCCGGTTGCTTTTGCGGGTGACGCGGTAGTGCACGATGGCACCGTTCGGGCCCGTGCCTGATATGGTCGGGAATGACACGTCCTTCAGCGCGCCGGTGTCGCGGCGGAATGTTTCCAGCGCCTCGACCGCGTCGATCTCGGTGAGCTTGCCGCTTGCCGCCTCGCGGTCGATGAAGGCGAGGAAGCGCGCCAGCGCCACGGCGTCGCGCCGGTGCGCCGTCTGCGTGCCCTTGATCTCTGTCGCGTTCTTGACCGCCTTGAGCAGCGCAACCGGATCGCTGCCGCGCACCGGCTTGCCGCCGGCGCCCGTGATCAGCCGGCTGAGGGCGTCGGCCGCAGTCGCATTGTCGAGTGCGATCGATGCACCGCTCTTGGCGAGCGCCATCAGCGTCGGCGCCATCGCGTCGGGCTCGCGCACGTCGGCGGACTGCTCGAGATGGTCGCGGGTCAGATTGGAGAGCTTGCGGTGGTCGATGAAGATGGTTGGCCGTCCTTCCTTCGGCACCAGGGCATAGGACAGCGGCAGCGGCGTATGCGCGACGTCGGCGCCGCGGATGTTGAAGGTCCAGGCCACGGCATGGCTGTCGGACAGCACCAGCGCCTCGGTGCCGAGCTTGCCGATCTCGCTCCTGATCTGTGTCAGCTTCTCGGCTTCAGTGACGCCGGCATGTTGCATCCCGTGTACCGCGACCGGCGCAATCGGCGGCTGCGGCCGGTCCTGCCAGATCGCATCGACCGGATTGCTGTCGACGGCGACCAACTCGGCGCCGGCCTTGGCGCAGGCGGCGGACAAACGCTCGGCTGCCGCAAAAGTGTGCAGCCACGGATCAAATCCGAGGCGGTCACCTGCCTTCAGGTGTGCCGATACCCAGCTTTCCGGCGGCGGATCGATCAGGGATTCCACGGCCCAGGCCCTTGGATCGACCTGCTTGGCCGCCTGGATCGTGTAGCGGCCATCGACGAACAATGCGGCCTCGTGCGTCAGCGCCACCGCCAAGCCCGCTGAGCCCGTAAAACCGGTCAGCCAGGCCAGACGCTCTTCCGAGGGCGGCACATACTCATTTTGCTGCTGATCGGCGCGCGGGATCACGAAGCCGGTCAGCTTGCGGCGGGCGAGCTCTTCACGGAGCATGGCCAGCCGGGCCGCCAATGCGACGCCGGCCTCAGGCTCCTCGAATGTCTGGAAATGCGCTTCGAACATGGTGGATCACTTTAGGATCATGACGATCAGTCCGCAATGTAGACGCATTCGAGGCCGCATCTGGCATGGACTGTGCTTGAACAAGTTCCATTCGAATTGAGTGGAGTACAGGATGCGGCAGTTGCGCTTCGTCCGGATAACAGGGAAATTCGAGCAAGTGGTTCGTCTCAACGGCGAGGGGACACACGATGCCAGCGTTCACGTTTGAGAAGATTCCGCCGCCGGTGCGCCGCGCCCCGGTTGCGGCGACACCGAAGAAGCCGCGCGGCCTCCTCAGCCAGATGATCGACCGTTTCGCCGAACGCCGCGCAAAGCGGGCGTTGCGCGCATCGACGCGCCGTGACGAGAAGCCTGCGAAGTAGCGCGGCGCCGAACGCAGCGCCAATCCACCCTACGAAAGCTTCCGCAGCAACAGGCTGCTCCACCCTTCGATCCGCAAATGCTTTAGCGGCACGAGGCCGCGCGCGCGGTAGGCGGCGATCACGGCGGGGGCCTGGTGTGTCAACAGGCCGGAGAGGATGACGCGTCCGCCGGGCGCGAGGTGGGCCGTCATCGGGCCCGCCAATTGCCGTAACGGATTGGCAAGGATGTTGGCCAGCACCAGGTCGAAGGGGCCGCATCTGCCAAAATCAGGCGCGGCGAAGCCGGTGGCGCAGATCAGCCGCACGTGGTGACCAACCTCATTCAGGGAGGCGTTCTCGGCTGCTACCCGTACCGAGGCCGGGTCGATGTCGGAGGCCAGCACGGCGCGATGCAGCGCCTTCGCCGCCGCTATTCCCAGCACGCCGGTCCCGGTGCCGAGGTCGAGCAGGTTCCTTGGCCGGGAGCTCTTCAGGACATGGTCAAGCAGCAGTAAACAGCCGCGCGTGGTGCCGTGATGCCCGGTGCCGAAGGCGAGGGCCGCCTCGATCTCGATGGCGAGCTTGTTTGGCGCCACGCGGTCGCGGTCGTGGCTGCCATGAACGACGAAGCGCCCGGCCGGCACCGGGACGAGATCTTCCAGGCTCGCCTTGACCCAGTCCTTGGCCTCGATCGTGTCGAAGGCGAGCGTGTCCACGAACTCGATTCCTGCTGAAGTTGCAATGAGTTCGCGCAGCCATGCCTGGTCCGGCGCGTCCGCGAAATGCAGCGCGACGTCCCATTGTCCGTTCGGCTGCTCGAAGGCGGCGACCGCCGCATCCCCCTCGAAAAACACCTCGTTGAGCACGTCCACAACCCGCTTGGCGGCGATCTCGCTGCCGATCGAAAAGCTGGCGCGATGGGTGGGGGAAGGCTGCATCCTAGGATTCTGTCCGGTTCAATTTTTGGAACTTTTGTTCGCAATTTTTCGCACAACTTGCAATCTTGGGGTTAACCCGACCGCAGGTTGTGCTCCGTATATTTCCGGACGTTGAGGTCCACCAACACAGCTTGAAATGGAAATGGAGGCGAAACTTGAAGCGCATGATTTTGAAGTTCTGGTCCGACGATTCGGGTGCAACCGCAATCGAATACGGCCTGATCGCAGCCGGTATCGCGCTGGCGATCATCACAGTGGTGAACAGCCTGGGTACCACGATGAACGAGAAGTTCACTTCGATTAGCACCTCCTTGAAGTAATTTCCGCCTCCCTTTTTCAGCGGCGTTACTTTCTTCATAAGACTGATTTCGATCAGCGCCCGTCGGGGGATTGCCCCTGGCGGGCGAAGTCGTTCTGGAGACTGGTTTTCGAAGGAGATGCCCACAGGCTATCCGCTCGTTCTCCGGACATTGTCCACGGCCTTATCCCGTACTCATCGCCAGATTTTCCACCGACTTGTGCCCGGCTTGGCCCGGCGGGCCGAGACGGGCAACCCACCGCTCTTTCACCGCGCTACCAACAGCCTGTCCACAGCTCGTCCACAGGCCTATCCACGGCTTCCGAACAACGAGCGGTGATCCCTCAGGATCGCCTGCGCGGCGTTGTGGCCGGGGGCGCCGGTGACGCCGCCGCCGGGGTGGGCGCCGGAGCCGCAGTGATAAAGGCCCTTCAGCGGCCCGCGATAATCGGCGTGGCCCAGCATCGGCCGCGCCGAGAACAGCTGGTTCAGCGTCAGCGCGCCGTGGAATATGTCGCCTCCCAACAGGCCGAACTGCCGTTCAAGGTCGAGCGGTGACAGGATCTGGCGGCCGAGCACGCTTGTCGCAAAACCCGGCGCGTATTTGTCCACCGTCGCGATCATGAGGTCGGCCACCTCGTCGCGATGGTCGTCCCACGACTTTCCATCGGGAAGCTCCGGCGCGACATGCTGGCAGAACAGGCTCGCGACATGTTGCCCTGCGGGTGCGAGGGTCTCGTCGAGCGTCGAGGGGATCAGCATTTCCACGACAGGCTCTCGGCTCCAGCCGTGCGCGCGGGCATCGAGAAAGGCGCGGTCCATGTAGCCGAGGCTCGGAGCCAGGATGATGCCCGAGGTGAGATGATCGCCGTCGCCTGGCAGCGCCGTGAAGGAGGGCAGACGGTCCAGCGCGACGTTCATGCGGAAGGTGCCGGACCCGTTCTTCCAGTGCCGGATGCGGTCGAGGAACTTTTGGGGCAGGGCATCGGCGGCGATCAGCCGCGTATAGAGCAACTTCGGATTGACGCTGGCCGCGACATATTTCGCGCGGATGGTCGTCCCGTTCTCCAGCGCCACGCCGACCGCGCGGTCGCGCTCGACGATGACCTCGCGCACGCCCGCATCGGTGTCGATCACAACGCCGCGGTCGCGCGCGGCGCGCGCCATGGCTTGCGTGATCGCGCCCATGCCGCCGATGGCGTGGCCCCAGACACCCTTCTTGCCGTTCACCTCGCCGAAGGCGTGATGCAGCATCACATAGGCCGAGCCCGCGGCGTAGGGGCTGGCGTAGTTGCCGACGATGGCGTCGAAGCCGAACAGCGCCTTGACCAGATCGTGCTCGAAACGTTCGTCCAGCATCTCGCCGGCCGATCGGGTGAAGAGATCAAGCAGGTTGCGGCTCTGCTCCAGCGTCAGCCCGCGCAGGATGTTGGCGCTCTGGAATGCATTCACGGCCTCGCGGATCGCAGGCGCGCCAAAACCGTCGAGCATATTGGGCGGCGCGCGCAGCACGAATTGCCTGAGCACGTCGGCGATATCTTCCAGCTCGCGCGAAAATCCGTCGAGCGCGTTTGCGTCATGGGCGCTCAGCCGTGCGACGGACGCCTTCGTCCGTCCTTCACCGGTGAGGAGATAACTGCCGTCGGGCGCGGGCAGGAAATTCTGCGCGCGCCGCTCGACGACCTGCAGGCCCTGCTCGGCCAGCTTGAGGTCACGGATCACCTGCGGATTGAGCAGGCTCACGGTGTAGGCCGCGACCGAATTGCGGAAGCCGGGATGAAACTCCTCCGTGACCGCGGCCCCGCCGACCACCTTGCGGCGCTCGACCACGCGCACGCGCAAGCCGGCCATCGCGAGATAGGCCGCGCAGGTCAGGCCGTTATGGCCAGCGCCAATGATGATGACGTCGGTTTCGATCATGAAGGCGCCAAGCTGTTCCACGTTCATTCCGGGACGGTCTGAACGACCAGGCTCGGAATGACATCTGTATATCAAGCATTTCCCGCTGCAACATCACGAGACCCTTTATTGCCCGTTCAGGCGCCTTGTGCTCCATTGCGCGCGTCCGGTGCCCGCCGGAGGAGTAATCCGACGCGTTTTCGCGCACGAAGCGGTGCCCATTTCGCTGGAAAACGTTCTTGCTGGAGCTTCCATGGATTCGATCGTGCAACCCGCCGCCACGGAGCAGCCGTCCTCGTCACGCAACCGGTTGCTGCTGACGGTCTACACCGCCGCGATCTTCGTCAGCGCCCTACTGCTGTTCTCGGTGCAGCCGCTGTTCACGAAAATGGTGCTGCCGCGGCTCGGCGGCTCGCCGGCGGTGTGGTCGGTGGCGATGGTGTTCTTCCAGTCGCTGCTGCTGGCGGGCTACGCCTATGCGCATTTGTTGATGCAGGTGAGGAACCGCATCGTTCCGGTGCTGGTGCATCTCCTGCTACTGATTGCGGCGTTCGTCACGTTGCCGCTCGGCATCGCCTCCGCCTATGGCGATCCGCCCGCTTCGGGCTACGCGATCTGGCTGCTCGGCCTGTTCGTGATCTCGATCGGGCTGCCGTTCTTCGCGCTCGCCGCCAACAATCCGTTGTTGCAGGCCTGGTTCGCCCGCACCGGGCATCCTGCCGGACACGATCCATATTTCCTCTATGCGTCCTCCAACATCGGCAGCTTCCTCGCCCTGCTATCCTATCCGTTCCTGCTGGAGCCAATGTTCACGCTGCACACGCAGAACCGGCTCTGGACCGGCGGTTATGGCATTCTGATCCTCCTGATCGCCGCATGCGGTGTGCTGTTATTGCGCTCGCCGAAGCTCGCAATGGTCGATGCGCGAACCGAGGATCTGAATGCCCCGGCGCCGGGTTTCCTGACCCGGCTGCGCTGGATCTTTCTCGCTGGAGTGCCGTCCGGTCTGCTCATCGCCGTCACCGCGCACATCTCGACCGACGTTGCGGCGGCGCCATTGCTGTGGGTGCTGCCGCTGTCGCTGTACCTCCTGACCTGGGTGGTGGTGTTCCAGTCGCGGCCGCTGCTGCCGCACAAATGGATGCTGATGCTCCAGCCGGTCGCGATCGCGGGCGTTGTCTTCCTGCTGGCGTTCGGCGGCGAACAGAACCTTCTGCTGACGCTTGGCGGCCATCAATTGTGCTTCTTCGTCATCGCCATGGCCTGCCACGGCGAACTGGCGCGGACCCGGCCGGCCGCCAGATATCTCACCGGATTCTATGTCGCGCTGTCGTTCGGCGGCATGGTCGGCGGCCTGTTTGCAGGGCTCGTTGCGCCCTTTACCTTCTCCTGGATCGCCGAATATCCGATCCTGGTTGCGCTTGCCGCGCTGTGCCGGCCGCCCGCGAGCGAGCGGCTGGCGGGCATCGTCAAATGGTACTGGCTGGCGCTGGCCGCGCTCGCCGTCGTGCTCGTTGCGCCGTCCATTACGGCGGGGGGGCTGTCGGCCTGGTTCGAGGATCACCGCGTCTGGGTGGCCGGTAGCGTCGGCGTGCTCGCCGCGTTGCTGGTCCTGGCGGTCAACGCCGGCCGCTGGAAGATCTTCGCCACCGTCGCGCTGGCGCTGGCGCTGATCCGCATTTATCCGGCGGACGAAGGCCGTGTCACCACGGTGCGCAGCTTCTTCGGCGTGCACAAGATCGTGGTGACGCCCGGCGGCTATTTCCACGTCTTGATGCACGGTACCACGATCCACGGCGCCGAGCGCTTCCTCAACAATGACGGCACGCCGGTCACCGGGCGGCCCGAACCGATCACCTATTATCACAAGGACGGCGGCATCGGTCAGGCCGTCAGCGCGATCCGGGAACGCAAGGGCGTGCCGCTGAAGGTCGCCGCGATCGGCGTCGGATCGGGCACGCTCGCCTGCGCCGCCGAGCCCGGCGAGAGCTGGACATTCTTCGAGATCGATCAGTCCATGGTCGATGCCGCCCGTGATCCGAAGAATTTCCACTATATCTCGAGTTGCCTGCCGGATTTGAAGCCGGTGATCGGCGATGCCCGCCTCACCTTCGCGAAGGAGCCCGACGGTGCCTACGATCTCATTATCGTCGATGCCTATTCGTCGGATGCCATCCCGATCCATCTTGCGACCGAAGAGGCGATGAAGATCTACAAGGACAAGCTCGCTCCGCACGGCGCCGTGGTGATGCACGTCTCCAACCGGCACCTCGATCTCGAGACCGTCGTGGTCGGCATCGCCGACGCCAACGATCTCAAGAGCTGGGTCTACAACGAGGATTCCGGCCGCGATGGTGACTACATCTTCTCGACCGACGTCGTCATCTCCGCCCGCGAGGAGGAAGATGTCGGCAGGCTCGCATCGTCGAAAGTTTGGGAGCAGACCGAAGCTGACGACAGGGTGCGGGTCTGGACCGACGATTACTCCAATATTCTGGGCGCGCTGTACCGGCGTTTGCGGGACGGGGAGTAGGGGCCGCTTCTACGGCTCCACCGGTGTCCCCGCGGGCAACGCAATTCCCTTCTCGCCCGCGACCTGTCGCAGCAGGTCAGGCTTGTCGGAGATGATGCCGTCGACGCCGATCTCGATCATGCGCGCCATGTCTTCCGGCTTGTTGACGGTCCAGACCACGACGCGCAGCCCGAGCCCGTGCGCCTCCGAGACGAGCGCTGTGGTCACATCGCCGAAATAGGGCGACCAGATCGCGCCGCCCGCAGCCTTGATCGTTCGCGGCAGCGAGCCGCCGTGGTCGGCCGGGCTGAATCCCGCCGTCCAGTTGGTCGCCTTGTCCAGCGCCACCGTCTGGCCCGAGCCGCGCTGGAGCGTCAGGTACACCGTCGGCATCTTCGGTGCCCGCTGCTGGACGAGCTGCAGGGTTCGCCAGTCGAACGACTGGATCATGACGCGGTAGGAGAATTTTTCGGCTTCGATCAGCCCAAGCAGCTTGGTGACGAAAGCTTGCGGATCGAGCGTCTCGTCCGGATGGTTCGGATCGATCTTGGTCTCGATGTTGAAGCGCACGCGCGTGTTGCCGGATTTGCGCACCAGCGTGAACAACTCGCTCAAGGTCGGAATGCGTGTCCCGGGCACGGCGCGCTGGTTGGGGAATTGCTTGGCGTAAGGGCTGTCTGGCCGGATCTGGCCGACGTCGTAGGTTCTGACCTCGGCGAAACGCAATCTTGCGAAAGGCGTGCCGGGCGGGGCGACATAGGTGCCGCTCGCATCCCGCGCCAGATCGGGATTCAGCCCGCGCTCATGCGAGACGACGACCTCGCCGTCGGCGGTAATGCCGACGTCGAGCTCCAGCGTGCCCACGCCCATCGACAGCGCATTGGCGAAGGCCCGAAGAGTGTTTTCCGGCAACAGTGCCCGGCCGCCGCGATGGGCCTCGAGGTCGAATCCCGAATCAAATCCCGAATCAGATCCCATGGCCTTTCCCGCAACGAGAAGTAACAGCACGGTCAAGATTGTCGCAGCACGTGATGGCATGGTGGCTCGCAGGGCAAGCGGAAAAGGGCCGAATCTGAACGCATTTCGGCGCGGCGGATCCATTCTATAGGCTTTCGCGCCTGTTGAAACCTTGGGGGGTGGCTTGGGTTGCGCTCGCCCAGCGGGTATGTACTCATGGAAGCTGCCCTGGAATCCCGACGTGCAACAGAAACGCGATCACCGCATTATCCGCAGCCGGCATTTTCATCGGATGCAGCGGCGGCATTTCATCCTTTTCGACGTTTTGCCCTTGGCCGGCACGCTGGTGGCGCTGGCCCTTCTGTTCTACCGCCCGATCGGCGCGATGGAGCTCGGCCTGTTCGTCGGCTTTTGGCTGGTCACCGGCCTCGGCCTCACCGTCGGCTATCACCGCCTCTTCACCCACCGCGCCTTCGCGACCTCTACGGCAATGAGCGCGATCCTGACCGTGATGGGATCGATGGCGGGCCGCGGTCCCATGCTGTCCTGGGCGGCAATGCACCGCCGGCATCATGAATTGTCTGATCACGATGGCGATCTGCATTCGCCGCGGCTGCATGGCGACGGCCCGTTCGGCCGCCTGCGCGGCTTCCTGCACGCGCACCTGACCTGGATGATCGCGCACGATTATCCCAACGTCGCGCACTATGTCCCGGATCTGATGGCGGATCGCAGGCTGGTTGCCGTCAACAGCTACTATTACACGTGGGTCGGTCTCGGCTTGGTGCTGCCGGCCGCGATCGGCGGCCTTGCCACCATGAGCCTGTGGGGCGCGCTGACCGGCTTGCTCTGGGGCGGCGTGGTGCGCATGTTCGCGGTCGAGCAGACCATGTCCGCCATCAACTCCGTCATGCACAGCTTTGGCGCGCAGCCCTTCGTCACCCGTGACGACAGCAGCAGGAATCTCGGCGTGATGGCCTGGCTCGCCTGGGGCGAGGGCTGGCACAACAATCACCATGCCTTTCCGTATTCCGCGGCCTTCGGCCTGCGCTGGTTCGAGTTCGATCCCGGCTTTATCTTCATCCGCGCACTGGAAGCGCTCGGACTAGCCTGGGACGTCAAGGTGCCCAGCGAGGAGAAGATCGCCCGGCGCATGTCGCGGCAGCCGGGCGAGGCGACGCCCGACCTGGAAACGGGCTGAGCATCATCGGCCGGCGCAACGCCGGCGATGGCTCAGCTTTGAACCGATGCTGTTCAACGACTATCCCTTTCTCTTGGTCTTCCTGCCGGCGGCGCTGCTGACCTACCGCCTGGCCGATCCCTATCCGCATTTGCGCATCGGCGTGCAGGTCGCGCTGTCGCTCGCCTTCTATGCCTGGGGCAGCCCGTCCTTCATCCTGCTCCTGATCGGCTCGATCGCGATCAATTGGCTTGCCTCGGTCGCCTATGGGCGCGTGAAGTGGCCGACGCTGCTGACGCTCGTGATCGTGCTCGATCTCGCGGTGCTGGCGCTGTTCAAATACGCCAACTTCCTTCTCGCCAATCTCGGCCTCGTGCTCGGTACGACGCTGCCGGCGCTCAACATCGGGCTGCCGCTCGGCATCTCCTTCTTCACCTTCCACCACATCATGTATCTGGTCGATCTGAAGCGCGGCAGGGCGCCGCTCTATGCGCTCGACCGCTACGCGCTCTACATCGCCTTCTTCCCGCAGGCGATCGCCGGCCCCCTGGCGCGCTGGTCGGAGGTGATGCATCAGTTCGGCAGGCAGGTCTACGTGCCGGGCTGGCAGCGTCAGTTCTGCGTCGCGACCTGCTTCATTGCGATCGGCCTGTTCGAGAAAGTCGTGATCGCCGACGGCATCGCGCATCTGCTCGATCCCATCTACACCCAGGCAGCGAACGGGCCGCTCCCGAGCGGCGATGCCTGGCTCACCTTCTGCTTCTCCTTCCAGATACTGTTCGATTTCTCCGGCTATTCCGACATCGCGATCGGCCTTGGCCTGCTGTTCGGCGTGCAGCTGCCGTACAATTTCAATGCGCCGCTGCGCTCGACCAACATCCAGGATTTCTGGCAGCGCTGGCACATCACCCTGATGCTGTTCCTGCGCGATTACGTGTTCTATCCGCTGGTCAATCTGCGCCTGCTGCCGCGGCGCTGGCTTCCCGTCCAGTTTTTCGCCGCGATGATGATCACGATGGCGCTGTGCGGCCTCTGGCACGGCGCGAGTTGGACCTTCGTGCTGTGGGGCGTGCTGCACGGGCTTGCGCTGGTCGCCTGCACGCTGTGGCGCCGCTATGGCCCGGATTTGCCGTCATCGCTCGGCTGGGCGCTTACCGTGCTGTTCGTGCTCGCGACCGGCGTGATCTTCCGTGCGGGATCGGTGGAAGCGGCCTGGCATGTCTTTGCCGGACTGGTTTCGCCGCTGCCGCTCGAGCGCGGAAAGCATTTGTGGCCGCTGATTGCAGCGCCGCTCTTCGCCTTCCTGCTGCCGGCGAGCCAGGACATCGTGGCGGTGCTCACGCGCCGTCCCAATCCGTGGCTCGCGGGTCTGCTCGGTCTTGGGCTATTCGCATTGCTGCTCCACATGGGTGGTCGGGATCTCCATGACTTCGTCTACTTCAAGTTCTGAGACCGACCCCGGCTGGGGCCGGAGCCTGCTCGCGTGCCTGGGCACGCTGATCGGCGCTGCGCTGCTGGTGCTCGCACTGATGGTGGCGGTCGATCCCTATGACAGCGGCAAGCTCGGCCTGCTCGGCATCGACGGCGTCGACAATCGGCTCACCCAAATCACGGCCGCGAGCCGCGCCAGGAATCCGGATTTCAATGCTGCCATCCTGGGCAATTCGACAGCGCAGATGATCGAGCCGACGGAATTGTCGCGTGCGACCGGCCTGCGATTCGTGCAGCTCTACATGACCGGCGCGTTTCCCCGCCAGGAGCTTGCGGTGCTGGACTTCTTCCTCCGCAATCACCGGGAGGTCGGCGCACTGGTGATCGTGGCCGACCCCGGCTGGTGCGAGCATGCGCGGGCGAAGGAGGTCGGCGGCGTCCCGTTTCCCGACTGGCTCTATGACAGAAGCGTCGTCACTTACGCTGCACGTCTGATCTCCTGGCAGGCGATCGAGCAGGCTTTTCAGCGGATCAGTATCGGGCTGGGCCGGCGACCACGGATGAACCCCGACGGCTTTGTCAGCTACGAGGACATCTGGCCGCCGGGCCAATTCAAGGAAGTCGGCTGGCCCAGGGATCCGGCGCCGTCCTTGTCCGCCGGGATGCGGGCGACATTTCCCGAGATCGCTGTGCTGGCAGATACCGTCAGGACATTGCCGGCCGATGTGCCCGTCGTGATCATCGTGCCGCCGACCCTCGCAACCACGGTGCCGAAGCCCGGTACGGAAATCGCCCTGGAGCGCAGCGCCTGCGACGCCGCGCTGAAACAGGTGGTCGCGGGCCGGCCGCGCAGCAATTTCATCAGCTATCGCGTCGATAACGATCTCACGCGCGACCGCTCCAATTTTGCCGACTTCATCCACTACCGCGCGATCCTCGCGCGCAAGCTCGAGCAGGGAATCGCAGCGAGCCTGCGCGACGGGGAGGGTGCGAAGATCGATTTCTGAGCCGGCTCAGCCGATCCCCTCGAAGCCACCGTCGAACCAGAGCCTGCGCGCCAGCTTGCGTTGGATCTTGCCGCTGGTGGTCTTCGGCAGCGCGCCGGGACGGATCAGCGCGATGTGGCGCGCGGAGAGCTCGTGGTGGTCGGCGACAGCCTCGCGGATCAGGCCCTTGATCGCGTCGGTGTCGATCGAGTGGCGCGCGGTGCGCTCGATCTCCTGGACGATGACGAGCGTCTCTTCGCCGCTCTCGTCCTGCACCGAGAACGCCGCGCCGCAGTTTTCGCGCAAAGCTCCGTCGAGCGATTGCACGGTGCGCTCGACGTCCTGCGGATAATGGTTGATGCCGCGGATGATGATGAGGTCCTTGATCCGACCCGTGACGAACAGTTCGCCTGTGACGTCGACGAAGCCGAGGTCGCCTGTGCGCAGCCACGGCCCGCCTTCGCCGGCAATCTGCGCATTGAGCCCCTCGCGCGTCGCCTCGTCGTTGCGCCAATAGGCGCGGGCAATATTGGCGCCATTCACCCATATCTCACCGACGCGGTCGGCGGGCAGGCGGGTGCGGTCGTCCGCGTTCACGATGGCGATCCGCTCTCCGGTGAGTGCGCGCCCGCAGCCGACGGCGACTTGCGTGTCCTCCGCATCGGAAGGCGTCTCCGCCGCGTGCGCCTGAAGCGCCGTGCGGCTCACGCTGCGTGTGACATGACCGTCGCCGCGGTGTCCGCCGGAAATCAGGAGCGTCGCTTCCGCCATGCCGTAGGCGGGATACATCGCGCGCGGATCGAAGCCGTGCGGCGCGAATGTCTGGATGAACCGTTCGATGGTTCCCGCATGCACCGGCTCTGCGCCGTTCAGCGCGATCCTGAGCGAGGACAGGTCGATGCCCTCCATCTGATCGGCGCGGAAGCGGTTGACGCAGAGGTCGAAGCCGAAGTTCGGGCTGCACGCGACTTCCGCGCGATAGTGCGAGATCGCGCGCAGCCAGCCGAGAGGCCGCTGCATGAACGCGTTCGGCGCCATCAGCACGCAGGTCGCGCCGACATAGAGTGCTTGCAGCGCGTTCAGGATCAGCCCCATGTCGTGATAGAGCGGCACCCAATTGACGTAAGTCGATTGCCGGGTGTTGCCGAGCGCGATCCGGATCATCTCGAGATTGGCGAGCAGATTGGCGTGGCTCACCATCACGCCTTTGGGCTCGGAAGTAGAGCCGGAGGTATATTGCAGGAAGGCGGTGTCGTCAGGCGCGGGAAGTTCGAATGGCTCACCGTCGGCCACCGCGAGATCGACCTCGATCCAGCGAATGTTCTCCTGCGCGAAGCGTGCTCTCAGTTCACCACGGAGCGCGACGGCCGAATTGGTCAGGGCCAGCGCCGGCGTGCAATTGGCGAGGATGGCGGCGCTGGCATCGCGCGCGCTGTTTCGCCGCGGCATCATCATCGGCACGGCGATGATGCCGGCCATCAGGCAGCCGAAGAACGCCACCATGAATTCGATGCCCGGCGGAAACACCAGGATGGCGCGGTCGCCGGGCCGTGCGGCCGCGGTCAGGCGCGACGCAAGCGTGGATGCGGAGTCATGCAGCTGGCGGAAGGTGAGCACAGCTTCCTCCGTCCCGCGATCGGAGACGAAGACATAGGCACGGTCGTCGGCCTGCTCCGCCGCACGCCGGGCCAGCAGTGCCACCAGCGAGCGGAAGGTTTCCATGTGGATTGCGCCGGCTTCAGCGCCCTCAGGCGGCGGGGCGGATTGCACGCTTGTCAGCGAGAAATCGCGACAAGGCCTCAACGGTCGGATGGTCGTAAAAGTCGTCCGTCGACAGTTCGAGGTCGAGCTTCTCCTCGAGTTCCATCATCAGGTAGACCAACATCGCCGAATCGAGGCCGAGACGATTGAATTTCGTGCCGATGTCAACTCGGTCCCTCGAAATTCGCAGGATATTCGCCAGGGCGGTAACGCAGAAATCCGAAATCTGCTCGCGTGTCATGTCATGTCCCAGAAACAATCAGAACGACAATACGGGCGACCTACTGGTTGTCAATTTGGCCGGAACGCCGCAGCGTTGAAGGTTGGGGACTGTTGCTTTCCTGCGTCGTCCGAGTGCTCAATCCGTGCACAGGCTGGCGCGCTTTCCGCGCTTGGGCCCGATTGCGAGGCGCTTCTGTCCCCGCGGTTCCTGTCGGATCCTGCCTGCGTCCATCCAGCGCCGCAGTGATTTGATTCGTCGAGGGCGGTTGATGACGGCCGCGGAGGGCCGAAACTGGCCTCCAAGAAAAAATGATCGGCACCGGGAGCAACCCACATGCGGCATATGTTCATCGCGATCATGGCGGTTCTTATGGCCGGGCAGGCGGCAGCCAAGGATGTGCATTCGGGTGCGAGCCTCTATGAAGACGTGACGCGTTACGCGTCCTTCGGTCTGCACCGGTTCGGTTCGCCCGGCGATCGCGCCACCGGCGAGTGGATCGCCGCCGAGCTCAAGGCCGCCGGATTCGAGGTCAGATCCCAGCCCGTCGTGCTTGGCTGCGTGTGCGAACGTGGCCCCGGCATTTCCAACTTCCTTGCGCTGGCGCGCACGGTCGCTGCCGAAAAATGGCCGGCGCATGTCGTCTTCATCGCGACCGCCGGCCATGAGATCGGCCATGGCGGCATGGAGCTGTTCCTGAAGAACGGAGCGCCGGCGCCGAAGGAAACACTGGCGTGGATTCACTTCGGCTCATCGAACGCCTGCTACCCCTTCGCGGAGGGCGCCCGCTCCGATCGGCCTGAGGAGGAGCGTTATCTCGTGCTGAGCAAATCCGCCGTCGCGCTGACTGATGAAGCCTTCGCCAAGGTCGACGCGAAACGGCTGGTGACGGAGAAGCAGGCGGTCGGCGAACTGCGCGATGTGCATGCGGCGGGGTACGCCAATTTCCTCGGCGTGGCCGGCCGCCATCGGACTTTCCACACGCCGTCGGACGATCTCGCCGCGACCGGGCCCGAGCTCCTCGAGCCGGTCGCCCGTGCCTTCGTCCAAGCTGCGCGAAAAATCGTCGAGCGCGGCAACGCCGCGTTCAGATAGCGTCAGTTCTGGTAGTAATAGCCGCGCGGCTGATAAACCTGCCGGGGCTGCGGCTGGTAGTAGTTGCCCTGCTGGCCGTTGCCCTGATTGTAGTATTGCTGCGGCTGTTGCTGATAGACCTGCGCGTCGTAGAGCGGGCGGCTCGTCGCGCGCGGCGCGGGATAGCGCGCGCCGTTGTCGCTGCCGTCGGCGGGATAGATGTAATTGTCGTCCTGCGGCATGTAGCGGCGGGCGGGTGCGGCCGGCGGCGTCAGGTTCACGGGATCGCCTGATGTGGCGTACTGCTCTTCGGCCGGTTGCGGCGCGCGGGCCACCGCTGTGGGGTTGCGGCCGCGCGGATTGCGCGCAAGCGCCACCTGCGCCGATCCTGTCAGCGTCACCGTTGTGTTGAGCACGCCCTGCTGCTGCACCAGCGCGTAGAGCGTCGTGGCATTCTGGCGCGACAGCCGTACGCAGCCGTGGGAGGCGGGCGAGCCGAGCCGGCCGACCGAGTCCGTGCCGTGGATGGCATGCCCGACCTTGGTGAAGAAGATCGCGTGCGGCATCGGCGCGTCGTCGAATTCCTTGGAGTAGTGATCCTCTTCCATGCGGAAGGTGCGGAACGCGCCGTTTGGCGTCTCGCGCGAGGGGATGCCTGTCGACACCGGCCAGTGGTAGCGGGCGACGCCGTCGACGGCGACGGTCATCTGCTGATTGTCCTTGTCGATGGTGATCTCGACCTTGGCTTGCGCGGTGCCCGCGGTCAAAAGCATCAGCGAGGTGAATACAATAAAGAACGAACGCATCTGACTTCTGGCCTCCGGCCTGTTCACGCTAGGCGCCGCGGCTCTCCGTCCCCGGCGTGCACTATGCCTGCAATCCGGCTTTCGTTCCAGCGGCCTGCCTCGCCCATCGTTAACGGGACGCCCGGCGTAAGCAAGGCCGCTTTGTGCCGCAAAGCCAGCGGCGGTGCTGACATTTTCGCGAGCGGGGATGCGTTCACAACGCCGACAATTCGTCACAATGGCGCAACCATTTGGCCGCTCGGTGCGTTGACTGTGGCCACGCTCGACTGGCGGCGCCCGCCGCCGTTACCCTTTATATTTTCCTTGGGATCGAAGATGAACAAAGCCCGCATCGCCGCCGCGTCATTCCCGGCGGGTCTGCCCCTCCGCCTGCTGCTCGCAGCCGCCGCCATCCTCCTCGCGCTATTGTCGCTGCCGCAAGCTGGCCACGCCCAGGGTATCGTGCGCGGCGCCCAGGAAGGCTCCTATGAAGGCAATCGTATTGCCGGCCCGGTGGGCGGTGCAGTCGGAGGCGTCGTCGGCGCCGGTGTCGGCGGTGCCGTTGGCGCGGTCGAGGGTGTGTTCGGCATTCCCCATCGCGGCCATCGACGCTGCCGCGGCTATTACGACGGGTACCACCGCTTCCACTGCTATCGGTAGCCGCTGGCGATTCCGGGGCGCGCGCGCCCCGGAATGACGGCCAGGGTCAATTCTTCAACCGATACCCCGTCCGGAAAATCCACCAGATCAGGACCAGGCAGATCATCAGGAACGCCGTCGTCATGCCGACGCTGACGGACACGCTGACATCGGCGATCTCGTAAAAGCTCCAGCGGAAGCCGGAGATCAGATAGACGACCGGATTGAGCAGCGCCACCGTGTGCCAGGCGGGCGGCAGCATGTCGATGGAATAGAAGCTGCCGCCGAGGAACGTCAGCGGCGTCACCACCAGCATCGGGATCATCTGCAGCTTTTCGAAGCCGTCGGCCCAGATTCCGATGATGAAACCGAACAGGCTGAACGTCACCGCCGTCAGCACCAGGAATGCCAGCATCCAGACCGGATGATGGATGTGCAGCGGCACGAACAGGCCGGCCGTGGCGAGGATGATCAGGCCGAGGATGATCGACTTGGTCGCGGCCGCGCCGACATAGCCGAGCACGATCTCGAAATAGGAGATCGGCGCCGACAGGATCTCGTAGATCGTGCCGGTGAATTTCGGGAAGTAGATGCCGAACGAGGCGTTGGCGATGCTCTGCGTCAGCACCGAGAGCATGATCAGGCCCGGCACGATGAAGGTGCCGTAGCTGACGCCCTCGACCTGGCTGATGCGCGAGCCGATCGCGGCGCCGAACACCACGAAATATAGCGAGGTCGAGACCACCGGCGAGACGATGCTTTGCAGCAGCGTGCGCCAGGTACGCGCCATTTCGAACAGATAGATGGCGCGGACAGCCCGGTAGTTCATGACGCCCTCACGAGGTCGACGAAGATGTCCTCGAGCGACGATTGGGTCGTGTCGAGATCGTTGAAGCGGATGCCGGCGATGCGGAGGTCGCCGAGCAGGCTGGTGATGCCGGTACGCTCGCCCTTGGTGTCGTAGTCGTAGACCAGCGTCGCGCCGCCGTCGCAGAGGTCGAGCTCGTACTGGCCAAGGCTCTCCGGCAGAGCATCGAGCTTGCCTTGCAGATGCAGCGTCAACCGCTTCTTGCCGAGCTTCTGCATCAAGGTGGCCTTGTCCTCGACCAGCACGATCTCTCCCTTGTTGATGACGCCGATGCGGTCGGCCATCTCCTCGGCTTCCTCGATGTAATGCGTGGTCAGGATGATGGTGACGCCGGATTGCTGAAGCGTGCGCACCACTTCCCACATGCCCTTGCGCAGCTCGACGTCGACGCCGGCGGTGGGCTCGTCCAGGAACAGGATCTGCGGCTCGTGCGACAGCGCTTTCGCGATCATCACGCGGCGCTTCATGCCGCCGGAGAGCGTGATGATCTTGCTGTCCTTCTTGTCCCACAGCGAGAGGTCCTTCAGCACCTTCTCGATATGCGCAGGATTCTTCGGCTTGCCGAACAGGCCGCGGGAGAAGCTCACGGTCGCCCACACGCTCTCGAAGGCATCGGTATGCAATTCCTGCGGTACCAGCCCGATCAGCGAGCGCGCCTTGCGATAGGAGGTCTGGATGTTCTCGCCGCCGACCAGAACCTTGCCTTCGCTCGGATTGGCGATGCCGCAGATGATCGAGATCAGCGTGGTCTTGCCGGCGCCGTTGGGACCGAGCAATGCGAAGATTTCGCCGGGCTTGATGTCGAGATTGACGTTGTTGAGCGCCTTGAAGCCGGACCCATAGGTCTTCGACAAATTGGCGACGGAAATGATGGAGGACATGATGGCCGCAAGTCTGAGGGGCTGAATGCTGGGGAGGGAAGGCTGGAACCAGCCGGGAAGGGCGGGTCAGCGGAGCCCTCAGATAGGAATGCCCTTGACCGGCTGCAATTGCCGAGAGAAAAATGGTCTCAAAGCAGGCCCTTCCGTGGCAGGTTTCGGGCAAGTGTTGCGCGATGGTCACGGCTTGCTGCTAAGATCGTTGTTCACGCGGCTCTTTGTTGCGTCTGCGAGCAGGCCATGGCTACGATTCCGGCCAATCGCGAAGCGTATTCCCCGGGGAAAAGATCGATGAGACCGAACGGCCGTCACACCGCCGGCACCAGCCAGTTGTCCGCTCTCCGTGTATGGGCGATGAGCCTGCTCCTGCTGTCAGCTGTTGCCATGAGCCCGACCACCGCCCACGCGGCTCCGAGCCAGTCCGCGGCCGCGACCACGCATGTCTACCTGCTCCGCGGCGTGCTCAACATCTTCTCGCTCGGGCTCGATACGATCGGCGCCCGGCTCCAGGCGCAGGGCATCCCGGTGACCGTCTCGAACTTCGTGTCCTGGTCCTCGCTCGCGGATGAAGCCGCCATCGCCTACAAGGCCGGCCGGCTCAAGACCATCGTGCTGGTCGGGCACTCCTCCGGCGCGACCGCGCTGCCGGACATGATCGCCAAGCTCAACCGTCTTGGCGTTCCCGTGAAGCTCGCGATCGGGCTCGACTCCGTGTTCAAGACCAAGCTCTCGACCGGCGCGGAGCGCTACATCAACATCTATATCGGCGACGGCCCCGGCGAACCGGTGAAGCGCGCGGACGGTTTCCGCGGCAAGCTCGACAATGTCGACGTCCGCGGGTCCGGCGTCGGCCACATCTCGATCGACAAGAACGAGGCGATCCAGCGCCGCGTGATTGCCGAGATCGACGCCGCAATCATGCACTCGCGCGCACCTGCTCCGGTTGCCGAGCCCGGCAGGCCCAGGCCGGCACGGTCGGCGGCGGCAATGGCTCCGGCCAGGAACTAGCTGGATCGCCGTTTTGGATAGCGGAGCGAACGTCACACAATCGCCTTCGCTGAAAGGCCACCGGCCCGACGAAAACGAGATGACCGCAAACGACGCGCTTCCTTCGTACCTGCCGTGATGCTCGTCGCGTGCGGGTGTGGGTGAGTTGACTGCGCATGCGTCCGCGGTCGATTTGCACGATGTTTCTCTGAGAGCCGCGGACCGCGTTCTCGAGCTGTTCGAAGCTTTCGAGGCTCCGAACTTGTATCGGTGTGAACTGTGCCCCATCGGTTCTGTCCGATCTCAGAACCTTGCCTTGAGGGCTTTCCCCGTGGAGGCGGATGAAACCGAGGTGTCGATGGCGAGCGGCAACGACACCGTGAAGAAAGCCCGCCGTTCCCTCCAGATGGTTGACGACGTCGAACTCGCGATAGACCTTGAGCCGCGTCGAGACCGGCAGCTTGCCGATTTCAAACGTGTAGCCAATGGCGCCGCTGAGCGCGACCACACGTCCCTTGAACGAGCCGAGGACCGCGGCCCGCTGAGATATTTGTACTGCCCACTCCGGCGCCGTTCGAGCGCGATCCCATAGGTAGGCGCCGATGCCGCCTTCGGCCGCGTTGGCCGGTGCATCGTTCAGGCAAAGCAGCGCGCCGACCGCAAGTGCGGCGGTAACACGATGTCGCATTTGCCTACCTCGATTCCCCAAGGCGCAATGCATGATCGCAAATCGGAGTCCGGTTATTTCTATGCGACATTCCGACGCGACAACGATATCTCAATTTTAGAGCGAGTGCTAAAAAATGGCACAAATCGTACATCACATGCGCGCGGACTTCTGTTACGCTGAAAACCCATGGCAATCCAAAAGAAGTCGGGAAAGGATACTGGCCAATACGCGCGGTGGTTCAACTTAAGACTGAAATATGGAAGGGCGTCTGAAATGCGATCGGTCGTAAGAAGTCTTGTAAAAATAACGGTAATCCGCCGTTCGAGCGTAGCAATCGCTCTTGGCCTGACGGTCCTTGCGGTCACCGGGCCGACGGCCTCCGCCATCAATGCCGGCCCAGCCGGTGTGCTGGGATACCAGATCAAGCAGGAGAGTTCTCTCATCGACGTCGTTGTGCGTCGCGGTGGCGGCGCGGTGCGCCGGACCACCGTCGTAGGGCCGCGCGGCGGCGTGGCAAGCCGCACCGTGGTGCGCCGGGGCGCCGTAGTGCGTCCGGGCTATGCCGGTGGCGGCGTACACTGGGCACGGCCCGGTCGGTACTATTGGCCCAGGGGCGGAGCCATCGCTGCCGGCGCTGCGATCGGCTTTGTAACCGCCGCTACGGCCGCTGCTTGGGCGGGCGCTGCTCCCGCTCCAGGCATGTGCTGGTACTACACGGACCCATCGCGCACGCAGGGCTTCTGGGACTACTGCCGGTAGCGGGCCATCGTCTGGAGCCGGCGCCATGACGTTGCTGCGTACCGAGATCGGGCTGAACGAACGACCGTTGCAGGATAGCCGGACCAATGAGATGGTTCGGATTCCCGGCGGCACGTTCCGTATGGGATCGAACCATCATTATCCCGAAGAGGCGCCGGTCCACCGCGTGACGGTGGATGGCTTCTGGATCGACCGCACACCGGTGACGAACCTCCAGTTCAAGGAATTCATCAGGGCGACTGGCCACCGGACGTTTGCCGAGATTCCGCCCGACCCGAAGGATTATCCCGGCGCGCTGCCGCACATGCTCTACGCCGGCTCGCTGGTGTTCTCGCCGCCGCCACGGGTGGCTAATTTGCGCGACTGGAGCCAGTGGTGGGATTTCATGAAAGGCGCCGACTGGCGCCACCCGTATGGGCCGAAGAGCAACATCAATGTGCTCGATCACCATCCGGTCGTGCATGTGTCGTTCTCCGACGCGCTCGCCTACGCGCAATGGGCGGGCAAGGATCTGCCGACCGAGGCCGAATGGGAATTTTGCGCACGCGGCGGCATCGACGGCGCCGAGTTTGCCTGGGGTGACGAATTTCTGCCCGGCGGCGCACATATGGCCAACACCTGGCAGGGTGAATTTCCCGGACAGAACCTCAACGCCGACGGCTACGAGCGCACCTCGCCGGTGACGGCTTTTCCGTCGAACGGTTACGGTGTCCACGACATGATCGGCAACGTCTGGGAATGGACGGCCGATTGGTATTCTCCGAAGCACGAGGCCGACGCGCCGAAGTCGTGTTGCATTCCGGAAAACCCGCGCGGCGGTCGCGAAGAGGCGAGCTTCGACCATAGCCAACCGAATATCAAAATTCCGCGCAAGGTGATCAAGGGCGGTTCGCATCTGTGCGCGCCAAACTATTGCCGCCGTTATCGCCCGGCGGCGCGGCATGCCGAGGCGATCGATACCTCCACCAGCCACCTTGGGTTCAGGTGCGTCGTCAGGAGCTCACCTACCTGTTGATTTTTGCGGTCGTGCAACCAGCGGAGAGTTGAAATGTCCAGCGAAGATAAGAATAAAAACCATAGCGAAGGCGTCACGGACGATACCAGCAGCTGTGCCGTCAATCGTCGCAATATCCTGCTGGGAACATCCACCCTGGTGGCAGCGGCGGCGCTGACTTCCAGTGCCTTGGCGCAAGCCCAGAAAGCCGCGCCGGCCGCGACCGCTCCGGCACCGGCGCCTGCTGCGCCGGCGTCCGGCCGCAAACCCAATATTCTGGTGATCTGGGGCGACGATGTCGGTGTCGCGAACATCAGCGCCTATTCGAATGGCCTGATGGGCTACGAGACGCCGAGCATCGATCGTATCGGCCGTGAGGGGATCAAGTTTCTCCATTACTATGGCGAGCAGTCATGCACGGCGGGTCGCGCCGCCTTTCTGACCGGCCAGCATGGCATCCGCAGCGGACTGACCAAGGTCGGCTTTCCCGGTGCCCCGATGGGCATGAGCCAGTTCGATCCCTCGATCGGCGGGCTCTTGAAGAACCTCGGCTATGTAACCGGGCAGTTCGGCAAGAACCACGTCGGCGATCGCAACGAGTCGCTGCCGACCGTGAACGGCTTCGACGAGTTTTTCGGCAATCTCTACCATCTCAACGCCGAGGAAGAGCCGGAACTGCCGGACTATCCGAAGGAACCGTCCTACCTCGCCAAGTTTGGCCCGCGGGGCGTTCTAAAATGCAAGGCGACCGACCGCGACGATCCCACCGTCGATCCGCGCTTCGGCAAGATCGGCAAGCAGACCATCGAAGATACCGGAGCGCTCACCAAGAAGCGCATGGAAACGATCGACGACGAAACCTCGGCCGCGGCGATCGATTTCATCAATCGGCAGAAATCGGCAGGCAAGCCGTTTTTCTGCTGGTTCAATGCAACGCGCATGCATCTTCGCACGCATGTGCGCACCGATCATCGAGGCCGCTACACCCACGGCGACAGCGAGTACATCGACGGCATGCTGGAGCACGACGACACCGTGGGTAGCTTGCTCAAGGCGCTGGACGACATGGGGCTCGCGAACGACACCATCGTCGTCTATTCGAGCGACAACGGCCCCCACATGAACTCGTGGCCGGACGGTGCCATGACCTGGTTCCGTTCGGAGAAGAACACCAATTGGGAGGGTGCCTTCCGGGTGCCATGTCTGGTCCGCTGGCCCGGCGTGATCAAGCCCGCCACGGTTACCAACGAGTTGATGAGCCACAACGACTGGATTCCCACGTTTTGCGCGGCCGCGGGCGAGCCCGATATCGTCAACAAACTCAAGGCCGGTTACACCGCCAACGGCGTCAATTACAAAGTGCATCTCGACGGGTTCGACCAGACGGCTTTCCTGCGCGGTGTCAGCGGTACCGCCGGAAACAACAACGGGACCAAGAGCGCGCGCGACAAGTTCTTCTATGCGGACGACGACGGCCTGCTGGTGGCGCTGCGCAAGGGCGACTACAAGTACGTCTACGCCGAACAGCGATCTCCCGGCACGATGCAGGTGTGGGCGGAACCGTTCACCAAACTGCGCCTGCAGAAGATTTTCAATCTGTTGCAGGATCCATTCGAACGCGCCGATATCACGTCCAACACCTTCTGGGACTGGCAGTTGAACCACGTCGGGCAGGTCTATGGTGCCATGGACGACGTCGGGGCCTTTGTAATGACGTTCAAGGAGTTTCCGCCACGTTCGTTCCCGCCGAGTTTCGTGCCGGCAACGATCCTCGAGAAGCAACTCGACGACATCAAGGACAACAGGGCGAAGGCCGGTCAACGGGCGCAGAGCATCGACAAGATCCGCTCGGGCGTGAATCAGATGATCGAGCAGCAGCTTCAGCAGCGCGGGATCAAGTAAGCGACGCTGCATCGAATCCGGCTCGCCCACGGGCGGGCCGGATGACTTCGTTTTGCGCGGCCTCGAACTCGACAGGGCGATTCGATGTTGCATTTCTCCGTGTTGGCGTCCGGCAAGCCCTCGTTCGTGGCGTGGCTGGTCGTCGTCGCGGCCCCTCTCGCGCTCGCCCAGTCTGATCCGCTGCCGTCCTGGAACGACGGCGCGGTCAAAAAGGTCCATTACCGATTTCGTCACGCGCGTCATGACGCAAGGCGGCGGCGACTTGTCCCGTCGAGCAGCGCATCGCGACTTTCGACAATGACGGCACGCTCTGGACCGCTCGACGAAGCGACTGCGCGGCACTGCCGGCCGGCAGCACCGGCGATGCGGCGATTTATACCGAACACGTTAAGCTGGCGCATATCATCCGCAAGGTGCTGCTGCGCCAGATTGCGATCACCAATTACGTCAATCCGTTCTAGGCGGCCGTCACCCGCACGGGCATACTCTCAAGCCCACGCAGGGAATTATTAAGTCTGCGCCTCGGCTCTGCCGTGAGCTCGATGGTCTTCACGCGCCTTGCGAGCTCGCTGAAGATCAATTCGCCCTCCAGACGTGCGATCATCTGGCCGACGCAGGCGTGGATGCCGGCGCCGAAACCGACATGCCCGGTCGCGAGCCGTTCGACGTCGAAGCGGTCTGGTCTGTCCCAGCGCGCGGGGTCGCGATTGACGGAGGCCATCAACAGCAGCACCTTGCGGTGTGCAGGGATCATGCCGCCGCCGATTTCGACATCACGCGAGGTGGTGCGAAAGAATGTCTGCACCGGCGAACATAACGCAGCCCTTCCTCGAACGCGTTGCGGGCCAACTCCGGCTTGTGGTGCAGCTTGCTTCTGCCGCTTTAAGCTCGCGGACGGCCCCCGGCAAAAGCGAGGCGCGTGGTCGAGTTTCCGCAGGAGCCGGTTCCGTGCCCCAAAATCCACCCAATCGGTGGTCACTAAGCCCCCGGGGGAGGTTGCTGCCTCCCGTGGTGGGACTGCTGGACTGATGATGGATTTGAGGCGACCAGTCGTACTGGCAGCGGTTGCGCTGCTCGCCCTAAGCCCCGGCATGGCCGTTGCCTCACCCGCCAAATCGAAGCCCATTCCGGCCGCACCCGCCGCGCCACCGCCCCCACCGTTCGAGCCATTGGCGCCGCCGAAAATCTACCTCTTTCGTGGCGCCATGGGGCCGTTCTTCTCCACCGGCATGGACCGGCTCGAAGAGAAGCTGACGCAGGCCGGCTTTTCGGCCAACGTCTATGAATTCACCATCTGCCGATGGATCGGTGACCGCGCTATCTCCAGCTACAAGGAGGCACCGGCTCCGATCGTGCTGATCGGGCATTCGATGGGGGGGCTGTGCTCGATCGTCATCTCCGAGATGGCGGCCAAGGAGAACATCCCGATCAGCCTCGTCATCACCATCGATCCCGCGCATGCGACCGGCGACGTGCCGCTCAATGTCGAGCGCTTCATCAACATCTTTCTCTCCGACAGCGTGCTCGGCGGAGGCAACGTGGTGGCCGTGCCGGGCTATCGCGGTCATTATGCGAGCTACGACCTGAAGGAGAATTCGCGGGTCTCGCACATCAACATCGAGAAGTCCGACGACATCCATCGTCAGATCATCGAGATGGTCACGCAGTTGCCGCGGATCCCGCCCCAGACTCAAATCGATGCCGTGCCGCTGCGTTATCTCGTGCCTGCGAATACGCTGGTCGAATTGTGGGATAGCGGCGTGCGTCTACCGGTGCGCCGGGGCGACACCATGGAGAGCATCGCCGCAGCTAATCGCGTGCCGCTGTGGTCGCTCGCGCAGAGCAATTCGCTGGCGGAGAACGCACAGCTCACCCCCGGCCAGTCCATCATCGTCCCGCGCCATCTGGCGCCGCCCGCGCCGGCTGCGGCGATGGCAACTCCGCCTGCTGGGCGGAGGTAGAAGCCTGGTCTCATCGCGACCACGGCGGCGGTGCGCTCCCTCTCCCGTGCGGGAGCGGCGTGGGGAGAGGGTGCCTCCGCGATCGAGAACCCCGAGAGGAGAGGGCCCTCACCCGCCGCGCTTCGCGCGTCGACCTCCCCCGCAAGCGGGAGAAGTGCAGCGAATCTGCCGCAAGACTAACCTCAATTAGAGGCTGCGATCTTAAGCGTTCGATCCGTGGATCGCGTCGATCACGGCGTCGGTCACTTCCCGTGTCGTCGCCTTGCCGCCGACATCGGGCGTCAGGACGCCGGCCGCGCAGACGCGTTCGACGGCCGCCATCAATCGAATTGCAGCGTCCTTCTCGCCGAGATGCTCCAGCATCTGCGCGCCGGTCCAGAACGTCGCGACCGGGTTGGCGATGCCCTTGCCGGTGATGTCGAAGGCCGAACCGTGGATCGGCTCGAACATCGAGGGGAAGCGGCGCTCCGGATCGATGTTGCCGGTCGGCGCCACCCCGAGGCTGCCGGCCAGCGCGCCGGCGAGGTCGGAGAGGATGTCGGCGTGCAGGTTGGTCGCCACGATGGTGTCGAGGCTCTTGGGATGCAGCGTCATGCGCACGGTCATGGCGTCGACCAGCATCTTGTCCCAGGTGACATCAGGGAATTCGGCCGCGACCTCGGCGGCGATCTCGTCCCACATCACCATGCCGTGCCGCTGAGCGTTCGACTTGGTCACGACCGTCAGGAATTTGCGCGGCCGCGACTGCGCGAGCTTGAACGCGTAGCGCATGATCCGCGTCACGCCGACTCGGGTGAACACCGCGACCTCGGTGCCGACCTCCTCGGGGAGACCCCTGTGGGCGCGGCCGCCCATGCCGGCATACTCGCCCTCCGAATTCTCGCGCACGATCACCCAGTCGAGATCGCCGACGCCGACATTGCGCAGCGGCGAGGCGACGCCCGGCAAGATCTTGGTCGGCCGCACATTGGCGTATTGGTCAAAGCCCTGGCAGATCGGCAGCCGCAGGCCCCACAGCGTGATGTGATCGGGCACGTCGGGCGCGCCGACCGCGCCGAAATAGATCGCGTCGAATTTCTTGAGCTCGGCAAGGCCGTCAGCCGGCATCATCAGGCCGTGCTTCTTGTAATAGTCCGAGCCCCAGTCGAAGGTTTTGATGTTGAAGGCGAGATCGCCGCTGCGTTTGGCCAGCGCCTCCAGCACGCGAACGCCGGCGGAGATGACTTCGGGGCCGATGCCGTCGGCGGGGATCGCTGCAATCGAATGGGTGCGCATGGGGTGCTCCGTTTCAGATATCAATGGGATTGTGTGACGAGTTCGACCGGCGCGGTCTTCACGCGCGACAATAGCAGGGTCAGGACCGCGGAGAGAACGAGCAGGCCGGCGACGAAGTAGAGCCCGCCGACGAAGCTGCCGGTTTGCTCCTTGATCCACCCGATCATGGCGGGACCGACGAAGCCGCCGAGATTGCCGATCGAATTGATCGTGGCGATGCCGGCTGCGGCCGCAGGGCCCGACAGGAACAGCGTCGGCATGCTCCAGAGCGGCGGTTTTGCCGAGGAGATGCCGATATTGACGAGTGTCAGCGCGACCAGCACGGTCACGACGCCGGTCGCAAGTCCGGCAAAGGCAAGCCCCGCGGCCGCGAGCAGGCAGGCCAGCACGACGTGCCAGGTGCGTTCGCCCGTGCGGTCCGAATGCCGCGCCCACAGCACCATGGCGACGACGGCGGCGCTCGCCGGCAGCGCATTGAGGAACCCGACCTGGAGCGTGGACAGGCCGAACTGCTTGATGATCTGCGGCGCCCAGACGCCGAGCGTGTAGAGGCCGGCCGAAGTGCCGAAATAGATCAGCGCCAGCGCCAGCACGCGCGGATCGGCGAGCCCGCGCCAGATGCTATGCTTCGAGGTCGCAGCCTTGCGGGTGCTCTCTACGTTCATGGTCTCGACCAGCCAGCGCCGCTCGTCATCCGCGAGCCATTTGGCTTTCTCCGGGCGGTCGGTGAGGAATGCCAGCACGACGAAGCCGAGCAGCACGGCCGGAAACGCTTCCAGCACGAACAGCCATTGCCAGCCCTTGAAGCCGAGCATTCCGTCCATCTCCAGGAGCGCGCCGGAGACTGGCGAGCCCAGCACGGTCGAGAGCGGCGCCGCCGCCATGAACAGCGCGGTCACCGCGGCACGCTGGCGCGCTGGGAACCAGTAGGAGAGATAGAGGATGATGCCGGGAAAGAACCCGGCCTCGGCGACGCCGAGCAGGAAGCGAAGCACATAGAAGCTGGTCGGGCCCTGCACGAAGGCCATCGCGGCCGAGACGATGCCCCAGGTGATCATCACCCGCGCGATCCAGATCCGCGCACCGACCTTGTGCAGGATGATGTTGGAGGGCACCTCGAACAGGAAGTAGCCCCAGAAGAAGATGCCGGCGCCAAAACCGTAGACGGTCGGCGACAGGCCGATGTCCTTGTTCATCGTCAGCGAAGCGAAGCCGATATTGACGCGGTCGATGAAGGCCACGAAGTAGAGCAGCATGATGAACGGAACGATGCGCCATGTGATCTTGCGCAGCACGCGCGTCTGAATCTCGCTCGCCATCCCAGCCTCCCTGTCCCGTTTTTCTCGTTATCGGCAGACCCGGTGGTCCATGCCGACAAGGAGCCTAGGCGGAGGAAGGCCCGGGACTCAATTGGCGCTGGTTTATACAAAAAAATGATATAATCGTCTCGGGGGAGCGGGACGAGAGGATAGGGAATGGAATTGCATCAGCTTCGATGCTTCGTGGCGGCGGCCGAGCAGTTGCATTTCGGCCGCGCGGCGCAGCATCTCCAGATGCTGCCTTCCGCGCTCGGCCGCCAGATCAGGCTGCTTGAGGAGGATCTGGGCACGCGGCTGTTCGCGCGGACGACGCGTGCGGTGTCGCTGACGGAAGATGGCGCGACTCTGCTGCGCGATGCCCGTGCCATCCTCGCCCGCGTCGAGGCGGTCGAGAGCAATCTGCGCAATCGCTCGCGCGCGGGGGCTGCTCGAAAACTCCGGGTCGGTGCCATCGACAGTGCCGCAGCAGGACTTTTGCCGACGTTACTCCGCGATTTTCGCGCAAAGCATCCGGAGGTCGCGGTGCAGCTTCTCGAGGACAAGACGGTGCGGCTGCTGCCAAAGATTTTGACGGGCGCGCTCGATCTCGCCTTCGTGCGTCCGCCCCATCAGCGGGACAAGCGGCTCGAATTCCGCGATCTCCTGCAGGAGACAGCCATTGTGGCGTTCCCGCAGCGCCACGCGCTCGCCGAACGCAAGGCGATCACGCTGTCCCAGATCGCCGACGAGGCGATGCTGGTGCCGGACCGCCGCTCGCGGCCGCACAGCCACGACCTCACGATAAAACTGTTCGAGCAGGCCGGATTGACGCCACGCATCGTGCAGGTCGCCGACGAGAAGCAGACCATCATCAATCTCGTCGCAACGAAGCTCGGGGTTGCGATCGTGCCGCGCTGGACCACGCGGATGGCGGTATCAGGCGTGCGCTTCGTGCCGCTGCGGCCCAAGCAGATCGGCCCCGTCGGCCGGTTGCCGCTCGCTGCCGCATGGCTGCGCGGCTCGCGCGACCCGGCCCGCGACGCGATGCTGTCGGTGCTCGAGACGCGCCTGCGCAGCTATGCGCGCGGCGCCTGAGCGGGTATGACATCGGCTGGCGAGAGGGTGGATGCGATGACTGAACGGCGAGCTTCGGACGAATTGCGGGTTGCCATCGCAGGGCTCGGCTCGATCGGCACCAAGATCGCAACCGCGCTCGATCAGGGCATCGAGGGCCTGACTCTCTCTGCCGTGGCGGTGCGCGATCCCGCAAAGCATCAGACATTCCTCTCCGGCCTGCGTCATTCGCCGCAAATCATGCCGATCGATCAGCTCGGGGACGCCGCCGACATCGTTGTCGAATGCGCGCCGAGCAGCCAGTTGCGCGCGATCGTCGAGCCCGCGGTGAAGCGCGGCAAGGCCGCGGTCGTCGTCAGCGTCGGTGGGCTGCTCGATAATTTTGATCTCGTCGACCTCGCCCGCGCCAATGGCGGCCGCATCCTCGTGCCGACCGGCGCACTGATCGGCCTCGACGCCGTCAACGCTGCCGCCATCGGCACCATTCATTCGGTGAAGATGGTGACGCGCAAGCCGATCGACGGGCTGAAGGGCGCACCGTTCATAGTCGAGAACAATATCGATATCGACAATCTGCGCGAGCCGCTCAAGCTGTTCGAAGGCTCCGCGCGCGAGGCTGCAAAGGGTTTTCCGGCCAATCTCAACGTCGCGGTCGCGCTGTCGCTCGCGGGTGTCGGGCCGGATCGCACCTCAGTGCAGATCTGGGCCGACCCGACCGTGACACGCAACGTTCACCGCCTCGAGGTCGAGGCGGATTCGGCGCGCTTCTCGATGTCGATCGAGAACATCCCGTCCGAGAATCCCAAGACCGGCCTGATCACGGCGCTGTCCGTGATCGCGCTGCTCCGCAAGCAGCGCGCCACGCTCAGCGTTGGAACGTAACCGTTAAGCGCCCGTCACGCGCCAGATCACGTTGCCGACATCGTCGGCCATCAGCAGCGACTTCTTATCGGGGCCAATCACGACGCCAACCGGGCGGCCGTAGGATTCCTTCTCGTCCGGGGCCAGGAAGCCCGACAGGATGTCGCGACCGGGACCGGAGGGCTTTCCGTTCTCGAACGGGATGAACACCAGTTTGTAGCCGGACAGCTTGCTGCGATTCCACGAGCCGTGCTGGCCGATCGCCATGCCGTCCGGGAAGCCGGGCAGTGTACCCGCCGGCATCCAGCACAGGCCGAGCGAAGCGGTGTGTCCGCCGAGCGCATAGTCCGGCGTGAGCGCGTTGGCGACCAGCGTCGGATCCTGCGGCACGCGATCGTCCACCGTCTTGCCCCAGTAGCAATAGGGCCAGCCGTAGAAGCCGCCGTCGCGCACCGAGGTCAGATAGTCCGGCGGCGTCTCGTCGCCGAGGCCGTCGCGCTCGTTGACGACGGTCCAGAGCACATTCGTGGTTGGCTCCCACGCCAATCCGACCGGATTGCGCAGTCCGGCGCCGAAGATGCGGTGCGTCCCGGCGACGAGATCGAGCTCGTAGACAGCGGCGCGCCCTTGCTCGACCTCCATGCCCATCTCGGCGATGTTGCTGAGCGAGCCGACGCCGGCATAAAGCTTCTTGCCGTCGGGGCTTGCCAGCAGGCTGCGCGTCCAGTGGCCGTTCGGCTTGAATGTGGTGAGGCGCTTGCCCGGCGCGATGATGCGGTCGGCGTTCGCCACGTACGGGAAGGCCATCACGCCATCGGTGTTGCCGACATAGAAGGTGTCGCCGACCAGCGCCATGCCGAACGGCTGGCTGAGATTCTCCATGAAGGCTCCGCGGACTTCGGCGACGCCGTCACCGTCCTTGTCGCGGAGCAGCGTGATGCGGTTGGCGCTGACGCCGAGCGCGGCGGCGCGCCGCATCGTCGCCTGCATCGCGTAATGAAACACCGACCTCGGCGCGCCCGCGATCTGCGTCGCTTCCGCAATCAGCACGTCGCCATTGGGCAGCACTTCGATCCAGCGCGGATGGTCGAGGCCGGTCGCGAACGCATTGACCTTGAGCCCGGGAGCGACCGTCGGCTTCTGTCCCTCGCTCCAGCCGCGCGCCGTCGGCATCTTCAATGTCGGGATGGCGCCTTGCGGCTTTGCTTGGGGAATGGCGGGCGACTGGCCCCAGGCCGGCGCGGGCACGGTGCCCGACAGCTTCCGCCATTGCAGCGCGATGCCACCGAGGAGCGCAACGAACTGCGCAAAGATGCTGGAAAAAGTCATGAGAAGCCCCTGTTTGCGCGCGCATCCAACTGGCTGACGGGGCAGACGTCAACCTGTGTGGCACGCCGTTGGGCTCTATTCCCGTGGAATGGCAGCCGTTCGAATTTGCATGGGACGACCGCCGACGGGCTGTGCCCGGAGATCAGCGGCCGATCTGCCGCTCCAGCCCGCGCGCAGCGCGAAAATCATCCAGATGATGGATGTTCGGCGCGAGCGCAGCCTCTTTGGACAGGAGCTGATAGACTCGCGCCACCGTGCGCTGCTTCTGCTTCGACTGCCCGGGCGGCAGTGCCCGCGCCTTGCGGACGGCAGCGATCGCGTGCTCGCGAAAATAATCGTCGGCGTCGGACATGCTCGATGCTCTGCGGTCAGTGCAGGTGTCGAGGGCTAACGGACGAGTGGAGAGGCGGTTCCTTAGCGCGTCGGGCTGTGCGCTCGTGCCCCGGACGCAACGCAGCGCGCCTTCCGCGGTGCGCTGCTGAGCCAGGGCCCATCTTACGACAGTGCATGCCTCGCCATCTGGGTCCCGGCTCTGCGTCGCAACGCAAGAGCATTGCAACGCGTCCGGGACACGAGACTGAATTTCACCGCGGCGCCAGGAACGGGATGATCATCGGCACACGGCGGCAATAGGCGCCGTAGGCGTCTTCGCCGAGCTCCTTGGACAGGAACACCTCTTCCATCCGGCCCTTCTGCCACATGCCGAGCGAGATCAGGATCGCGCCGAGCATCGCAGTCACCGTGCCGACCGCGATGCCGGTCACCAGCATGCCGAGGATCAGGCCGGTGTAGATCGGATGGCGCACGATGCCGTACGGGCCGGTGTCGATGACGCGGTGGTCTTGCTTGTGAGTGATGGTGTTGGACCAGAATTGTCCGAGATGCAGCCGTCCCCACCAGGTGAAGGAGATGCCGGCCAGCACGATCAGGGCCGTGATATAGACAGCGGTATTGCTGAACACCCAGAGCGGCTTCTCACCGAGCACTTCTGCGGTCCACGGTGTGAACAGGATGCCGCCGACCAGGATCGGGATGCGATAGCGCCCGGACTCCAGCGTCATCACCTGCTTCTGGGTGCGGCCTTGCCAGAACGAGGCGCCGACCCAGCTTGCGAGCCAGGCGAGCCAGATCAGGGCGAGCAGTTGCGTCGGCCAGGTCGTGGTCCAACCACCCCAGGCGACAGAGAGAAGCTTGCTGAAATCGAAGGACATGCGGAAAGGTTCTTTGGGTTGGCGGCAGCTCAGCTGGCGCGCGAGGAGAGCGCGTGATGCTCGATGGCGCTGGAGGCAAGCGCGCCGCCGCGGGCGAGAAGATGGGTGATGGTTTCGCGCAGGACCGGCTCGACCGGGCGCGGCGAGTAGCCGAGCTCGGTGCGCGCCTTGTCGATCGAGAGGTCGCTCGCGGCGAGCGCGATGCGCACGCCCTCGGCGGTGCCGTTGGGCGGCCGGCGCGTGACGTGATCGGATAAATATTCGAGCATGATCGCAGAGAGCTCGGCAATCTTGCCGGGAACGACGACCGGGAACTGCCGGCGGCCCCTCATCGTGGACATCATTCGCAGGATCTGGCCGAGCGGAACGCAATCGCCGCCGAGGATGTAGCGCTGGCCGATGCGGCCGCGTTCCATGGTCAGCACGAGGCCCATGGCCACGTCGCGGACGTCGACGAGATTGACCAGGAAGTTGAGGTGCGGTTGCACCTTCTTCTGGAGGAAGTACCACAGCATCGCGGTCGGCGGCGTCAGATTGTGGTCGGCAGCACCGATCGGCATGGTCGGCGTGCCGATCACCAGCGGAAAACCTTCAGCGGCCGCCTTCGCGGCGCAATGCTCGGCCAGCGATTTCGACCGCGTGTAGGCGCCCGGCATGGCATCAGCTGGCTGCAGCGCTTCTTCGGCGGGAACACCGCCCAGGTCAGAATACGGGAACAGGATCGATTCCGTCGAGCAGTGCAGGAAGCGGGAGACGCCGCGCTTCATCGCCGCCGCGAGCACGATCTCTGTGCCGCGGCAATTGACGTCGTGAAAGGCCTGCTTGTCGGCGACCCACATGCCGGGCAGGCCGGCGAGGTGATAGACCTGATCGACGCCCGCCATCGCGGCATCGACCGCGGCGCCGTCCAGCACCGAGCCATGGGCATATTCAACGTCGGCATTCGCCGTCGCCGGCGCACGCACATCGAGAACACGCACCCGCTGCCCACGGGCGCGGAGCACTTCTACGAGATGATGTCCGATGAAGCCGCTGCCACCGGTAACCAGTACGAGAGCCATGCAGAGGTTTGCTTGTTTCGCGTCTAGAACTATCGGGTTGAAAGGGAATTGGTCGGAAGAGGCGCCAGAATCGCGGCAAGGTCGCGACGGAAGCCCAATGCAATGAATAATTTCGCCATGACAAACATCGGTCCGAGCAAGAAATGGGCGGGGTGGTCAACCATCGACGGCTGCCGCTCCTCAAAAACCTTGTGACCGACGATCTGCGATGCGACGCCAGACCCGATCAGCACCGCAAAAATCGACCACATCATGACGATCGAGACCTGATTGCCGATCGCGGTTGCGACAGAAAGCAGCACGATCATCGAGGCGAGGATGCCGAGCCCGATCCCGGCGTCCAGCATCAGCCAGTAGACCAGCACGGGCAGGGCAAAAATCACGGCCAGGCTCACCTCGATCCCGAACAGCGGGACGTGCACCAGGGTCAGCGGCAGTACGGCGCCGGTGAAGAGCAGGAGGATGCCGACCACGTGCATCGCGCAATTCCAGGGATCGCGATGATATTCGACGTAGTCGGCCAGTTGGCGTTGAAAATAACTGGCCATCTCGGTCTCGTGCAGCATGGGGTCGGGGAAGGGCGAAAAAAGCCTATAGCACCTGATAGCGCGGTGCACAAACCGGCGTTACTGTCGCGCAAAGCCGGTCTGTCGCGCTGTGAGACAGGTCACAAAAGGGCAAGACCTTCAAAGGGTTCCGTCAGGCGCCGGGGCGCATGCGCTCAGTGCTTCCTGGCCGGCTTTTTCGTTGCAGGCGCAGGCGCGGCAGCCGGGCGCGCAGGCCCGTCCTCCGGCAGTTTGGCAAAGGTCTGGATCTGCAACTGGCCGTTGGCGGCCGAGGTCGGCCTGGCCCGGTCGAGAAACTGCTCCTCGCCGAGGCCGATCGGATGCAGCCGCTTGGTCGAAATCTTGAACGTGTTCACCAGCACGTCGCGGATCGCGTCCGCGCGGCGCTGGCTCAGGATCGCGTTAGCCTCGCGCGTCTTCACGTTGGATTCGACATGGCCGACGATCAGGAAGGTGTAGGGCAGCAGCGAGGCATGGACCAGCGCGTCGGCAATGCGGCCGACGGCCTGGTAGGACGCCGGCTGGATGATCGGCGTGTCGGCGTCGAACTGGATCTGCGCGGTGAAGGTCGGCAAATTGGCCAGATCCGGCGCGATCAGCGGCCGGTTCACCGGACCCGGATCGTTCTTGATCCTGGCCTTGGCCCGCTCCATCACCTGCAGCTTCAGCGCGGGGATATCGATCTCAGCGGGTTGTTCGAAATGGTTGAGCTTGGCGACGATGTCGTCGCGGGTCGGCGGCGCCGTCTGCGCTTCTGCCGCGCCCGCGAGCAGGGCAAGACCGAGCGCGATGCCAATTGCGGCGGTGGAAAGCCTGTTCGCGCGCATCACCGATATCCCGCGTCGTCGACGGCCTTCAGGCAGTTGTTGCTGATGCCCTTGGGCGTCGAGATCAGGCAGGGGATCGCCTTGCTGGTCTCCTTGGTCGAGCCGCCGCAGACCTTGACGATCTCGCGCTGGCAGACGTTCGCCACGGTGACGCGGGCGGCAACGCGCTTCTGGATGGCATCGAAGGCGCCGAGATAGTCGCTCTGGCACTGCTGCGAGAGCACGTCGCGATTGCGGGAAAGGCACTCCTTCAGGCGGGTCGAGTCCGGGTTGACGCCGCGGCAATTGGCAACGATTTCCGCACCGCAACTCTTGGCCAGGAGCCCGAGTGAATCGCCAAAGCTCATGGTCTCCGCCGCCGCAAGCGACGGCATACCCAATGCCAGCAAGATCAGTGTGATGGAGCCCCGGACCATGGCTGCATCTGATACGGGGAAGTTCGCGGTGGTCAAGGGGCGTGAAGGGAAGAAACGGCGGCGTAACGCCGCCGCAACAGGGCAGGGCCTCACGCGCGCTGCACAAAGCTGTCCACGACCTTCTTCTCGCCTGCCTTGTCGAAATGGATGGTGAGCTTGTTGCCGTCGATCTTGGTGACGTGGCCGTAGCCGAATTTCTGGTGGAAGACGCGGTCGGAGAGGGAGAATTCCGAGGTCGTGCCGGTGGATTTGGCGACCAGCTCGCCCTCGATCGTCATCGGGCCGCGGCGGCGCGAGGAGAAGCTGCCGAAATCTGGCGAGGACGATTGGGACGAAAACGACGAGGCCTGTTCCTCGAAGCTGCCGCGGCCGCCATTGCCGCCCCCGCCGCCGCCGCGATTGCGATTGGCTTGGGCGCGCTGCCAGCCCGGGGTCGAATAGGTGGAGCCGAACGCCTCCATGTCGTCGAAGCGGGAGGCGCCGTAGCCGCCGGTGCCGCCCCAGGCCGAGCCGCCCTTGGATTCCGTGATCTCGACATTGGCCGCCGGCAATTCGTCAAGAAAGCGCGAGGGGATGGTGGTCGTCCAGGTGCCATGAATCTGGCGGTTGGTCGCGAAATAGATTTTTGCGCGCCGCCGTGCGCGAGTCAGGCCAACGTGGCCGAGCCGGCGCTCTTCCTCGAGGCCGGCGCGACCCTGCTCGTCCAGCGTGCGCTGGCTCGGGAACAGGCCTTCCTCCCAGCCGGGCAGGAACACGTTGTCGAATTCGAGACCCTTGGCCGAATGCAGAGTCATGAGTGACACTGCATCCTCTTCCGCAGCGCTGTCGCGGTCCATCACCAGCGAGATGTGCTCCAAAAACCCTTGCAGGTTCTCGAACTCCTCCATCGACCGCACCAACTCCTTGAGGTTCTCGAGCCGGCCGGCGGCATCCGCGGAGCGATCCTTCTGCCACATTTCGGTATAGCCGCTCTCGTCCAGCACGATCTCGGCTAGTTCGGTATGCTTGGTAACCTCGCGCTGGGCGCGCCAGCGATCGAACTGGGCGATGACGTCGCGCAAGCTGCCGCGCGCCTTCGGCTTCAGCTCGTCGGTCTCGACCACGGCGCGCGCCGCCTCGAACAGCGGGATGCGGCGCTTGCGGGCGTGGTCGTGCAGCATCTGCACGGTAGCGTCGCCAAGCCCGCGCTTGGGCACGTTGACGATGCGCTCGAAGGCGAGGTCGTCGGCGGGCGAATTGATCACGCGCAAATACGCGAGCGCATCGCGGATCTCGGCGCGCTCGTAGAAGCGCGCGCCGCCGATGACGCGATAGGGCAGGCCGAGCGTGATGAAGCGCTCCTCGAATTCACGCATCTGGTAGGACGCGCGCATGAGAATTGCGATCTCGTTGAGCTTCTCGCCCTGGCGCTGGATCTGCTCGATGTCTTCGCCGATGCCGCGGGCTTCCTCTTTCGAATCCCAGGAGCCGGTGATCGTGACTTTTTCGCCGTCCTGGTCCTCGGTGCGCAGCGTCTTGCCGAGTCGGCCCTCGTTGTGCGCGATCAGGTGCGAGGCGGCGGCGAGGATGTGGCCGGTCGAGCGGTAGTTGCGCTCGAGGCGGATGACCTTGGCGCCGGGAAAATCATGGTCGAAGCGCAGGATGTTGTCGACCTCCGCGCCGCGCCAGCCATAGATCGACTGGTCGTCGTCGCCGACGCAGCAGATGTTTTTGACGGGAGGCGGAGTCGTCATTCCGGGCGCCAAAGGCGCAGACCCGGTATCTCGATTGTCGGACTCATCTCTGGATTCCCCGACGTGCAATTGCACGTCGGAGTTCGGCTCTACGAGCCGCTCCGGAATGACAGCGGGTGTGGTTGGCTTGGACGGCGCCTGCGACAACAACCGCAGCCACAGATACTGCGCGACGTTGGTGTCCTGATATTCATCGACCAGGATGAATTTGAAGCGCTGCTGGTACTGCCGCAGGATATCGGGGTGCTCGCGGAAGATGCGGATGTCCTCGAGCAGCAGATCGCCGAAATCGGCGGCGTTCAGGATCTTCAGCCGCTCCTGGTAGCTCGCATAGAGCTTGCCGCCCTTACCGTTGGCGAAGACGGCGGCTTCGCCTGACGGCACCTGCGACGGTGTCAGGCCGCGGTTCTTCCAGCCGTCGATCAGACCGGCCAGCATGCGCGCCGGCCAGCGCTTGTCGTCGATATTGTCGGCTTGCAGGAGCTGCTTGAGCAGCCGGACCTGATCGTCGACGTCGAGCACGGTGAAGTTCGACTTGAGCTGCGCCAGCTCGGCATGGGTGCGCAGGATGCGCCCGCCGATGGAGTGGAAGGTGCCGAGCCACGGCATGCCTTCGACGGCATGGCCGAGCATCTGGCCGAGCCGGTGCTTCATCTCGCGGGCGGCCTTGTTGGTGAAGGTCACCGACAGGATCTCGGCGGGGCGCGCGCGGCCCTGGCTCAGGATATGGGCGATGCGCGTGGTCAGCACGCGGGTCTTGCCGGTGCCGGCGCCGGCCAGCACCAGAACCGGGCCGTCCAGCGTCTCCACCGCCTCGCGCTGCTCCGGATTGAGCCCGGACAGATATTTCGGGCCCACCGAGGCGCGCGCGCGCGCGGCAATGCCGCCGGCTGCGGGCTGGTGGTCGGGGACACTCTGGGACGGGATCTTGCTCGGCTCGGTCATGCGAATCATTTGGCCCCACGTTGGCACCGCGGGGTGGTGAAAGGGGAGCCTTCTTAACAGGGATCGATCCCTATATGGGGCGGCGGGGAAGGGTTTTCCACGTGCGTGGAAAGCCAATTTGTTCCTGTCGGTCAGGCGAATTTCCGGCTTCAGCGGCCCGGAACCATTGTTCCGAGTTGGCGATTGGTCCTGCAAGTGAGGCGCGTCAGCCGCGCCGATCGCAGACAGACATCGAAACAGAGGTTCGGATCATGCTTAGCTGGGTTGTGACGTTTCTGGTTATCGCCCTGATCGCCGGTATTCTGGGCTTTGGCGGCCTCGCCGGCGCGTCGATCGAAATCGCCAAGATCATCTTCTTCATCGCAGTCGTGCTGTTCCTGGTCTCGGCCGTTGTTGGATTGGCTCGCGGCCGCACCAGGGTCTAGCGCGGTCTGATCTGGTGCATGATCTTGCCGGAAAACCGCTTCGCACTTTTCCGGATCATGCACTACCGCTTCGAGGGCATCGCCACGCTTCGGCCGATGCCCTCGGGCCGCGGCACGGTACTGTGGGCCTTGACCACCGCCGCAATGCGCTCGCGGATGTCTGGTGGAAAGGCCGCCACCTTTCGTGAGCCCATGTCGATGTGCAGCGACATGTTTTCGGAGATCGCCGACAACCAGCCTTCGGTCGCGTGTCGCAACTCCTGGAACGTGTGCAGTCGCTTGTCGTCGGCTTCCAGCAGCCAGACCGACACCTGCACGGGATCGCCGAGGTGGATTTCGCGCAAGTAGCGCACATGGCATTCGGCGGTGAAGGTCGAGCCGCCGCGTTCTTTCATGTAGCCCGGCCCGATCCCGAGCGTCAGCCACATCTGGTCGACCGCGCGGTCGAACATCACGTTGTAATAGGCCATGTTGAGGTGGCCGTTGTAGTCGATCCATTGCGGCTCGATCTGCATGATCGAGGCGCGGAATGGCACTGTGGCGGCAGTCTCCGGCATGTTTCCTTCCCCAGCTATGCGCCCGGCCGCTTGACTTGGCCGGTGAGATGTCCTTTGCCACGGTTCGTCTCGTCGGGAGGAACGTCCGTGGGTACGACCATCACCAATAATCCGCCGCGGCCGGCGCCGAAAGCCCTTGCAAGTGCGCTGGAGCAGCTTGCCGCACGGTTCGGCAACCGCCTCATCACCTCGCAGGCCGTCCGCGAGCAGCACGGCCATACCACCACATGGATTGTGAACCAGCCGCCGGACGGCGTGGTGATGGCGCAGGAGACTGCCGACATTCAGGATGTGGTGCGGATCTGCGCGAAAAACGGCGTGCCCGTCATCGCCTTCGGCACCGGCACCTCGCTCGAGGGCCAGGTCAACGCACCCGCCGGCGGCATCTCCATCGACCTGCGCGACATGAACAAGGTGCTGGCGGTCCATGCCGAGGATCTCGACTGCGTGATCCAGCCCGGCGTCACCCGCAAGGCGCTCAACGAGCATCTGCGCGACCAGGGCTTGTTCTTCCCGATCGATCCCGGCGCGGATGCATCGCTCGGCGGGATGGCCTCGACGCGCGCCTCCGGCACCAACGCGGTGCGTTACGGCACCATGCGCGACAGCGTGCTGGCGCTGAAGGTGGTGCGCGGCGACGGTGAGATCATCACGACCGGCACGCGCGCGAAGAAATCATCCGCCGGCTACGACCTGACGCATCTGTTCGTCGGCGCCGAGGGCACGCTCGGCATCATCTCGGAACTGACCATCCGTCTGCGCGGCATCCCTGACACGATCGCGGCCGGCGCGGTGTCGTTCGAGACCGTGCACGGGGCGTGCCAGGCCGTGATCCTGGCGATCCAGACCGGGATTCCCGTGGCGCGGATCGAGTTGCTCAACGCCGCGCAGGTGCGGGCCTGCAACGCCTATTCGAAGCTGACGCTGCCGGAGACGCCGCTGCTGCTGATGGAATTCCATGGCAGCGAGATCGAGGTCGCCGAGCAGTCCAAGGCCTTCGCCGAGATCGCCGGGGAGTACGGCGGCGGCGATTTCTCCTGGACCACCAAGCCGGAGGATCGCACAAAACTGTGGCAGGCGCGGCACGACGCCTATTGGTCCGTCAAGGCGCTGCGGCCCGGCGACAGCATCGGCGTGGTCGCGACCGACGTCTGCGTGCCGATCTCGCGCCTGGCCGATTGCGTCAACGAGACCGAGGAAGATCTCAAGCGCCTCAACCTGTTGTCGCCGATCGTCGGCCATGTCGGTGATGGCAATTTCCACTGCTCGCTGGTCTGCGACACCAACGATTCCGATGAGATGGCGCGCGGCGAGGAGTTCATGCATCGCCTGGTCGAGCGCGCGCAGGCGATGGACGGCACCTGCACCGGCGAGCACGGCATCGGCCAGGGCAAGCAGAAATATCTTAATGCGGAACTCGGCCCCGAGGCGATCGACGCGATGCGGGCGCTGAAAAAGGCGCTCGATCCACAGAACATCTTCAATCCCGGCAAGATTGTGCCGGAGGTCTAGCGCGCCTGCCGCGTCGCGGTCGCGGAACTTTCCGCAGCCGCGCCGGTTCCAATTCCCGTAGACTTCCGATGCCTCAATGGCGCGGCTCTGCGAGAGGATGCGATGTTGCGACCGGTCATTGGAATTGCCGTGATGGCGCTGGCCTGCATGCTGGCGGGCACGGCTCTGGGCAAGGGCGGTGGTGGCCATGGCGGTGGGCACGGAGGTGGTCACGGAGGTGGTCATGGCGGCGGTCATGGAGGTGGTCATCATGGAGGTGGTCATCATGGTGGTGGCCATTTCGGTGGTCACGGTTTCGGGCACGCGCATGGTGGCGGCGGGCATCGCGGGATGCGGTTCGCAACCGGAGCCCGACATGGTGGCCCGAACTTCGGTCAGATGCGGAATGCGGCCGTGCGTCCCGCGAATTTCCGCAATGCGCTCAACGCGCACTCCAGCGCCTTCCGCAACGGCCGTCTGATCAGCAATCCGGCGGCGCGGGCCCAGATCGCAGCCGCTGCCGCACTCGCCGGCTGGCATGGCGCAAGCAGCGGATGGTGGCAACATGCAGGGGGCGGCTATGGCTGGGTCGGACCGCTGTTCTGGCCGTTCGCCTATAACGACCTCTACGACTACACGATCTGGGGGGACGGTCTCGGCTTCTGGGGCTACGGCTATCCGGACGTCTATGCCGGCATCTTCGGGCCCTATGGCTATGACGGTCTCTCGGCCTATCTGCCGCAACGTCCGCAGGGACGACGGCAAGCGCGAGGCGTTGCGCTCGATCCGCTTTGCGGCAGCGACCGCCGCGAAATCGTCGGTCTGCCGATCGACCAGATCGCAGCTGCGGTGCAGCCGACCGATGCGCAAGGGGCAAGCCTCGACGATCTCGGCAATGCCTCGATCCAGGCGGCGGAGATGATCCGCGCGTCCTGTCCGGCGCAGGTCGCGGCGACCGCGCCCCGTCGGCTGACGGCGATGCAGCAGCGCATCGAGGCGATGGAGAAAGCCGTCGATCTCGTTCAGCCCGCACTGGATAAATTCTATGGCTCGCTCAGCGACGAGCAGAAGGCGCGCTTCAATGCGCTGGCCGACGATCAGCGTCGCGCGACAGCTTCCAACACTACCAGTGGATCGCTGGTCCAGAATTGCGGAGCGTCTGCGGCACTCGATTGGCCCGGCGCCGACATCGAGGCGAGGCTTCATCCCGACGGCACCCAGCGCGCTGCGCTGCAGGTGCTCCAGGATACCAGCGCCAAGGTCAGCGCATCGCTCAAGGCGGCTTGCCAGCCCAACGACGTGATGACGCCGCCGGCGCGAATGGCCGCGATCCGCAAGCGGCTTGACCTGATGCTGGATGGCATCAAATCGGTGCGCGCTGCGCTCGAAGATTTCTATGCCACGTTGAACGACGAGCAGAAGGCGCAGTTCGAGGCGATCGGGCCGCGTCGGACGTCCTGAACGTGTCGCGAGCCGCGGAGTGTGGCGGAAAAAACCGCCTCGCCGATCTCACCACGGTTCTCTATGCTGGGCGCGGTTCGAAGCGCGACGATGCGGCGGCTGGAAGACCACGGGTGGCGGGGCGATGAAGTGGTTCGCGCGCAAGACGCGACAGGACATCTGGGACGAAGCGATCGAACGGCCGCTCGGCGACATCGAGGCCGCCGAGCGCATCCGTACGATCTGTGACGCCGCTGCGGCGAGTGCGGCAGGCTCTGCGCGCAACGACAAGCACGAGAGCGAGCGCTACGAGCGGGCGGCGAAAGTCGCAATGGAAATCGCGATGAAGATCTCGGATGGATTGATGCGCGACGACGCAGTCCGTCGCATCGTCGATCTCTGCATGAAGGCGAACGACCTCAAGACCGCGCAGATATTGTTTCGCGCGATCCATGCCAGCTGGATCCGCGAAACAATACAGCGCGATCACCCGACGCTGGTGCAGTGATGGCAGCTTTCGCGATCTCCACTGCATCCAGACCCTCATGGTGAGGAGCGCGTCTTGGCGCGTCTCGAACCATGAAGGCCCGGATCTCGCCCGTGGCCATCCTTCGAGACGCCCGCTTTTCGCGGGCTCCTCAGGATGAGGATCGGAGGGCGTAAGCAGGATTATTCCGCCAGCTTGCGCACGGCCTCGTCCACGCTGTGGAAGACGTGGTCCCGCGGCAGCGCCTCGAACAGCCTGAACCGCTCGAACGCGTCCTGCGCGCGCACCGATTCCAGCCGGGCCAGCGCCACCGTGACGCCCTGTTCGCTGCACGCCCTGAACACGTCGAGCAGGATCTGCGCGGCGGTGAAGTCGATCTCGACCATGCCGCTCGCCTCCAGCACCAGCAACTGCGGCGGCGTCGCGCCGAGCACCTTGGTCACGTCGCTGCGAAAGCCGGGCGCGTTGAGAAAGGACAGCGGCGCCTGCAGCCCGATCACGGCGACGCCGGCGATGCGTTCGCCGGTGATGTGCGGATGCGCCGGCCACCAGATCGTGGTGCCCGGCACGCGCTCGAACTCGACCAGCCGCGCGCGGGTCGTGCTCCAGATGCCGTGCAGCAGCGACAGCACGATGCCGAGGAACGCGCCCTGCTGGATCGGCAGCAGGATGATCAGCGCGGCGGTGGCGACGATCAGCAGGAATTCGCTCGGGGTTTGGCGATAGATCGTGACGATCTGCTTCACGCGGATGATGCGCAGCGCGACGAACAGCAAGATGCCGCCGAGCGCGGCGTCCGGAACGTGCTGCAGCAACCCCGTTCCGAATGCGAGCAGCGCCAGCACGATTGTCCCGGCGGCAAGCCCCGCAAGCTGTGATTGTCCGCCGGTCTCGGCGACAATGCCCGTTCGCGGCGGGCTGGCATTGACCGGAAACGCGCCGAACAGTCCCGACAGCACGCTGCCGGCGCCCGCGCCGAGGAAATCGCGATCGACATCGGCGGGCTTGTCCGGATCGGACGGAAACGACCGCGTCGTCGCCGCGGTCTGCACCATCACCACGACCGTGATCACGAAGGCCAGCGGCACGAGGCGCACCCATTGCTCCGGTGCAAGGTCGGGGAAGGTCGGCCGCGGCAGCGTGCCGGGCACGAGGCCCACGACGTTAACGCCTTTGCTCTCGAGGCCGAGGGCGATTGTGGCCAAGGTCGCGGCGACGAGCCCGATCAGCGCGCCCGGAATTTTTGCGCTGACTTTCTCGGCGGCGAAGACCACGGCCAGCACACCGAAGCCGATGCATAGCGTGAAGGGATTGCTGCGGCCGAGCTCGCTTGCGAGCACGCCGATGCGATCGAGCGTCGGTCCACTCGGCGATTCCAGACCCAGCACGCCCGGCAATTGCGACACGATGATGTGGACCGAGATGCCGGCGAGGAAGCCGACCATGACCGGCACCGATAGCAGATTGGCGATGCCGCCGAGGCGGAAGGCGCCGCCGGCGAGCATCATCGCGCCGACCATCAGCGCCAGTGCGATTGCGAGGCCCTGATAGTCCGGCGAGCCGGCGGCGGCCAGCGCCGCAAGCCCGCCGGCGAAGATCGGCGTGATCGTGGAATCCGCGCCGCAGGACAGGAAGCGGTTGCCGCCGAGCATCGCAAAGCCCAGCGATCCCGCCATGAAGGCGAAGAAGCCGATCTGCGGCGCGAAGCCGCCGAGCCGCGCCGTGGCCATCTGCTCGGGGATCGCGATGGCCGCCAGCGTCAGCCCCGCCATGAGATCGCCAGGCAGCGAATAGGACGCGAGCGACCGGAATAGCGGCCAAGACCTCTTCGCGTGAGTGTCGTGCGGCATTGATGTGGAATCCCCAAGGCCTGCGTCGGACGATCAGACTACAGCAATTCCGGCTCGGAGGACGGCAGATGGCGAATATCCGCAACTCTCGCGTGTCCCGGACGCGCTGCAGCGCGTAACATTGCTGCGCAGTGCCGGGACCCAGGATGCTGCACAGTTCGCTGCTGGATGGGCCCCGGCTCTGCAGCGCACCGCCGAAGAGCGCTGCGCTGCGTCCGGGGCACGAGAGCCGCATCAACAGAAATGTCCGCAAACCATGGGCTCGCGAACATCTCTCTCGACGTGGGCGGAAGCCTCAGTACCGGCCGCGGTCATTGTGATAATCGCCGCCGCGGCCGCCGCCCATTCCCATGCCGATTCCGACACCGATGCCGATGCCTTGCATGACGGCGCCGGGAGGCGGACCGGGGGGCGGCGCGCGTTCGTAGATCACTTCATCAGGCGGCGGCCGCCGCTGCCTGGGCGGCGTGTCGACGACCTTGCGCTTCGGTGGGGTGCCGTCGACGCGCTTCTTGATCACAGGCGCGATTGTCGGATTGACGGGTGTTGCCGGTATCGAGGGCGTGGAGCACGGGCAGGTCGGCGCCATCGCGATTGCGACCGGGACAGGAGCGGCCGCGACCACAGCAGGCAAGACGTAGTTGCGGTTCTGCACGCGGAGCAGCAGCCTGCGTGCGGTCGCAGCCAGATCGCTGTTGTCCCAGTTCGCCAGATAGGCCTCGAACGAGGCGCGGGTGTTGATCGCGGTGGCGCGCTCCCAGGCCAGCATCTGGCGCCGGCGCTCCAGCACCGTGCGCAGGCGCGGCGTACGGGTGTCCTGAGCGAACAACTCGATATAGGCCTGATACGCCGGCACGGTGTCGTCGGTGATCACGATCTCATAGGCGACCATGGCCGGCTTGCCCTGCAAATCCTTGCGCCAGTCCTCGAGGCTGCGCGTGCCGCTCGCAAGTGCCATGGAGGATGCGCCGGGAAGCGCAGTCTGATCGCCGCTGCTGTCGCCGCCGAAGAACTTGAAGTCGGTCGTCAGCGACGAGCTTTCCCAGGGGATCTGCCGTCCGTCGGTCGATTGCGCCACGGCGACGCGGATGCGCTTGAAGACTTCCTCGATCGGCAGATTGGGCTGCTTGGCGACGGTCAGCGCTGCCGTGGTGTAAGGGCTGTCGATGCCGCTGCCGTCCTCGGCTTCCGCGCCGGGTGAGGTCGAATAGGAGATGAAGGAGCCGGGCGCGCCGGCCTTGGTGTCGACCATCGCAAGCCCGTGGCCGGCGCCGCTGAGCGCCGGGAACGGATTGTTGCGGCAGGCATCGAGCATGAAGATGCGCGCCCGCGTCGGCAGCGCGCCGAGCGTGTTGAGCAAATCGTTGAGCCGCACGCCTTGAAGCGGAATGTCGGCCTCGCGCTTGGGGTCGAGATCGACCGGCACCAGATAGTTCTCGCCGTCGATCTGGAGACCGTGGCCGGCATAGAACACCAGCGCGACCGTGTCGGCGCCGCTGGCGCTGACCTTGCCGGCGAAATCCGAGATCGCCGCGCGCATGTCGTTCTGCCCGAGATTGGCCGCCGTGGTGACGGTGAAGCCGGCATTGCCGAGCAGCTCCGTCATGCCCTTGGCGTCGTTGGCGGCGTTGGGCAGTTCCGGCACGGTGCGATAGGCCGATTGACCGATCACGAGCGCGAGCCGCGCTTCGGCCGCGGCCTCTGTCGGCGTCGTCAATTGCGCGAGCGCAAGAAGACTGGAGGCAAGGAATAAATTGCGAAGGACTGGATGGGGCAAGGTGTCTCCTCCGTCGGCAATGCGCGCGAGGATGTCACCTTTTCTAGGTCGCCGCCACGCGCCTGTCTGTGCACTGGATCACGTTGCGAGCTGCGGCAAAAAGGGGCAGCAGGTCTGCCAGAGCCGGTGCAGCATCGTTCTGGCGCTATCCATGTGAATAGCGCATTGATCCATGCGCCAATTGGATTGATCTCGGGTGCTGCGCGAAAGCATGCTTTCGTGCCTCGGGCCCCATGCCGATCTGATCGGGAATCCCGCACAAAACATCGTCGTTTCGCCGCGCGCTGATGCCGTTGCTTTTTGCCGCACGCCGCCTTGCGACGGCCGGCCGCAAGCCTTGCCTGCGCCATCGCTTTGGCCATACAGTCCGCGCAACGGGTTGCGGCAACGACCGCGGCGCGAAAAAATAATAATTGGGGAGAGACCGCATTATGTCCATCGTACCCGTGAACCGTCGCGCGTTCATCAAGTCGTCGACGGGACTTGCCGCCGGCCTCGTGTTCTCCCCCGCACTGATTGGCCGCGCCGAAGCCGCGACGTTGAAGCTGAAATGCTCCTCCTCGCTGCCGAACGATCCCAAATTCGCCAACGGCCGCGTCTATTACGACAATCTCGTGAAGAACCTGAAGACGAACGGCCTCGGTGAGCAGGTCGAGGTCGCTTTCTTTCCCGACAACCAGTTGGGGCAGGAAATCGACGTCATCAACTCGGTGAAGCTCGGCGTCATCGACCTCATGGTGTCGGGCTCGTCGATCTCGGCCAATCTGGTGCCGCTGGTCGGCACCTATGACCTCGGCTTTCTGTTCTCGAGTTTCCCGCAGCAGACCAAGGCGTTCGACGCTGGCGCCGCCAAGCCGATCGAGGACGCGCTGCTCAAGGGCAGCAACGTCCGCATCATCGCCTGGGCCTATAATTTCGGCTCACGCAGCGTCCTTGCGAAGAAGCCGGTGAAGACGCCGGAAGATCTCGCCGGGCTCAAGATCCGCACCCTGCCAAATCCCGTTATCACGGAATGCCTGCGCCTGATGGGCGCCGCCGCGACGCCGCTGGCGTTCGGCGAAATCTACACGGCATTGCAGGCCGGCGTACTGGACGGGCTGGAGCACGATCCGCCGACCATCCTGGCGAGCAAGTTCTTCGAAACTGCGAAATTCTATGCGCTGACGCAGCACAATTTCTCGCCGCTCGCGATCTATTTCAGCGACGTGACCTACAATCGCATGGATCCGAAGCTGCGCGAGGGCTTTCTCGACGCCGCGAAGAAGGCCGCATCCGACACGCGTACCCATGGGCTCGCGGTCGAGAAGGAGGCGCTGTCGGCCTTGACCGAGAAGGGCGTGACAGTGGCCGAATGCGACCGCGAGGCTTTCAAAAAGCGCGTGGCGCCGCAGATCGAGAACTTCATCAAGGCGCGGCCGGAATCCAAACCCGTCATCGACATCATCCGCGCCACGCAAGCTTGAAATGGCCAAATCTGAGCTGGCGATGACGGGCGCCGCCTCCCTCTCGGGCGGCCGCCACGGGAGCATCGCACTGCTGCTTCGCGTCAGCGACGCGATCGCAGCCATCCTGCTCGCCGCAGATCTCGTCGTTGTCTGCGGTTCCGTACTGCTGCGCTTCTGCTTCAACGCGCCGGTCGAATGGTCCGACGACGTCGCGCGCGGCCTGATGGTCGGCTCGGCCTTCTTCGGCGCGGCGAGCGCACTCGCGCGCGGCGAGAATGTCGGCGTCTCCTTCTTTCGCGATCTGGCTCCGGTGCGGCTACGCGCGCTGGTCGACGCCGCGAGTTCGCTGCTGGTGGTGCTGATCTCGGGCTACGTCGCCTACAACGCCATCAAGCTCGGCTCGTTGACGGCGGGCCAGACCACCGGATCTGGCTTGCCGCTGGAGCTGACCTTCTATCCGATGGGCATCGGCGCGCTGTTCATGACGGTGTTCGCGATCGACCATCTTTGCGCAAGGCCGCTCCCTGATATCGTCAGAGGTCTCGTTGCAATTGCCGTTGTGACCGGCCTCTATCTCGCGTGGGATTATTTGTCGCCCGCCACGGTGCCGTCGGCGGGAACGCTGATGCTGATCGGTTTCTTCGCGACGTTGGTCGGCGGCTTGCCGATCGGCTTTGCGCTGGCGCTGGCCGCGCTGGTCTTCATCTGGGTCGAGGGCGCGCTGCCCGGCGTGATCTTCGCCCAGCAGATGGCGCGCGGTATCGACAATTTCGTGCTGCTCGCGATCCCGTTCTTCATCCTCGTCGGCTACCTTATGGAAGCCAACGGCATGTCGGTGCGGCTGATCGAGCTGTTGCAGCGTGGGGTCGGGCGCATGCGCGGCGGCCTCAACGTCGTGATGGTGGCCTCGATGGTGCTGTTCTCCGGCATCTCCGGCTCGAAGATGGCTGATGTCGCCGCGGTCGGCTCCGTGTTGATCCCGGCTGCGCGCCGCTCCAAGCAGAATCCGGGCGGCGCGGTGGCGCTGCTCGCGGCATCCGCGGTGATGGCGGAGACCATTCCGCCCTGCATCAACCTGATCATCCTTGGCTTCGTCGCGAACCTGTCGATCGGCGGCCTGTTCGTCGCAGGGCTGTTGCCGGCGGCGCTGATGGCGCTGGCCCTGATCGCCGTCTCCATCATCTTCGGCAAGACTCCCGCTGCTACCGAGGACGTCGAGCCGCAGATGCCGGTGTCGGGGCTGTGGAGCGGCGCGATCGCCTCGTTCGGCCTGATCTTCATGATCTTCTTCGGCTTCAAGAGCGGCTTTGCCACCGCCACGGAAATCTCGGCCTTTGCCGTCGCCTATGCACTCGTCGTCGGCAGTGTCGTGTTCCGCGAGCTCAGCTTCACATCGGCCGCGCATAGTTTTGTGCAGGGAGCGACGCGCGCGGGGCTCGTGCTGTTCATCGTTGCCGCAGCGCAATCGCTGGCGTTCACGCTGACCTTGCAGCAGGTGCCGCATGCGGTCGGCGATTTCATGCTGGGATTGTCAAAGACCAGCGGCACCTGGTTGTTCATCCTGCTCGCGATCGGCGTGCTGATCGTGATGGGCTCGGTGCTGGAAGGCGCGGCCGCGCTGATCATCTTCGGTCCACTGCTGCTGCCGGTGGCCGTGCAACTCGGTATCGATCCCCTGCATTTCGGCGTCGTGCTCGTGATCGCGATGGGCATCGGCCTGTTCGCGCCGCCGCTCGGGCTCGGGCTCTACGGCGCTTGCCTGATCGGCAACGTGCCGATCGAGCAGACGGTGAAGCCGATCATGGGCTATCTTGGCCTGTTGTTCCTTTGCCTGCTGGTGATCGCGTTCGTGCCATGGCTCAGCACGGCATTGCCGCGCGCGTTCGGCTACTGAAGGAGTCTTGCCGTGAAAGTCCTGCTGGCCCACACGCCGGAGATGCGCCGCAATTACTACGGTGATCGCAGCCTGAGCGGCCTGCGCGCGACCGCCGAGGTGGTCCTGCACGAGAGCGATGATACGCTGGACGCCGCCGGCCTCGTCCGCGCCGCGAAAGATATCGACATCATCGTGGCCGATCGCATGACCGAGGGCCGCGGCGAGATCTTTGCGCAACTGCCGCGCTTGCGCGCCTTCGTCCGTTGCGCCGTCGACATCCGCAACGTCGATGTCGAGGCGGCCTCGAACGCCGGCGTGCTCGTGACCCGCGCCGGGCCTGGCTTCGTGCAAGCCGTTGCCGAGCTCGCGCTCGGCTTCATGGTCGATCTCTCCCGCGGCGTATCGCGGGCGACGGCCGATTATCAGGCCGGCCGCCAGCCGGAAGCGCGGATGGGCCGTCAGCTCGCCGGCAGCAAGATCGGCATCATTGGCTATGGCAGCATCGGGCGTTACCTCGCCGAGGTGGCAAAAGTGCTGCGCATGGAGGTGCTGGTCTCCGATCCGTTTGCGACAGTCAGTGATGCTGCGATCCGCCAGGTCGGTCTCGACGATCTCCTTGCCGGGTCGGACTATGTCGTCTGCCTTGCGGTTGCGAACGAAGAGACCGAGTGCCTGATCGGGCAGGCGGCGCTGGCGCGCATGCAGAGGCACGCCGTCTTCGTCAATCTCTCGCGCGGCAACCTCGTCGACGAGGCGGCGCTTGCGAAGGCGCTGTTGGAAGGCCGCATCGCAGGCGCTGCGATGGATGTCGGTCGCGCGCCAGACCAGATGCCGGCGCCGGAACTCGCGAAGCTTCCCAACGTCATCGCGACGCCGCATGTCGGTGGGCTGACGCCGCAGGCGATCGAATATCAGTCGCTGGAAACCGTGCGCCAGGTCGAAGCGATCGTCAAAGGCGAGATTCCGCAGGGCGCGGTCAACGCCGAGCGCTGGACGCGGCGGCCCTGATCGACTGCGAGCGTGATCTGTTGAGGTCGAATTGAGCTTGGCACACGACTAAACGCACGCTTCTCCGTTCGCTCTCCCCTTGTAGGCAGGGCTATCGCATATGACGTCTCAGCGGCGCCTGAGCGAGCGCCTCGTCCTTCGAGACGACCGCTTCGCGGCCTCCTCAGGATGAGGCTCAGCTGCATCCATCTGCGTTGAAAATGCTGCCGCATGCTCATCCCTCATCCTGAGGGCCCGCCGCAGGCGGGCGTCTCGAAGGATGGCCGCAGTCGAGCTTCCAGCCATATGTTTCTTCCTATGCGATTGGCCCTGACCCACAACGGGAGGGAACGCATCTCTTTCGAAGCGGTAGGCGAGTCTCGTCAAATCCGGCTCTACAGCCGGTCCACCGCTCTGAACGTCCCGTCCTTCTGGGTCACCGTCAAAAACACCTTCGGTTCGATCATGCGCATGCCGACGGTGACGGTGACGGTGACGGTGACGGTGCTGCCGCTGACGTCGAAGCGGCCGATATCGTTGATGGCGCGCAGCAGGCTCGCGCGCGCGATACATCGGGAAAAGTCTTGCCGGGTGCGGGGAAGAGCTTCGGGAAAGCTATCTCCGCAGGATGAATCGGCGATGTATCGACGGCTCCGTACTACTCCGGGGAACCGGCAACTTACTTCGACAAAGTTCGCATCATCCCGCACTGCATTAACTAAGCCGGGTCATGCGGAACGCCCGGGTTCCGAAATTGAGCAGTTCTTAACCGCGGTCCTGTTCCGATAGTGGCTCCGGCGGCTCAACCAGAGGTTCGGTTGACCGGGAGAGGGGACGGCAGTTTCTGGAATGGGCGGTCGCGATCAGAACGATCAGGATCGGGGATGTATGACCGGATGGTGGCGTGCCGCGCCGCTGCTCGGGCTGTATCGTCCTGCGCTCGTCGCGGTCGGAATTGGTCTTCTGTTCTCGATTGCGGGTGCGGCCGCAGTGGCGCGATGGGAAGACCGCGTCAACAAGATCGAGTTCGAGAACGCGGCCGAAACCGAAGCGATCGTCATGCAGAACGGCATGGGCGAGTACATCTCCAGGCTCGTCGCGCTGCGCACGCTGTTCGAATCGACCAACCAGAAGATCACCCGCAGCGAATTCGAGACCTTCAGCGCCCGCCTGTTCGAACGCCATCCCGGCATGCTGCGCATCGCGTGGGTGCCGCGCGTGAACCGCAAGGAGCGTGCCGAATACGAGGCCGCGGCGATCGCGGACGGTGTGTCCGGCTATCGCATCAAGTCGCTCCAGGGCGATGCGTTCGCGAGCGCGCCGCAGAGCGACGAGTATTTTCCGGTGTTCTACTCGACCCAGCCGAAGACGTCTTCGGTCTACGGCATGGACTACGCGACCGTTCCGGAGCGCCGCGCGGTTCTCGAGCGCGCGCGCGACGCCGATCGGGTCGCGGCCATTCGCACCCGCCTCTACGAGCCGAAGGAGGGCGGCCGGCTGCCCGACGTCCTCGTCGCCATTCCCGTCTACGCCAAGGCAACGTCGCGCGACACGGTCGTGGACCGGCGCCGCAATCTCGCCGGCTTCGTCGTCGGCGTGTTCGACCTGCCGCTGCTGATCCAGTCCATTCGCGTGACCACCGGCGCAAGCCCCGCGGTCAGCGTGAACGTCTATCCGCCGTTCACGGGGCAGATCGTCAGCCTGGAGGAAATGCTGCCGGATTATTCGTCGGCTGCCACGGCGCCGCAGTCGATGCGAGATGTCGCGCGGGCCCTGCACTGGTCGGGCAATCTCAAGATCGGCGACACCGATTGGCAAGTGCGCGCGATACCGGCTGCCGGCGGCTCGCTGGAGACGACGTACGATCGCGCGGGCGCGGTGTTGATCGTCGGCATGCTGCTGACGCTGTCGCTTTCGATCTATCTCAGGCTCGCAAGCCGCAATTCGCAGCGGCTGTCGCTGGCGAACCGGCGTGTGCTCGAACTCGCCCAGACCGACATCCTGACCGGACTGCCGAACCGCGCCTTCTTCCTCGCCCGGCTCGACGAGCTCAACGGCCGCTTGAAGGACGGCGGTCCGACCTTCTCGATCCTGATGCTCGACCTCGACCGCTTCAAGAACGTCAACGACTCGCTCGGTCACGGTGCCGGCGATGCACTGCTGCGTCAGGTCGCACAGCGGCTGAAATCCGCGCTGCGCACCGGCGACGTGCTGGCCCGGCTCGGCGGCGACGAATTCGCCATCATCCAGGAGGCTTGCGAGGATCAGCGCGTCTGCTCGACCGAACTCGCCGGGCGAATCGCAAAGCTCGTGGCCGAGCCGTTCCTGCTTCCCGGACACCGCGTCGAGATCGGCACCAGCATCGGCATTGCGATCGCGCCCGATCATGGCAGCGACCAGGAGCAGCTCCTGAAGAAGGCCGACCTTGCGCTTTACCGCTCGAAATCGGCGGGCCGCAACTGCTTCACCATCTATGACAAGGCGATGTCGGCCGAGCTCGAGGCCCGCAACACGCTGGAAGGCGATTTGCGCGACGCCATCGCACAGTGCCAGCTCGAGGTGCACTACCAGCCGTTCGTCGACGCCCTCAGCGGCGCGCGGCGCGGTTTCGAGGCGCTGGTGCGCTGGCGGCATCCGAGCCGCGGATTGATTCCGCCGGACCAGTTCATTCCGCTCGCGGAGGAAACCGGACTGATCGTGCCGCTCGGCGAATTCGTGTTGCGGCGCGCCTGCGCGGACGCGGCCGGCTGGCCCTCCCACCTCGCACTCGCCGTCAACCTGTCGCCGATCCAGTTCAAGGAGGCCGAGCTGTTCGAGATGATCAGCGCGGCGCTCGCGGATTCCGGGCTGCCGCCGCAGCGGCTGGAGATCGAGATCACGGAATCCGTACTGCTTGAACGCGGGGTCGAGAACCACGCCTTCATGGAGCGGTTGAAGAGTATCGGCATCGAGCTCGCGCTCGACGATTTCGGCACGGGCTATTCGTCGCTCAGCTATCTGACCGCGTTCCCGTTCGACAAGATCAAGATCGACAAATCGTTCATCCGCAACCTCACGCATCTGCCGCGCAGCTCCGCCATCATCTCCTCGATCGTGACGCTGGCGCGCGGGCTGGACATGTCGGTTACCGCCGAGGGCGTCGAGACCCGCGAGGAGTACGAGCGGCTGAAGGCGCTCGGCGTCAATTTCGCGCAAGGCTATCTGTTTGGCCGCCCGCAGCCGATCGAGCGGATTCTGTTCGACGTGCCCGTCGAACCGTCCCAGCTCAACGCCGCCTGAGCGCGCGCCTCGTCCTTCGAGACGACCGCTTCGCGGTCTCCTCAGGATGAGGCTAAGCGGCATCGGCGCCTGTTGAACTGCTGCCGTACACTCCGTCCTCATCCTGAGGAGCCCGCCCCAAGCGGGCGTCTCGAAAGATGGCCGCAGGGTAGTTGTTCGCCGAGTTGCCCTTCAAATGCGATCGCCTTGCTCAGCGGGCATGCGCGAAAAGCGCTTGACCCGGTCATTCCCGGATGGTCCGAAGGACCGTCCAGGGATGAAACACACAATGCGGCTTCCGTTCTTCTACGGCTGGGTCGTGGTCGCGGTGACCTTCGTCACCATGGCCATCGGCGTCAACGCGCGCACAGCCTTTTCGTTGTTCTTTCCTCCCATCATCTCCGAATTTGGCTGGGAGCGCGGCGTCACCGCAGGCGCCTTCTCCTTCGGCTTCGTGGTGTCGGGCATGGTCAGCCCGCTGATCGGCCGGCTGATGGATCGCGCCGGCCCGCGTGCGGTGATGGAACTCGGCGTGGTTCTGATGGGCGGCGGGCTGCTGCTTGCGCCACTCACGAGCCAACCCTGGCATCTCTACGTGACCATCGGCGTCATGGTCGGCGCCGGCTCGGTGTGTCTCGGCTATTCCGGACAATCGCTGTTCCTGCCGAACTGGTTCATCCGCAAGCGCGGCTTCGCGATCGGTATCGCCTTCGCCGGCGTCGGCATCGGCTCGGTGACGCTGCTGCCATGGGTGCAGCACATGATCGAGCAGACCGGCTGGCGCACCGCCTGTACCGCGATGGGTCTGATGATCCTGATCGTGCTGGCACCGATCAATCTGTTCCTGCACAGGCGCCCCGAGGATATCGGCCTCCAGCCGGACGGCGATGCCGCCCCGGCCGCGGGTGCCGCAAAGCCCGTCTCCAACATCGTCGATCCCGCCTGGGTTGGTACCGAGTGGACGCTTCGGCGCGCCGTCGCTACTGCGCGGTTCTGGTGGATCGCGCTCGGCTATTTCTGCGGCCTTTACATCTGGTATGCGGTGCAGGTGCACCAGACCAAATTCCTGCTCGACATCGGCTTCAGTGCGAATGTCGCGGTGTGGGCACTCGGCATCGTCAGCCTGCTTGGCATTCCCGGCCAGATCCTGCTCGGCCATGTCTCCGACCGGATCGGGCGGGAATGGGTGTGGGCGATCAGCTGCGCGGGCTTTGCGATCTCTTTCGCGGCGCTGATGGCACTGAAATTCCAGCCTTCATTGTGGCTGGTCTATCTCATGGTGTTCACGCAAGGCGCGCTCGGCTACGGCCTCACCTCGATCATGGGCGCGGTGGTGTTCGAGATTTTTCAAGGCAAGCACCAGGGCAGCATCTTCGGCACGATCATGCTGGCGGCATTGGCCGGCGGCGCGGCGGGACCCTGGGTCACCGGCTTGCTCTATGATCGGGCCGGCGACTACACGCTTGCCTTCGGCATCGCCATCATCGTGAGCGGATTGTCGGCGCTCTCGATCTGGCAGGCCGCGCCGCGCAAGGTACGCGCGGTGGCCGGCAAGCTTCAGGCGGGAACCGGCGCTGAATAGGTTCCGCACGTGGCGCGTTCATGCAGGACAGGCGTCGCCGCGCTCGAGACGATGAACGCGATCCGGGAGCTCGGCGCCGGGCTTTCGGTGGACGATTTCGGCACCGGCTATTCCAGCCTCAGCCGGCTCGCGCATCTGCCGATCCGCGAGCTGAAGATCGATCGCAGTTTTATGCGCGACATCGAGCGCGACGCGGGCGCCCTCGCAATCGCCACCGCCGTGGTGCGCGTCGGCTAGGGCCTCGGCATGACCGTCGTCGCCGAAGGCGTCGAGACCGAGGCGCAGCGCAAGGTGCTGGCCGAACTCGGCTGCGACGTCGTGCAAGGCTTCCTCTACGCACCCGCGCTCGCGCCTGTAGCCTTCGAGCGCTGGCTGATCGAGCACTGCGCCGAGCAGGCGCGGGCGATGCTGGGCAGGCTTGATGTCAAGCCGGTTGACGCGGCTGCGGTGAAGCGGTCGGCGTAGGGCGTGTACTCTCGGCGCCAATTATCCCGAAGGCTTGCATCCCGAAGGCTTGCATCCCGAAGGCGTGCCATGTCCGCGGACACGGGCAGCTCGCCCTGAAACGCGTTACTTCGATCGTACCTGGTTTGATTTTGGACGGCATTGACGTGGCAATGCATAGTGAACGGTCAGCAAGCTTGCGTTCCTGTCATCGAAAATCAAATGATCGGTCAAGGCCATTTCGGCGCGCATGGCATTGCAGCAGAAGATCATCAATCGATTCAAAAGGGGCAGCTTGCTCACGGACCGGTAAAGCTCGCCACATTCGATAGTCAGGTTCTGCCGGCCTTGCGCGCTCGCCAATTCGAGCCGGGATCGAATCTCTTGCCGGAAATGATCCGTTGAAACCATGCAGCATCCGATAGCCGAAAACCCTTCCGAAAAGGGGGATCAGCCGGCCAGGATTGGAATCGAGCAATTGCCCCCGTCAACTCAGACGTCAGGTCGTGTGACCATAGAGCAATGCCAACACAAAGATACAGCTAATAAAGCCGATCTGATTGATGCTCTCGTCTCGCTATTGGGCGACGACGTTCCTATATGCTTGAGATCACCGCCCGCCCCAGGTAGTTATCGGTGACTGAGAGCATTGCGCTCCCGCCTCAACCACGAAGGCGGTCGGATGTCTGATACCCCTAAATACAAATCTCCTGAAGTGGCTGGTACCTGCGGTGCCATTGCCCGGTTTCCTTGTTTTGCCGGTCGCTGTGTCGGCCTCATGCATCGGGAATCTATTTTTGATTGATCTGCGGCAGCGATCTCGCGCGCAGATCGGTCAGGAGGTTCCTTGGCAAATACAGCAGCTGTTCGAGACTTTAACGGGCTTCCAGCCACATTCACTGGATCGAAGACCGGGCAGGACGACGCCCCGTTTGTCTTCGTCAAGGTCGGCGATGAAGAACGCCGCATGCGAAGGGCTGAATGGGATGCGCTCCCGCCCTGGACCGGCCCGCGCCCGGCACGCACGGTCACCGACTGATGCCACAGCCTTTGGGAGGCCCGCTTGACGATCGAACATGCTATCGTGCGAGCCAGGCCGAAGCCCTGGGGCAGCCTCGATCTGCGTCCCTGGAGCCAGACGTCGACCGGCGACGGCCCGATCGGGGAATTGTGGTTTGAGCGCCCGGGTCTTGCTGCGCCGAAGACGGCGTTGCTGCTCAAAATGCTCTTCACCACCGAGCCGCTATCGATTCAAGTTCATCCGGATGATGCGTTCGCGCACTCGATCGGGCTTGCCAACGGCAAGACCGAAGCCTGGTACATCGTCTCCGCGGTCCCCGGTGCGCAGGTCGCGGTGGGACTGGACTATCCGCGCTCTGCCGCCGAGTTGCGAACCGCGGTCACTGACGGCTCGATCGCCGATATCGTGCATTGGCAGCCGGTTCATCCAGGCGACGTCATTTTCATTCCTGCTGGAACCATTCATGCGATCGGCGCTGGCATCGTGCTCGTTGAAATCCAGCAGCACAGCGACGCCACGTTCCGGCTGTTCGACTATGGACGAGGGCGCCAACTGCACATCGACAATGCCGTCGCGGTGGCCACGGCAGGCCCTCGCAAAATCCAATTGCCTTCCGAACGTCTGAGCGGCGCGCGAACCGTCCTCACCGTCAATTCTTATTTTGCGCTGGAGCAAACTGACCTTGCTCCGGGCTCCGTTTGGATGCTCGACGCACCGAAAGAGACTTGGCTGCTGGCGATCGAAGGTCACGCCCAACTCGGCCCGACGAGGCTCGCGCCGGGGGACGCGTTTTTCCTGGAAGCCGACCATGCGGAAATCGAGGTAGGTGCGAACGGGTTGAAAGCGCTACTGGCCTATCCCGGCCCGAAGGCAAACCCTGCCGCGTTAATAGAGCGCAGCGCCGCGAGCGCCAGTCGCGTACCGCACGCTTTTCCCAGCGCCCTGGTCCCGACCCCCTTCGAGACCGCCGCGCTCAAACAATCGGAGACGCCAAATTGGCTGCCGTAAATCGTATCGCATTCATCGGGAATTCGCTTCCCCGCCGCTGCGGCATTGCGACCTTCACCACCGACTTGCAGAGCGCCATTGCGGCGTCCCGGGGCGATCTGGAAACCGTCATCGTCGCGATGACCGATCACGGCCAGGTCTACGATTATCCTCCCACCGTGGGCCTGGAGATCAACGACGACCGGCAAGATGATTATGTCCGTGCAGCCGCTTATCTGAACAGCGGCGGCTTCGAGGCCGTTTCGTTGCAACATGAATTCGGCATTTTCGGCGGCGAAGCCGGAGGTGAGATCATGGCGCTCTTGTCGCGCCTGACCATACCGATCGTGACAACCCTGCATACGGTCTTGTCCGAGCCGACAGAGGCTCAGCGCGATGTCATCGCACGCATCGTCGAGTCTTCGTCCAAGGTCGTCGTGATGGCTGAAAAAGGTCGGGAATTGTTGCGCTCCGTCTATCACGTGGCTGACGAGAAGATCGAAATCATCCCGCACGGCATCCCGGAGTTCGCGTTTGTCGAACCCGACGCGGCCAAGGCCGCGCTCGGATTCAGGAACAAGTCGGTCATCCTGACCTTCGGATTGCTGTCGCCGAACAAGGGTATCGAAGTCATGATCGATGCGATGCCTTCTATTCTGAAGACCCGACCCGACGCCGTTTACGTCGTGCTCGGTGCGACGCATCCCAACCTCGTGCGAGATCGGGGCGAAGCCTATCGTGAGGCCCTGATGGCGCACGCGCGCCGGGCTGGAGTCGAGGATCACGTGGTGTTCCTCGATCAGTTCGTCGACAAGAAAACGCTGCTCGATTTCATCTCGATGTCCGACGTCTACGTAACGCCGTACCTCAGTGAAGCCCAGATGACGTCGGGCACGCTCGCCTATAGTTTTGGCCTCGGTAAAGCCGTGGTTTCAACCCCGTATTGGCATGCCCGCGAACTATTAGCCGATGGCCGCGGCATCCTGGTTCCGTTTGGCGATGCGGCAGCGCTTGGCATCGAAATCGCCAAGCTGCTCACCAACGACGTGCTTCGGCAGGCGATGCGCAAGCGCGCCTATTCGAGCAGCCGCGCGATGACGTGGGAAAGAACCGCCGAACGCTATATGTCGGTATTCGAGAACGCGGGCCGCCGGCATCGGCTCAAGACCATTGCGCGCACGGATACTGGTACGCTGCTGCGCGACAGCCGCGCCCCGCCGGAAATGCAGCTCGGCCATTTCCTGTCGATGTGCGACGACACCGGACTGTTTCAGCATGCCGTTCATAGCGTGCCGGATCGTGCCCACGGCTATTGCGTCGACGACAACGCCCGGGCACTGCTCGTGGCCTGTGCGCTCAACAATCCGGGCGAAGAGCGGCTGCCGGAAGCCCTGACGGCGCGGTTTGCCGCCTTCGTCCAGCACGCCTGGAATCCGCATACACGGCGATTTCGCAATTTCATGGGCTTCAACCGCTGCTGGTTGGAGGACAGGGGGTCGGAGGATAGCCACGGACGCACGCTCTGGGCCTTGGGCGTCTGCGCGCTTACCGATGCCAGCCCGTCGCGGCGCTCATGGGCCGCGGCGCTGTTTTCCGAAGCGATGGTGACAGTGGAAGGTTTTCGTTCGCCCCGTGCGTGGGCGTTCGTATTGCTGGGCCTCGATGCTTACTGCTCGGCTGTTCCGGACGATTCCCAGGCGACCCGTCTGCGTGCCGTGCTTGCCGATCGGTTGATTTTGATCTTCGATACCGTGGCAACCGGCGATTGGGTCTGGTTCGAGGATGGGTTGGCCTACGATAACGCCCGCTTGTCCCAGGCGCTGATCATTACCGGCTTGGCCAGCAAGACATCGCGCTATGTCAATATCGGGCTGGAGTCGCTGCGCTGGCTTGTGAAGCGGCAAACCTCAGCGAAGGGCCAATTCCGCCCGATCGGCACGGCGGGATTCGGTGATCGACGCCGACCGCCGCAAGCCTTCGACCAGCAGCCGCTGGAAGCCGCGGCGACCATCGCGGCGTGCCTCGCCGCGTGGCGGGCCGATCACGATGTCGAGTGGAAAGCCGAAGCCGCACGGGTATTCGCGTGGTTTCTGGGCAGTAACGATTTGTCGGCCTCGCTGGTCGATTTGGAAACCGGAAGCTGTCGGGATGGCCTGCACCCCGATCGCCCTAATGAGAATCGGGGCGGGGAATCCGTGGTGTCGTATCTGCTTGGCCTTTCCGAGATTCGGCAGATTGCCCGCCTCAGCGAAAGCCGGGCCAAGCCTGCTCCTCTGGTCGCTTGACGGCGCCGATTACGATTTACTCCTTCAACCAATCGAGGCCGTTTTGTCGCAATCTCCCTTCCTCAAACGCCAAGCCCTTCAGCTGCGGCCGGACCCGACCCGTGTCATCGTTCGGCCATTCAAGCCGGCGACAGAGCCGCGCGACCTCAATCCGACGGACAAGACCCGCGCCAACCATATCGTCGAACGGGTTCTCGCGCTCGATCCCGAGACGGCCGACCGGCAATTGGCCGACGTTCTGGAGAATTTTCTCGGCCGTCACCGCAACCTGTTGCAGATCTTCGAGGCACGCGCCGCGGAAATGGAACAGGCGCTGGCCGACCATGCTGTATTCACGAAGGTCCAGCGCCAACTCGCGGGCGCCTATTTTCTCAACGAATATTCGTTCGAGGCCTCGGCATTGTTCAATCCGAGTATCGTGCCACATCCCGATCAGTCCGGAACACCGGACGGCAGCCTCCGCTTCATCCTAAGTCTTCGTGCCGTCGGCGAGGGTCATGTGTCTTCCCTGACATTTCGTTCGGGGCTTATTGCGGCAGACGGGGCCGTGACCATCGACCCGACGGGGCGTCTTGCATCCAGCCCCGATCTCGTCAGGCTGACATCGGGCGCCGGCGGCGACGAGATTGACGTTACGTTCGCGGCTGGGGAAGATCTGAGCGAGCGGGTGATTTTTCCGGTCACCGAAGCGCAGTCGAACGGGATCGAGGATGCCCGCTTTGTGCAATTCAGCAACGCCGGACAGAAGATCTACTACGCGACCTACACCGCCTATAGCGGACGCGCGATCCGGTCGGAGCTGATCGAGACGTCCGATTTTGTATCGTTCCGGCTATCGACCTTGAAGGGCAATGCCGCGCGCAACAAGGGCATGGCGTTATTCCCGCGCAAGATCGAGGGCAGATATGCGATGATCGCGCGCCAGGACAACGAAAACCTCTATTTGATCTTTTCCGACGATCTCCATACGTGGGATGGCGGCCAGCCGATTCTGAAGCCTCGATACCCCTGGGAATTCGTGCAGATCGGCAATTGCGGATCACCGATCGAGCTCGACGTAGGGTGGTTGCTGCTCACGCACGGCGTCGGCCCTTTGCGAAAATATTCGATCGGGGCCGCGTTGCTGGACAAAAGGGACCCGTCGAAGGTGCTCGGCCGCCTGCGCGAGCCCCTGTTGCGCCCAGACCCTTCCGAACGCGAAGGATATGTTCCAAACGTTGTCTATACCTGCGGCGCGATGCGCCATCGCGACAAGATCATCTTCCCCTATGCGGTCTCCGACAGCTTCTGCAATTTCGCGACAATCGAGATCGCATCCTTGATCGCGGCCATGGACACTAGCGCAATAGAACTGCGCTGACCGTTCTCGACATCCATCCGGCCGGTGAGATTGAAAAGACGGCGAAGCGGTCGGCGGAGGGCGCGACCTTCGGCTGGATCGCCTGGACACCCGAATCATCACGACCGGAGATATCTTCGACGTGCTCACCGCAGACCGGCCGTATCGCGCTGCGATGCCGGTCACGAAAGATCTTGCGATCATGGCGGAGATGATCGGCACCCAAATCTACCCGGACTGCTTTGCAGCTCTTCGTCGAGCGCTCGGACGCGTCGACGAGACGCTGGCGGCTTAACGAGCGTTCCGACGCTGTCATTGGGCTTCCGCCGAGAAGCGGCAGTGGGATGCGATCGTGACCCGTGTCAGCCGCACGCCTGAGCGGCGGTTGATCCGTTTCACAAGGCCGATCGCGCGTGAAAGCTCGACAGAGTTCTGAAGCTCGTCCTAATCCGAGGCCAATCCCGTCCTGCGCCGCAAATCCGTGATCGCGCGCAAAAAGCTGTCGGCCGGCGTGGTCTCCGGATCGATCAGGCGGTGCAGGCGAAAGCCGTCTTCCAGGGCCAGCACGACGGAGGCCATCCATGGCGGGTTCAGCGTGTCGCCCTTCGCGCTGCTCTTCAATGTGGCCTCGACGATGTCGGCGACCAGCTTGCGCCGCGCCCGCAGGCGCTTGGCAAGTTCAGGCCGGCGCTTCTCGGCGCGCGCGACGAACAGGATCATCTCCATGTGCAGCAGCGGCGAACGGCCGAGCGGATCCTGCCTTGTACGATCCATTGTCTTCAGCGCCGCGATGAAATCATCGAGATTGTCGTGCTGCGCGAGGATGTCCATGTTGCGCCGGATCGACTGCTCGACATGATCCTCGAGCATGGCGATGATCAGCTCGTCCTTGCTCTTGAAGTTGGAATAGAACGCGCCGCGGGTGAAGCCGGCCGCTGCCGCGATCGCCTCGATGCTGGCGCCGCCGATGCCGTCTTCCTCGAACATTCGCGCGGCCGCTTCGAACAGCTTGTCGCGCGTGTCGTCCCTGGTCGGCCTGGTTCTCACCCTTGACATCGCAGCAGTTTAGGGCAGAATGCAACTCGATACAACAATGTATCGAGTTTATAATTCGGGGATGGTTACGCTGCGCAAGAGGGGTTGCCCGGCGTATTCGATTCATGCGGCAACCGATATGAGGTCACCATGAACGAGCACGTGCAAGGCGCCGGCGGTCCGCTGTTCAATCCGCTGTCACCGGACTTCATCCGCGATCCCTATCCGCATTATGACCGGCTCCGCGCGATCTTTCCGATCCACGTGACGCCGTTCGGCCAGTTCGTCGCCAGCCGCCACGCCGATGTCAGCCTCGTGATGCGCGACAAGCGCTTCGGCAAGGATTTCGTCGAGCGTTCCAAGCGCCGCTATAGTGAGAAGATCATGGAGGAGCCGGTCTTCCGCAGCATGAGCCACTGGATGCTGCAGGCCGATCCGCCCGACCACACCCGCCTGCGCGGTCTCGTCGTGAAGGCCTTCACCGCCCGCCGCGTCGAGGACATGCGGCCGCGCATCCAGGAGATCGTCGACCAGACCATCGACGCCGTGATCGACCGCGGCCACATGGACCTGATCGAGGACTTCGCCTTCCGCCTGCCTGTCACCATCATCTGCGACATGCTCGGCATCCCCGAGGATCATCGCGAGACTTTCTATAACAGCTCGCGCGACGGCGGACGGCTGCTCGACCCCGTGCCGCTCTCGCCGGAGGAGATCGCGAAAGGTAACGCCGGCAACATGATGGCGCAGATGTATTTCCAGCAGCTGTTCGAGCTGCGCCGCCGCAACCCGGGCGACGATCTCATCACCCAGCTGGTGCAGGCCGAGGAAGACGGCAACAAGCTCACCAACGAGGAACTGACCGCCAACATCATCCTCTTGTTCGGCGCCGGCCACGAGACCACGGTCAATCTGATCGGCAACGGCCTGCTTGCGCTGCATCGCAATCCGGATCAGCTCGCGCTCCTGAAGGCACGGCCGGAACTGATGGTGGGCGCGATCGAGGAATTTTTGCGCTACGATTCCTCGGTGCAGATGACCGGGCGGGTTGCGCTGGAGGATATCGATGATCTCGGCGACGCGAAAATCCCCAAGGGCGAGACCGTGCTCTGCCTGCTGGGCTCGGCCAACCGCGACCCGGCGGTCTATCCTGATCACCCCGACCGGCTCGACGTCACCCGCCAGAATGTGAGGCCGCTGTCGTTCGGCGGCGGCATCCATTTCTGTCTGGGAGCCCAATTGGCGCGCCTCGAGGCCGAGATCGCCATCGCCACGCTGTTGCGTCGGCTGCCCGACCTGCGCATCGACGACGTCGAAAACCCGGAATGGCGGCCCACCTTCGTGCTGCGCGGCCTGAAGTGGCTGCCCGCGAGCTGGTGATAGCTGCCGGCTTTAACCTCCGCGCGCAACAGTCGCTGTGACTTCGCCACACTTCCCCCTATATAAGGGGCTGTTCCGGTACGTCTGAGGCCCTAAGGCTCAGGCAAGGCCCGCATCCGGTTTGGCCGAGGGGAGACCCGTGCAGACGACGCTGCTCGGATTGGCGATTGCCTTTATTCTAGCGCTGCTGGCCGCTCTGATCGGGCCTTACTTCGTCGACTGGAACCAGTTCAGGCCCCAGTTCGAGGCGGAGGCTGGCAGGATCATCGGCGTTCCGGTGCGGGTGGCGGGCGAGCTCGACGCGCGGCTCCTGCCGGCGCCGACGCTGCGGTTGCGCGCGGTCACCTTCGGCGGCAACAACGATCTCGGCCGCCTGCGCGCCGACAAGCTCGACGTCGAGTTCAGCCTGAGCTCCCTGATGCGCGGTGAATGGCGCGCCACCGAGCTTACGGTCAACGGTATGGCGGTCGATCTCGGCCTCGACGCGCGCGGGCGGGTCGATTTGCCGTCGGTCGCGAGCGGCAGCTTCAATCTGGCCTCGCTGGCGATCGAGCGGCTGAACCTCACCGGCCGCATCGCGCTGCATGATGCCGCCAGCCGTTCGACGCTGGAGCTGAGCGACATCACCTTCTCCGGCGACGTGCGCTCGCTGGCCGGCTCGGTCCGCGGCGACGGCAGTTTCACCGCCACCGGGGTGCGCTATCCGTTCCGCGTCTCCTCCGGCCCGAGCGCCGACGGCAACGCCACCCGCCTTCACCTCAACATCGATCCCGGCGAGCGCGCCATCCTGGCCGATCTCGAAGGCGTGCTCGCCTTCGACAATCGCCTTCCGAAATTCGACGGTGCGCTGACGCTCGCCGTACCCGCGGCGAAGAAGCCGGGCGAAGCGGGGCGGATGCCCTGGAAGCTCACGACAAAACTCAAGGCCGATCCGGCCGGCGCCAAGTTCGAGCAGGTCGATGCCAGCTTCGGCCCCGAAGACACCGCGTTGAAGCTCGGCGGCGTCGGCGATATCAAGTTCGGCGCTTCGCCGCTGCTGCGTGCGGTGCTGTCGGCGCGCCAGGTCGATGCCGACAAGCTCACGGCGAAGGACGCTAACGAGCCGCAGCGCATCCTCCCGGCGCTCCGCGCAGGGCTAGCCGCAATCCCGCAGGCGCCGATCCCGGCGCAGGTCGAGTTCAACTCCGACCAGATCATGCTCGGCGGCCGTCCGCTTCAGAACATCACGGCCGAGCTTCAGACCGACGGAAGGTCCTGGACCTTCCAGCGGCTTGAGCTGCGCGCGCCGGGCATGACGCAGCTCTCGCTCAACGGCGCGACGCCCGGCGCCGACAGTTTCAGCGGCCGTCTCAGCGTCGATTCCTCCGATCCCGATACGCTGGTGGCCTGGCTCCAGGGCCGCAGCGAGGTCAACCGCCGCAGCACGCGGCCGCTGCGCCTTGCTGGCGACGTGACCATCGCCGCCAACCATTTCGCCATCGACAGGCTGAAGGCCGAGATCGAGGGCGGTGCGGTCGAAGGCCGTATCGCCTTCGCCCAGACCGGCGCGAGCAAGGGCTCGCGGATTGACGCGGAGCTGAGGGCCGACCGCCTCGACCTCGATTCCGCCGCAAGCTTTGTCCGCGCGCTCGCGGGCCCGCAAGGAGGCCCGCAAGGAGAATGGCCGGAGGAAGCGAAGCTTTCGCTCGATATCGGCCGCGCGATCTCTGCGGGCCAGGAGTTGCGGCCGTTTGCGGCGAAGCTCGGCTACGGTCCGGCGGCGCTGTCGTTGGAGCAGTTGCGGTTCGGCCAGGCCAGCGGTGTGACCACGGAAGCGAGCGGCAGCTTCGACCGCGCCAAGGCCACGGGCAAGTTCGCGCTGAAATCCTCCGGCAATTCGCTGCGCGAGCTCACGGAGCTGCTCGAGCCGTTTGCGCCTTCGGTGCGCGCGCGCTTCGACGCCATTCCGTCATTGCCCGGCGCCACGCGCCTCAAGCTCGACCTCAGCCTCGACAAGAACGCCGAGCATGCCGATCGCAACGACGCGCGCGTCGTACTCGACCTCGACGCGCCGCAGCTCAAGGCCACCGCGACGCTGGCCGCGCAGATGCCCGTAGCGGCCGTCAACGGCATCGATGTCGACCGCTTGCGCAACAGCGACTTCACGCTGGACACGAGAGTCTCGACACCGCAGGCCGGTGCATTGCTGGGCTTGCTCGGGCTCGACCGCGTGGTGGCCGCAGGCGAGGGCGCTTCCCGGTTCGAAGGCCGCTTGAGCGGCGCGTGGCGCCATCAGCTGCAATTGAACGCAAAGCTCAGCGGCGGCGGGCTGGACGCGGACGCACAAGGCAGCGTCGAATTGTCGGAGCCGAAAGGCAGCGTGAATTTGCGCGTGCGCAATGCCAATCTGGCGCCGCTGTTCGGGACCAGCCCGGCCGATAAATCGGTGCAGACCGTCAATCTGTCCTCGCGCGTCGGCTTCTCCGGCAACCGCCTGACCTTCGACGACCTCGACAGCAGCGCGGTCGGCTCGCATCTGCGCGGTCATCTGGCGGTGACGCTCGATCAGGAGAAGAGCGTCGATGGCGAAGTCGGCCTGGACACGCTCGACCTCGTGCCGGCGCTCGCGGTGGCGATCGGCGCGGCCGGACACGACGGCGGCGATCCCTTGAGTGCGGGGCTCCTCGGTGGCTGGCGCGGCCGCATCGCTTTTCAGGCCTTGCGCGGCACATTGCCCGGCGGCATCGAGCTGCGCCCCTTTGGCGGTACGATCCGAAGCGACGGTCAGTCGCTCGCGCTCGATGCACTCATGGGCGGCGTCGGCGGCGGCGAGATATCGGCGAACCTGGATGCGCGCAATGGCGCCAATGGTCTGACGTTGAACGCGCGTATCGAGCTCGGCAATGTCGATGCGGCGGTGCTGCGCTATCGCGACCTCGCGCTGCCGAAGGGACGCGCCTCGGCGCAGATGGCGCTGACCAGCCAGGGCCGCAGTGTCGCGGCCTTGACCGGCGCGCTCGCCGGCAATGGCACGGTGACGCTCGAGTCCGCCGAGATCGCCGGCCTCAATCCCCGCGCCTTCGAGATTGCGATCCGGGCCAGCGATGGCGGGCAGGTTGCCGACGACAATCGATTGCGGCAGCTGGTCGAACCCGCGCTGTCGGCAGGTCCGATCGCAGTGGCCTCGGCGCAGTTCCCGTTCACGATCCGCGACGGACGCCTGCGCGTCGGTGCCACGTCGTTAGAGGCGAAGAACGCGCGTGCCATCGTCTCCGGCGGCTACGACATTCCCGCCGACCAGGCCGACATCCGCGCCAGCCTGACGCCGATCATGACCGGGCTGTCCGGCGCGCCGCCGGAGATTCAGCTGTTCGCTGCAGGTCCCCCGGACAGGCTCAGCCGCACCGTCGATCTCGGGCCGCTGTCCTCGTGGCTGGCGGTGCGCATGATCGACCGCGAAACGCGGCGGCTGGACGCGATCGAGCGCGGCGAGCCGCCGCCGGCAACCGCCGCGCTGCCGACGCTGGTCTCGCCAGACCCAGCGCCGGAGCCGTCGCTGCTGGATGTACCGATGCCCGGCCGCGATCCGCGCCGCGCGCCGCCGCCGAAGCCCAAGGTCGATATCAGGGTCACGCCGACGCCGAAGGCGCCGCAGGCAGCTCCCGCAGCGCCGAGCCCGCCGCTTGCAAGCCAGCAGATCGCACCGTTGCCTCCGCCGATCGACGTGAGGCCGGCCCCGGGCCCGCCGCCCGCAAAGCCCAGGCCAAAGCCGCCGCTGGTTCTGACGCCGTCGAATCCGTAACGAGCGGGCAGACCCGAGCGACGCGCGATGTTACGCGGGCCTAAATGAATTCCCTCGCATTTTAATGAATTTTGCTCGGCAAAACTGCTCTGCCGATTTTACCGGATTTGCGCGTTTGTTCCCTAGTCTGGCTCCCAGAGGAATTCGGCGTCGCGCCAGCACAGGCGGGACGGTTCGCCAAGAACTGGGGATATCGAGATGAACGGGGCGACAACACTTCTGCAGGATCTGGACGACGCGATCGCGCGCGGCTCCGACGAAAGCCGGACGAAGGCGTTGTGGCATGCGACCGACATTCTGATCACCGGCCGCTACAGCGACGACGAGATCAGCACGTTCGGCGAGGTGATCGGCCGGCTCGCCGACGAGATCGAGGTCGCCGCGCGCGCGCAGCTCTCGGAGTTGATGTCGGCGTGCGATCACGCCCCGCTCAACGTCATCGAGAAGCTCGCCCTCGACGACGAGATCGCCGTCGCCGGTCCCGTGCTGCGCGACTCCACGCGCATCGACGAGAAGATGCTGGTCGAGAGCGCCATGACCAAGGGCCAGTCGCACCTGCTCGCGATCGCCCAGCGCAAATCGATCGGCGAGGCCGTCACCGACGTGCTGGTCAAGCGCGGCGACCAGGCGGTCGTGACGTCGGTTGCCAGGAACGAGGGCGCGCGCTTCTCCGGTTCGGGCCTGCTCCACATGGTCCGCCGCGCCGAGGGCGACTCGATTCTTGCCGAGCAGCTTGGCCTACGCAAGGACGTGCCGCGCCACATCTTCCAGCAGCTGATCTCGAAGGCGTCGGAAGACGTCCGCCACCGGCTCGAGACCGAGCGACCCGAGATGATGGCGCAGATCCAGAGCTCGGTGACAGGGGTCACCGGCGACCTGCAGTCCAAGTTCGGTCCGTCCTCGCGCAGCTATTTCGTCGCCAAGCGCGTGGTGACGACGCAGTACCGGCAGGGCAACCTCAACCAGGATTCGATCTCGAACTACGCGCGCCAGCACCGGTTCGACGAGGTGCAGATCGGCCTGTCACTGTTGTCGTCGCTGCCGGTCGACGTGATCGAGCGTGCGATGATGGACCGCAATCGCGAGATGATCCTGGTGCTGTGCAAGGCGCTCGACTTCTCCTGGGACACGACCATGTCGCTGCTGTTCCTCGGCGCCAAGGATCATCTGATCACGGCGCGTGAGCTCCACGATAGCGAACGCGATTTCGGCAAGCTCAAGATCGAGACATCACGCAGCGTTTTGAAGTGCTATCAGTCGCGCAAGAACAGCGCCGGCACCGAAGCGGGCCGTCAGCCCGAGCTCCAGGTGCACTGAGCGAGAGGGAGTATCTGCAATGTTACCTCAATTCGGCACCGCCGTTCGCAAGAAGAACCTCAACGCCGATGCCGGCGGAGCATCGGACCAGGCCTCGGTCGACGCCGCCTGGCTCGTGCTGGAAGCCGCCAACGACCTCGGCGACCACGCCGCGATCGATGCCTGCCGCCGCGTCATCGACGCCGAGCTGAACGGCACGGTCGCCGGCCGCGCGGATGTCGATCTCGTGCTGGGGTATTTCAGGTAAGACGCCGCAGGTACCCAATGGCACATCAATGCGCCGACGGCGGCGTTAGCCGTAGGCCGCGCGGACACGCACATCGCACGCAGCTGTGATCTGCGGAACCCGCCGATGCGGGTAACGACCGAAGCTCCCCTTCGTACAGCTTCAGCGAACGTATTTTGCAGAGCTGATGGATGTGCAATCCGGGGAGACTTGGTCGGATGAAGGAATTCAACGTCGCTGAAAATGGGGGCGGTTCCTATCGTCCTCTCGCCATTCTCCGTTGGGTCATGGTGATCATATTCGTATCGTTTGGAATGCAGAAGTTCACGCCGCAATCCGCACAGGGCATCGCTCAGTTCATCAGCAACAGCCCGTTCATCTCCTGGCTGTCGGTGTTCGGCTTGAGGGGAGAGGCATATTTCCTCGGTGTCGCCGAATTCGTGATCGCGGGGCTGCTCGCGGCAGGCAGCTTCAGCCCGGTCCTGTCCGCTCTCGGCTCGTTCATGGGCATGGTGACCTTCGCGATCACGTGGTCGTTCTTCTTCACGACGCCTGATGTCGTCAAATGGAGCCTTTCGTTCGATCCGATGGCGTGGAATCTGACCGGCGAGTTTCTGTTCAAGGACATCGTCCTGCTGTGCGTCTGCGCGGTGTTGTTTCTCGCCTCTCTGCCGCAATCGGTTGTCCGTCTGCGCACCGGCTGAGCGTCAGGCGGCCTCTCTTCGGTCGATCATGACGTCTTCGCCGTGACGGATCGCGCTTCGCCCGGCTCCGCCATTCTCAGAGCGCCGGGCCGCATGCCGTATCTGCGCATGATGGCTTTGCTCAGCGCGCCTTCGGATGCATAGCCGACCTCGCCCGCGATTTTCGCAATCGGATCAGAGGTGCCGGCCAACCGTTGGCGCGCGATCGTCAATCTCAAATCGGCGAGGAACGTCATTGGAGCAATGCCTGCGCGCTTTCGAAAGGCGCGCACCAAACTTGCGCGCGAGGAGATCGCGACCGCCGCCATCTCGTCGAGCGTCCAGTCCCGGGCGAGATCGTCGAGGATCGCCGACACGACACGAGCCGTTATGCGGTCCCGCAAGAGCGACACCGTACTATTCCCGGAAGCATCGTCGGCGAGATGGTCGCGGAGGATCATGACGAATAGCGCCCTCGCGAGGTCGGCCGCGACCACCTCCGAGCCAACCCTTCCTGCATCCAGCTCGTCACGAATGTCGATGAACAGGTGCCGAAACCTTTCCAGGAGCGGTTCGCCCGCCGTGCGGACAATGATTTCGTCGGGAAGAGCTGCGATCAGGGGGTTCCTGTCCGACGTTTCAAACAGGAACCGGCCACACAGGAGTTCGGTATCGGCGTCAGCGTCGATCGTCGCTCGCTGGCGGACACCGTTTTTGACCTCGGTCGATATCTGCCCGACAGCGCCTCCGATCTGGCTCCGGACCGCGTGACTGTCGCCATGCGGCAGGAGGAGGATGTCACCCGCTTCGAGCCGCTGCGAGCGCAAGCCCGGCCTCTCGACCGTGCAGGAGCCGCGCGTGACCATGTGGAATTGCGCCCATCCCTTGCCGTTCGGTGCGTGTAACGACTCCCAGCTGCCACCAAATCTACAGGAATCCTCGAACACAGGGCGGATTCTGAATAGCGGCACCATCGCTTTCAACAAGTCCGCTGCGTCCGCCTCCGACATCCGTCACCCCTTGATCCGCCCGGACATGACTCCGAGCCGCCCGGCCATTCCACGGAGCGGCAAAGCGCATCTAGCCTACGCGCGTCAAGTCATTCGCGGGAAGTAACATGGCCTTGCTCGATCGGAATAATGACCGCCACCAGGTCCTCGCCGCGTCGGCAAGATCGGAAAGCTGGCAATCTTCGAGCGAATGAGCTGGTGCTCATGGTTTCTAACACAACCTAACGAGCAATCTTCGCGGCGTTCGGCAAATATCACGACGTGAGAGCGGCCCGGATTTACAAAAAGCACGTCTATCAAGGGGAGATCGCATGACGTCCAGGACGCCAATCGACTTGTTGCCGCGCGCCACGAACGTTTCGCGTCGCGGCTTCGTGACAGGCCTGTCCGCCGGTATCGTGGGTGCGGTTGCGACCGAAGCCGCTGGCGCCGAAACGTTGGCCGATGTGCCCGATCGCGGGCCCGGCGCCGATCTGAGCGCTCACAGCGAGCGCTCACGTTTTGCCAAGATCGATCGCATCCCCGAATCCACGCCGGGCAAGCGCAACATCGACCCGGGCGATGCCATCAACTCCAAGACGCCGCATCAGAAGCTGGTCGGAAACATCACGCCAACCGATTTGCATTACGAGCGCAGCCATTCCGGCGTCCCCGATATCGATCCTGCGCAGCACCGGCTTCTCATCCACGGCATGATTCGGAAGCCGCTGGTTTTCAGCGTCGACGATCTCAAGCGGATGCCGTCGGTCACGCGGATCGTTTTCATCGAATGCACCGGCAACGGATGGGAAAACTGGAAAAAGGCTGATCCCGATGTGACGGTGCAGAACACGCATGGCCTCGTCAGCACCAATGAATGGACCGGCGTGCCGCTCAAATTCCTGATTGATCTCGTCGCCAAGGACAAGAGCTCGAGCTGGATGCTCGCGGAGGGCGGCGACGGCGCGGGCGTCGACCGCAGCATTCCGCTCACCGAAGAGATCGTGAACGAGGCCTTCGTCGCCTACGGGCAGAACGGGGAGCCGTTGCGGCCCGCGCATGGCTTTCCGATGCGGCTGGTGATGCCGGGCTTCGAGGGCAACCTCAACATCAAATGGCTGCGCCGGCTCAAGTTCGGCAACGAACCGTGGATGACGCGTTGGGAGACGGCGCGTTACACACAGCTGCTCGCGAACGGTAAGGCGAGGCAGTTTCAGCTGAGGATGGAGACCAACTCCGTCATCACGCACCCCTCGGGGATGATGCAGATCCAGCCGGGTTACAATCGCATCTCGGGTCTTGCATGGAGCGGCCATGGCAAGATCGCCGAGGTCGAAATCTCGACCGATGGCGCGAAGACGTGGACGCCCGCGCAATTGAGCCAACCGGTGTTGTCCAAGGCCCAGGTCCGATTCCAGATGGATTGGGCGTGGGACGGCAAACCGACCAAGATCGTGAGCCGTTCGACTGACGACCAGGGCAATGTTCAACCGGACCGGCAGTCCTTCATCGCCGCGATGGGGACTAACGCGCTGTTTCATTACAACGCCCAGCAGACCTGGAGCATCGACGAGGCCGGGAGGGTCCGCAATGTCCTCGCATAGCAAGCTGTTTCTCGTAGTCGCGCTCACCCTGGGTTTGCTCGCGGCACCCGCGCTCGGGTTCGATTTCGGCCGTCCAGCGACGCCGGAGGAGATCAAGCTGTGGGACATCGATGTCGGACCTGACGGCAAGGGGCTTCCGGACGGCAGCGGCGCGGTGGCGCAAGGCAAGCAGATATTCGCCGACAATTGTGCGGCCTGTCATGGCGACAATGGCCAGGGCGGCATCAAGGATCGCCTCGCTGGCGGACAGGGCACGCTCACCTCCAACATGCCGGTCAAGACGGTCGGCAGCTTCTGGCCCTATGCGACGACCTTGTTCGACTACATCCATCGCGCCATGCCGTATCCGACGCCGGGCTCGCTCAGCACCGACGAGACCTATGCCGTCACCGCTTACATCCTGAGCCTCAACGGCATCATTCCAGCGGACGGCAAGGTCGACAAGGAAAGCCTGCCGAAGATCAAAATGCCCAATCGGGATGGCTTCATTCCGGAGCCGGAATTCGACCCGGCGAAACTATTCCGCAAGAAGTGAGCGGTTGATCATGAGGCTTTTGGCGTTGATCAAAATCCTCACGTTGATCGCAGCGTCATGTCTATCGGAGACACAAGCAATGGCCGCAGACGGACTCATCACCATCAAGAGCAGTTTTGGACCGGAAGACACCATGAAGCGTCTCGAGACAGAGGTGAAAGCCAGAGGCCTCGCGGTGTTTGCCCATGTCGATCACGCCGCGGGCGCTGCCGCTGTCGGGCTGACATTGCGCCCGACCGATCTGCTGATCTTCGGCAACGCCAAGGGCGGCACGCCGTTGATGCAGCAGGCGCAGACCGCTGGCATCGACCTTCCGCTGAAGGCACTGGTCTGGCAGGACGAGCAAGGTGCGACCTGGCTGTCCTACAACGATCCGGCCTATCTCGCTGGGCGTCACGGCGCCGGCGAGCCGGCCAAGGCTGCGGTTGCCGCGATGACGGCGGCCCTGCATGCGATTGCGACCAAGGCCACTGTGCCGTAACATAATGCGGCCACGCTTGAGGAGAGCTCCATGAACAGCACCAATGAGCAACCGGCAACCGAGACGTCCAGCCCGCGAGAGGGCAAGCTCGCGAGATGGGTGGTCATTGCGGTGCTGTGCGCGTTGCTCGTCGCCGCGTGCGTTCTCGGCTATCTCGGCTGGACCAGCACCGATAACGGCGTGCCGGCGTCGGGCTATGTTGCGCTGGTGCTCGGCGTCGTGTTCTCGCTGGTCGTCGGCATCGGCCTGATGGCGCTGGTGTTTTACAGCAGCCGCAAAGGCTATGACGAACCCGCGGTGCTGATCCGCGAGCCGGAGAGCGATCCGGAGGATGGACACGGCGGCCCGCGCTAACGGGCCGAGCGCAGGACAAGGGATCGCGTGCCTGCAACATTGGAATAGCCGGCTGACAAACCGTACCAATCATCATTCGAATTGATCTCGAAGACGTTGGCTTCGCCATTCAAGCAGGCCGGTGTCATGCCGACGGAGATCAGCGCTCCGCCGAGGTGACGGCAATCCCGGCCGCACCGGATTTCGTTTCCGGCTCGCCTGGTTGAGATGTCGGGGTCTTGCGGACAAGGCATTGTGCCTCTTGCCCGAGAGAGTTGCACAAAAACTCCCAAAGGATGTGAATTAGTTCACACACACGCCGACGCGCCAGATTTACGGTTTGTTCAAATTCCGCGTAGAGCGGCCCGTTCGAACTATCTCGCTCAAGAGGGAGTTCTGGCAATGGCTAGCATCGTGTTGGGAATTGTCATCTCCATATTGGTATCGACACAAGCCTCCGCCGATGAGTTCGGCGACACCGCGTCCGAACTCCTTCCTTCGTTGGTGCGCTGGTCCATCACCTTGTTGGGTTTGGTCGTGGCGGCCCGATTGGCTTGGCAAGCCTTTGGCCGCGCCGTGACCATTGCCGAAGTACCGACTTTCCCGAGATACATGACGACCCGACAGCAGTATCGATTGGGCGGTTTCATCTTTGTCATATTCTCGTGCTGCTTTTTCCTTCTTCTCATCCATGAGAATCGGGACGTCATTGCCTTGGCGCCATTGGTCCCTGCGATTCCGGACGCCGTCATACAGGCTGCGAAAGGTCAGTCTGCGCCCTACCTGACCGTGATCGCCGCAATGGGGGCCGTGTATTTGTTCCTCCTTACAAAGGAGGCTCAGTGGAACGTCCTGCTGATGGTCCGCGACGTGATCCAGAGCTGGATCAGCGTGCCTCAACTCGCGAAGCAGATCATGGCGCAAATCCGCTTTTCGCTGCGCGTGCCAGAGAATGCGGTCTCGGAAATCGTTGCGAACTCGCCGGAGATCGTGGATCAGGACTTCCGCAAGGATCCCAATAGCCCGGATCGAATGTGGGCGGAAATTTGCTACATGAAATGGTGGCTGACGCAGGGGCACGAAGCTGGCGATGACGCCACCTTCTTTACCGAGGACAGCTTTGGTTTCGACAAGCTCATGGCAGACTTTCAGCTGACGTCGCCGACAATGAGCCAGTGGAAGGCCGGCGTGCTAACGGGCCTCGCTGCGCCCCAGGCCACGCAATTGATCAAAGAGCTCTACAATCGATTTGCCCGTCTTGTTGCGTGCTACCTGATCTACCGCAACGGCTCTCGAATTGACCTGCGCAATGAGGCCAACAAATTCGGCATCGAAATTGATGCTCCTGTTCACGACAATCCTTTACGGTACTGGATTGTCTATATTATTGCACTGATCTGTTCCGTCTATCTGGGGGTGGCCATTTCGGCCGTCGTTTATGACGTGCTGCAAGGCAAGGGTATTGTTTTGGCGCAAGACCCTAATCGCTCGATGGCATGGGTCATGTATTCACTTTGCAATTATGGATTGGCGATCGTCGTCGTTCTTTTGCTTCGATTTGCGATTTCTTCGCTGGGAAGCCATTCAGATCCGTCGCACCTCACCACCTATTGCTGGAGTTTTCTGGTCGCGCTGGTCGTAGGGCCCGCCGGTCTGACGGTGGCCGTCCATTACTTTGGAGAGGGGAATCTGCGGGAAATGTCTGTTGTCAGTCTTTACTATGCGATGTTGCGGTGGGGGCTCGGGCCCGCGCTCGTGACCGTTTATATTTCGTACTATCTCGACAGGCAGAGCTGCTCCGATTTGCCGGACATCGATAATTCCCTACGAACGGTAGCGTGGCGACTGTTCAATTGCTTCGGCTTTGCGGCAACCAATGTGTTTTTGCTTCTTCCGCCCTTGCTGTCGCTGGTGGCACAGGAGGGTGCGATCTGGGAAACCAATAAGCTGCGCTTCATTGCGGCCGGTACGACGTTTTGTTTGGCATTCGGCCTCGCGTTGGCGGCACAGTTTGCGCTTAAAAAGGAGCGGATCGGAACGGTGCTGGCTCATAAGCCAGCTTGATCCTGCGCGTTTCTCGCGTCTCTGCCTCAATCGGTTGTCCGACTGCGCACCGAGTGATCTCCAGGCCGGGTCTCACCGCCGGATGCGGTAGATCACGACGTCTTCGCCGTGCCGGATCGTGCTTCGCTCGAGGAGATAGTTGGACTTCTCCAGCACGCGGCGCGATGCGCCATTGCCGACATAGACCAGGCCGATGAGGGACGGCAGCTTGTGATGTAACAGTCCGATATCCGTCAGCGCGATCGCGGTCTCGCTTGCAAGTCCACGGCCCCAGAATTCGCGCTTGAATGCGTAGGCAATCTCGATCTCGTCGATATCATCCACTAGAATGTGCCGGATGCCCGCCCGTCCGGCGAATGCCCCGTCTTTGGTTCGCAGCACCCAGAGCCCAAAACCATGCTGGTCCCAATGTTCCATGTTGGCGCCGAGATAGATCCTGGTCGTCTCCGCCGGGCGCACGCCGCCGAGATATCGGGATACCTCGGTATCGCGATGCAATGCGACGAGGTCGGCCAGGTGATCTTCACGAAGCCTCTCGGCGGTCAGTCTCCCCGTGCTGAAATGTTCCATAGGAACAGATAGCCGCTTCCACGGTGGGGCGTCGAGCAACATTGACGTGGAATAACCTGGCTGGCAGTGCTTTCAATGTTGCAAGGACGCGCTTTGGTTGGGGTGACGGTCGCCCCGGGGCGAATGTTCCGACGCGGAGCGGCAATGGATTTCGAGCGCGACATAGCCAAGGTCAGCGGAATCGCGGCGGTCTCGACCATCCTGGACGTGGTCAGCCGGACCACCGGCATGGGATTTACGGCCGTTGCCCGCGTCACGGAGGACAGGTGGATCACCTGTGCCTCGCGTGACGAACTTGCGTTCGGGCTGAAACCCGGTGACGAGCTCAAGGTCGAGACCACGATCTGCCATGAGATCCGGCAGAGCCGTGAGGCGGTCGTCATCGAGAATGTCAGCGAGGATGCCGGGTACTTCAAGCATCACACGCCCGCGCAATATGGCTTCCAAAGCTACATCTCCGTGCCGATCATCCTTCCCGACGGTTCATTCTTCGGGACTCTTTGCGCGATCGATCCGAAGCCGCGCAAGCTTCGGACCCCCGAAGTCATCGGGATGTTCAAGCTTTTTGCCGAGCTGATCGCGTCTCACCTCGACGCGGGCGACCGCGTCGAATTGATCGAGAACAGGCTGGCGCTGGAACGACAGAATGCCGAACTGCGCGAGCAGTTTATCGCCGTGCTCGGTCACGACCTCAGAAACCCTCTTGCCGCGATCCAGGGCGGCCTGCGGCTTCTGAACAAGAAGGTCGATGAAGAGGGGCAGAACTGGATCAACCTTCTGCAAGGAAGCGTCGCCCGGATGGCGGCTCTGATCGACAATGTCATGGACCTCGCCCGCACGCGGCTCGGTGCCGGGATGCAGCTCGAGCTGAGAGAACAGGCACTCGGGCCTGTCATCAAGCAGATTGTCGCAGAGTTCGAGAACGTGCATCCGGATCGCGTTATCGAAACGGTCATCAACATTCCAGGGACTGTGAGGATCGACGCCGGCCGCATAGGTCAGATGCTGTCCAATCTTCTCGGCAACGCGATTTCCTATGGAGCGGCCAACGAGCCGATCAGGGTGCTGGCGCAAACGACCGGAGCTGGCTTCGACATCAGCATTGTCAACAAAGGTGCGCCAATTCCGGCGGAGGCGATGCCGCGCCTTTTCACTGCGTTCGATCGTGGCGACGTTCTGCCGAACCAGAAAGGGCTTGGGCTCGGACTGTACATTGCCCAGGAGATCGCGCGCGCCCATGGCGGGTTGATCGTCGCGTCGTCGTTGCGGGATGAAACGGTGTTCACCGCGTCGTTCCCGGCGACACAGGCGAGCGGCTGAGAAGGCCTGCCACGCCGGCGTGTCCTGCCGTCACGGAGCGTCTCGCCAATTCTCCGACGATGCCATCATGCTCCTGTTTTGCCCGACGGAGCAACCGGCGCACAGCTGGTAAGTCCGGATTGTGCGGGCTCTATCCCGGCTGCCGCCGGACGATTTTCACGCACGCGTAACCCATTGATCTCACAGCGTCGGTCTACTGTGCATGGGGTTGTTTTCGCAGTTTTAGTTTCGAGTGGGGCTACCCTGCCCCGAACGCGACCGCGACATTGTAGGTCAGAAGGCTCGCCGCATAGGCCAGCACCAGCATGTAGGCGAAGGTGACGGCCATCCAGGTCCAGCTTCCGGTCTCGCGCCGGATCACGGCCAGCGTGGATGCGCATTGCGGGGCGAAGATGTACCAGGCCAGCATCGACAGCGCGGTCGCGAGCGACCATTTCGTCGCCAGCACCTGGCCGATCTGCTCGGCCGCTTCCTTGCCGCCTTCGATCGCATAGACGGTCCCGAGCGCGGCGACCGCGACCTCGCGTGCCGCCATGCCCGGGATCAGCGCGACCGCGATCTGCCAGTTGAAGCCGACCGGCGCGAGCAGCGGCGCAAGCGCCTTGCCGATGATCGCGGCCAGGCTGAAGTCGATCGCCGGTTCGGTTGCGCCAGCGGGCGGCTGCGGGAACGAGGCCAGGAACCAGATCAGCACCATCATCGAGAAGATCGTGGTGCCGGCACGGTGCAGGAACATCTTGGCCCGCGTATAGACGCCGATCGCGATCGATTTCAGCCGCGGCATTTTGTAGTCGGGCAGCTCCAGCATGAACGGCGCCGGCGCATAGTCGCGCAGCATGAAGAATTTGATGAGGAACGAGACGGCAAGCGCGCTGATGATGCCGGCGGCGTAGAGCCCGAACATCACGAGGCCCTGGAGGTTGATGAAGCCCCAGACGTCCTTTGCCGGAATGAAGGCGGAGATGATCAGCGTGTAGACCGGAATACGCGCGGAGCAGGTCATCAGCGGCGCGATCAGGATCGTGGTCAGCCGATCGCGCTTGTTGTCGATGACGCGCGTCGCCATGATGCCGGGGATGGCGCAGGCGAAGCTCGACAGCAGCGGAATGAAGGCGCGGCCGTGCAGGCCGGCGCCGCCCATGATGCGGTCCATCAGGAACGCGGCGCGCGCCATGTAGCCGAAATCTTCCAGCAGCAGGATGAACAGGAAGATGATGATGATCTGCGGCAGAAACACAATCACGCTGCCGACGCCCGAGATTACGCCGTTCTGAAGGAAGCTCTGCAGCAGGCCGGCGGGCAGGGTGGCGTGCACGAACTCGCCGAGCGAGTCGAAGCCCGAGTTGAGCAGCTCCATCAGCGGCTGGGCCCAGGCGAACACCGCCTGGAACATCACGAACAGGATAGCCGCGAGCACGATCAGCCCGCCGACGGGGTGCAGCACGATCGCGTCGATCCGCGCCGTCCAGGTGTCGGGCCGGCTCGGCAGGCTGACGCAATCGGCGATGATGCGGTCGGCCTCGCGCTGGGAGGCGCGCAGTTCGGCCACGCTCAGCACGCGCCAATTGTTCTCCCCCGGCTCGGCGGCGAGCTTTGCCGAAATCTCGTCCGTCAGCGCCAGCAGGTCGGCCGTGCCGCCCTTGCGCACCGCGATCGAGGTGACCACGGGCACGCCAAGCTCGTTGGCGAGCCGCTCGACGTCGACAGTGATGCCGCGGCGGCTGGCGATATCGAACATGTTGAGCACGAGCACCATCGGCCGGCCGGTGCGCTTGAGCTCCAGCAGCAGGCGGATGGTCAGCCGCAGATTGGTGGAATCGGCCACGCACAGGATGAGGTCGGGCGCGGTCTCGCCGGAGGCCTTGCCGAGCACGAAGTCGCGGGTGATCTCCTCGTCCGGGCTGCGGCCGCGCAGCGAATAGGTGCCGGGCAGGTCGACCACCGAGACCTGGCGCCCCAGAGGGGTGACAAAAAAGCCTTCCTTGCGCTCGACGGTGACGCCGGGATAGTTCGCGACCTTCTGCCGGCTGCCGGTCAGCGCATTGAACAGCGAGGTCTTGCCGCTGTTTGGCGTGCCGACCAGGGCGAGATGAAGTTGGGGCAATTCCATGGAATTGGGGTCCGGTCGCTTCAGGCGACGATAATGGCCATGGCTTCGCGACGGCGCACCGCGATCGTGATGCTGTCGACCCGTACGGCGATCGGGTCGCGCCCGACCAGCCCCTCGTGCAAGACCTCGACCCGGGCGCCTTCGACGAAGCCGAGCTCGATCAGCCGGCTCTCGAGTTCGATGTCCGAGAGCGCCGAGCCGGCGTCCTTGGCGGAAAGGTGCTGGATGACGCCGGTATAGCCGCGCTGGGCCAGACCCAGCGGCATGTGCGGACGCGTATCATGGATGTCGGTCATGCCCTGTATTTTCAACGCAGGGCATCGAGGTCAAGCGCGCTGGCTCGCGGAAGCTGCATCTTAGAGTGATTTTAAAGTAGCAGCTTCGTGACGGAGGGGGATCGGCGCCAGGGCGGCTACTGGGCCGGGACCTTTTCCGACTGGATGGCGGCCATGGCGCGGCTCTTGAAGTAGTCGAGCACGAACAGGCGGATCGCCGAGGACAGATTGCCCTGCTGGCGGTTGCCGTCGATCTCGCCGACCAGCTCGGACAGCGTCATGTTGCGCAGGCCCGAGATCTCCTTCATGCCGTTCCAGAACGCCTCTTCCAGGCTGACGCTGGTCTTGTGGCCGGCGACGACGATCGACCTTTTCACGACGGGCGACTTCATGGCTGCTCCTCGCGATCGATCTGGTGCTGGTCCAGGTGTGCCTTCGCCTGGTCCGCGCGCGTCTGCTCCGCCGACCGTTCCGCCTTCGTGCGGCCGAACTTCGTTCGGTTGGCGTCCGCCTGCTTCGCCGTGGCTTCCCGCTCGGCGCGCTTCCTGAAACGTTTCAGGTTGATGACGTTCCCCATGCCGCGTCTCCATCATCCGATCCTCCGTGGGCTGGATGAAACATTCAGAAACAGGGTGCCGCGTTGCGCCCCACAAGACTTGATCGCCATTCGCTCGTCCTCGTCAATCGGCCCCTTGGGCCATCAAACGATGAATTTCGCTCCGTGAAGGGCAGAGGGGCTGCGTAACACACCGCCCCGCCGCGACATTGACGGTAATCAAATCCGGCCCTCAAAGCCTCATATTTCTGCAGCGCGCGCGTCCGTATCACTACGGATGGCTATCGGAATTCGGAATTTTATCCCGGGCTGGTCATCTTCTCGGGGCGCACCAGGCGGTCGAACTCGTCCGCCGAGACGAAGCCGAGCCGCAGTGCCTCCTCCTTCAGCGTGGTGCCGTTGGCATGCGCCGTCTTGGCCACCTTGGCCGCGTTGTCGTAGCCGATCTTGGGAGCGAGCGCCGTCACCAGCATCAGCGAGCGCTGCATCAGCTCCTTGATGCGCTTCTCGTCGGCGCGGATGCCGCTGACGCAATGCTCGGTGAAGGAGCGCGCGGCGTCCGCCATCAGCCGGATCGAGTGCAGCATGTTGTAGGCCAGCACGGGCTTGTAGACGTTGAGCTCGAAATGGCCCTGGCTGCCGGCGACCGTGATCGCGGTGTGATTGCCGAACACCTGGCAGCACACCATGGTCATCGCCTCGCACTGCGTCGGATTGACCTTGCCTGGCATGATCGAGGAGCCCGGCTCGTTCTCCGGCAGCATCAATTCGCCGAGGCCCGAGCGCGGGCCGGATCCGAGCAGGCGGATGTCGTTGGCGATCTTGAACAGGCCGGTCGCGACCGAATTGATGGCGCCGTGCGCCGACACATAGGCGTCGTTCGAGGCCAGTGCCTCGAATTTGTTGGCGGCGCTGGTGAAGGGCAGCTTCGTGATGCTGGCCGCGTGCTTTGCGAACAGCTTTGCAAAGCGCGGCTTCGAATTGAGGCCGGTGCCGACGGCGGTGCCGCCCTGCGCCAGCGGATAGAGCTCCTTCACCGCGACCTTGAGCCGGGCGATGCCGCTCTCGACCTGCGCGGCGTAGCCGGAAAATTCCTGGCCCAGCGTCAGCGGCGTCGCATCCTGGGTGTGGGTGCGGCCGATCTTGACGATCTTGGCGAACTCCATCTCCTTCTTGCGTAGTGCACGGAGCAGCTCACCGAGGGCCGGGACGAGATCGGCATTGATACGGCTTGCCGCCGCGATGTGCATCGCGGTCGGGAACGAGTCGTTCGACGACTGGCTCATGTTGACGTGATCGTTGGGATGGACCGGCTTCTTGGCGCCGAGCTCGCCGCCGAGCATTTCATTGGCGCGGTTGGCGATGACCTCGTTGAGGTTCATGTTGCTCTGCGTGCCCGAGCCGGTCTGCCACACCACCAGCGGAAAATGATCGTCCAGCTTGCCTTCGATCACCTCGCGCGCGGCGCGGATGATGGCGTTGGCGCGGCGCTGGTCGAGCAGGCCGAGTTCCTGGTTGGATTGCGCCGCGGCGAGCTTGACGATGCCGAGCGCATGCACGAGCGAGATCGGCATGCGATCGATGCCGATGCGAAAATTCTGGCGCGAGCGTTCGGTCTGCGCCCCCCAATAGCGATCGGCGAGGACCTCGATGGGGCCGAAGCTGTCGGTCTCGGTGCGGGTCGCGGAGCGCGAGGAGCGGTCGGTTTTCGAGCGGGCGATCTTGGCCATGGGCACATCCATTCCCCGCGCGAAACGCCGCGCAGCCTCTTCATGTGCCTCTATATAGGGAGTTTGTCGGCGTGCGACGGGCTCCGGCCCAATCTAGATCATTTCTTGCGGAAACGATCCAATCGCACGACTTCGGCGCCGCCCTGGTTCGGGCCGGCCGGCTCTTCAGAGCTTTCCGTCGTCTCGGCCGCAGACGCCGGCACCGCGACCGCGGACGGGGCGGGAGCGGCCGGCAATGTCTCGGGCGAGACCTCGGCAACATCGGAGGTGTCGAACTGGAGGCCGAATTTCACGGACGGATCGAGGAAGCTCTTGATGGCGCTGAACGGCACGATCAGCCGCTCCGGAATGCCGCCGAAGGACAGGCCGACCTCGAAGCGGTCCTCGAGCACGGTCAGATCCCAGAACTGGTGCTGCAGGATGACCGTCATTTCTTCCGGGTACTGCGCCAGCAGTCGCGATGAGATCTTCACGCCGTCGGCCTTCGAGACGAAGGTGATGAAGAAATGATGCTCGCCCGGCAGTCCTTGGGACGCGGCATCGGTCAGCACCTTGCGCAGCACGCCGCGCAGCGCGTCGCGGGCCAGCACATCGTATCGGATATGATCGGTCGCCATGGTGGTCCTGTTGCATTCCAGGAGTTGGGCCCCGCCGGCCCGACTCGCCAAGCCGCGATAATACCGCGCCTGACGGGTCAGCAGGAGTCCCCGCCGGGTAGGAAATGGAGGTAAGTGGAGGCTTCTGTTGCCAGGTGCCTCCGAACCCCGCCTAACGGAGCTTAACCCGTTAGGACTTCAGAATGGTCTTTCAAACTGCGTTACGCAGCCTGAGCAACCGGAGCAAAGTTGTCGTTGGCAACTATTGCATAGCCCGATAACGGCGGAACAATACCGAGAAAAAGAACGCCCTTTACGCCCTCGTCGATCCTATTTCGCCCCCGCCAAAGCCCGCTCTAGGGCTTGCCCGCTGGTGGGCTTTGGTGGAGGCGCCGGGTACCGCCCCCGGGTCCGAATGGTTTATTGCGACGACCGTTTATTTCCATAGCCGGCGAACCGGCACCCCCAATATAGGGGGCAAAGGTTTCAAATGACAGGTGTTTCGAGCGGTTTTCCGGAGGTTCCCTTTGGATAGGTTCCCGACTGGCTTGGCCGCGCGACGGCCGGCGTTCTAAGCTCCTGACATGTCCAAGGATTCCGCACCGGCCGCCCAACACCCAGATCAATCGCCGGACCGTCCAGCCACCAACCCCGTTCCGCCCGGCCTCGTCGCGCTGTTCCTGGCCTTCGCCAGGATGTCGCTGGCCGGTTTCGGCGGGGTGTTGGTATTTGCCCGGCAGGCCATCGTCGAGCAGCACCGCTGGATGACCGCGGACGAGTTCAACGAGACTTTTGCGCTCTGCCATTTTCTGCCCGGGCCCAACATCGTCAATCTGTCGATGGTGTTCGGCGCGCGGCTGCGCGGGATCGCGGGTGGTATTGCCGCCTTCGCCGGGTTGTTGCTGCCGCCGACGTTGATCATGACGGTGCTTGCGATCATCTACGCCCGGTTCGGCGATGTGGAGGTGCTGCGCCGCATCCTCGCGGGCATCTCCTGCGCGGCGGTCGGGCTCTTGATCGCGGTGGTCTTCCGGATGATGACGCCGCTGCTCAAGCGGCTGGACGTCGTCGCGCTCATCCTGATGCTGGCCGTGTTTCTTGCCATCGGCGTCGTTCGCCTGCCGCTCCAGGCCGTGCTTTTGGTTGCGATCCCCGTGAGTGTCGGCGCCACCTTCCTGATGCGGCGGAAGGTAGCAGCATGAACGCCGAGAACCCGATCTGGGCGCTGATCTCCACCTTTGGCCTGATGTCGCTGTTCGCGGTCGGCGGCGCCGCGGCGGCGGTGCCAGAGATGCACCGCATCGCGGTCGATGTGCATCACTGGATGACCGACAAGCAGTTCGCCGACGCCTATGCGATTGCGCAGCTCTCACCAGGTCCGAACGTGCTTATCGTCACGTTAATCGGCTACGCCGTTGCCGGCATCCCCGGCGCGCTGGCGGCGACCTTGGCCATGTGCCTGCCGACGGCGCTGCTTGCCTATTATGTCAGCCGGCTCCTCAACCGCCCCAGCCAATCGCGCTGGCCCGTGCTGATTCAGGCTGCATTGGTTCCGCTGTCGATCGGACTGATGGCGGCGAGCGCCTTGATCCTGGCACAGTCGACCGATCGTACCATTGCTGCACTGCTCCTGACCGCGACGGTTGCAGTGATCGCCTCGGTCTCGCGCATCAGTCCGCTATGGCTTTTGCTCGCCGGAGGCCTGTTGGGTTTTGCTGGCATTGTGTAATGAAAATCGCTAGGCAGTGATCCGGGCGGGGGGATCGTTTTCCAGCCGATTAGAACAACATTGCTCGTGGCTTACGGGTCGCGGAGGAGACAGGCATGGCCGATACGATGGGCCACTCGGCGACAGCCAATCGAAACACGTCGGTGGCGCTCAGCTTTTGTCTGCTGGCCATAGCGCCGCAGATCTTCGAATTCATCTGGTCGTTCGGGACGATCTTCGGCTGGGGCACCGGACGCGGTCCGGCCACCGTCGTGATCAGTCACGTGACGGCGCTGCTCGCGGGCGCCCCCGGCGCGCTGATCGGAGCGATCGGCGGTGACACCAAGAAGGCGTCATCCGATGTGCTGCTGGCGCTGATCTATTCCTATCCGCTGTTTGCGGTGGCGATTCTCACGATCTTCATGACGATCAGGTCGGCGCAGGACTATGTCGGCGGGATCGTTCTGATGGCGCTGGCCTTGTTCGCGCTGTGGGCCTCCAGCGATTTGCAGGGTATGCGGGGCTTCTCCTTCGGCGCCGGCACGGCGCCGCGAATGTTTGGCGGGCTCCTCGTCGCGCTTGGTGCCGGCATCGCGTTGACGGGATTGTTGTCTGATGGACCGGCGATGGCACATTATGCCTGGCGCGGACCGCTGTTCGTATTGATCTCGATCGTCTTCTTCGCGCTGGCGATTCGTCCGCTTGGGGTCGTGGTTACGGCGTTCGTGAGCTTCCTGGTCGCGGCGATGGGCACGCATGAGACGCGCTGGATCGAAGCCATCATCGTAGGCGCCTGCCTGACGCTCGGCTGCGCGCTGCTCTTCCCTTACGTGCTCGGGCTGCCAATGCCGATGTTCCCGCGTTTCCTGGTTCAGTGAGGGTGTGATGGCCGATCTTTTTCACAATCTGGGCCTCGGTTTCGGTGTGGTGTTTCAGATCTCCTGGTGGTCACCGTCGTGGCTGTTCGGACTGTCGCTCCCGATTTCGATCAATATTCTCATGTGCCTGATTGGCGCACTGGTCGGCACGCTTGTCGGCGTGCTGCCGGGCATCGGCACGGTCGCAACCGTGGCGATGCTCCTGCCGATCACGTTCGGATTGCCGCCGGTCGGCGCGCTGATCATGCTCGCCGGCATCTATTACGGCGCCCAATATGGCGGTTCGACCACCTCGATCCTGGTCAACATTCCCGGTGAGGCGACATCGGTCGTCACCGCCATCGACGGTCACCAGATGGCGAAGCAAGGCCGGGCCGGTCCGGCGCTGGCGATTGCGGCGATCGGCTCGTTTTTCGCCGGCTGCGTCGCGACCATCCTGATCGCCATTCTCGGTGCGCCGCTGACCAAACTCGCGCTGGCATTCGGTCCGGCCGAATACTTCTCGCTGATGGTGCTCGGCCTGATCTTCGCGGTGGTGCTGGCCAAGGGCTCTGTGCTGAAAGCGATCGCGATGATCGTGTTCGGCCTGTTGCTGTCGATGGTCGGCTCTGACATCGAGACCGGCGCCTCGCGCATGGCGTTCAACATTCCGGAACTCGCCGACGGACTCGGCTTCGCAACGGTCGCGATGGGCGTGTTTGGATTCGCCGAGATCATCCGGAACCTCGATGCCGGCGCCGAGATGAACCGCGACCTCGTGCAGCAGAAGATCACCGGCCTGATGCCGACCAGGAAAGACCTGATCGACTCGACGCCTGCGATCCTGCGCGGCACCGTGCTCGGCTCGATCCTCGGCATCCTGCCGGGCGGCGGCGCCGTGATCGCCTCCTTCGCGGCCTATACGCTCGAGAAGAAGATCGCCAAGAACCCGTCGCGGTTCGGCCGCGGTGCGATCGAGGGCGTTGCGGCGCCGGAAAGCGCCAACAACGCCGCGGCGCAGACCTCCTTCATCCCGTTGCTGACGCTCGGCATCCCGCCCAATGCGGTGATGGCGCTGATGGTGGGCGCGATGACCATCCACGGCATCGTGCCAGGCCCGCAGGTGATGCAGAAGCAGCCGGAGCTGGTCTGGGGCATGATCGCTTCGATGTGGGTCGGCAATCTGATGCTGATCATCATCAACCTGCCGCTGGTCGGAATCTGGGTGCGGCTGTTACGCGTGCCCTACCGGCTGATGTTCCCCTCGATCGTGATTTTCTGCGCGATCGGAATCTACTCGGTGAACAACGCACCGGTCGATGTCATCCTCGCTGGCGTGTTTGGTCTGGTCGGCTACTGGCTGATCAAGCACGATTTCGAACCGGCGCCGCTATTGCTCGGCATGGTGCTCGGACCGCTGATGGAAGAGAACCTGCGCCGTGCGTTGCTGATCTCGCGCGGCGACTGGAGCGTGTTCCTGACGCGTCCGCTGTCGGCCGTGCTGCTTGCGATTGCGGCCTTCCTGCTGGTGCTCACGGTGCTGCCCACGTTGCGTGCCAAGCGCGACGAGGTGTTCACCGAATCCGAGAACTGAAGGCTACGCTTCTTGCGTCGTCTTCGCGCCTGCGTCGGCGCGCCGCATTCGGAAGTCCAATCGACTTGTATGACGGCTTCGTGAAATGAAAATGCCGGCCCTTGTGGCCGGCATTTTGCTTGTGGGCTCAAGAGACCGACAAACGGATCGACGAGGGGATCGAGATGACTTCCATTCGCGCGCTTGCAGGCGCATGTGCCGCGGTGCTGGCGTCGTTGTGCGGCTTTGTCGCACCGGCTGCGGCGCAGACCTATCCGACGCGCGGCATCACCATGATCGTGCCGTTCGCGGCCGGCGGTCCGACCGACGTGATCTCGCGCATCGTCACCGGACACATGGCGCAGACGCTGGGACAGAGCATCATCATCGAGAACGTGGTCGGCGCCGGCGGCACCACCGCGACCACGCGCGCCGCGCGTGCGGCCAATGACGGCTATACGCTCATCACCGGGCACATGGGCACGCATGCTGCCTCCGTGCCGCTCTATCCGAAGCTCGCCTATCATCCGGAAAAGGATTTTGAGCCGGTCGCGTTGCTGGCGGGCACGCCGATCCTGATCCTGGCGCGCAAGGACTTTCCGCCGAAGGACCTCAAGGAATTCGTGACTTACGTGAAGGCCAATGCCGAGAAGGTCAACGCTGCCCACGCCGGCGTCGGCTCTGTCTCGCACGTCTCCTGCGAGCTGCTGCATTCCATCCTCGACATCAAGCCCGTCGGCGTGCCCTTCAACGGCACGGGCCCCGCGATGAATGCGCTGGTGGGGGGCCAGGTCGATTACATCTGCGACCAGATCGTCAACGCCGTGCCGCAGATCAATGCCGGCACCATCAAGGCCTATGCGATCGCAACGGCCGAGCGCAATCCGTCGCTGCCGAACGTGCCGACGACGGCGGAAGCCGGCCTGCCTGCATTCCAGGCCCAGGCCTGGAATGCGATGTTCGCGCCGAAGGGAACTTCGCCCGCGATCATAGCGAGCCTGAACGCCGCGGCCGTCAAGGCGCTCGACGACGCGACCGTGCGCAAGCGCCTGCTCGAGCTCGGCAGCGTCATTCCGGCGCCCGCGGACCGGACGCCGGAGGCGCTGGCGACCCTCGTCAAGAGCGAGATCGCGAAGTGGACCCCGGTGCTCAAGCCGGCAAGTTAGCCAGCAGGATCAAGTCGATAGGCGAGGGGCGGCACGCAAGTTCCGCCCCTTGTCGTTTGCGCCGGGAACGCTCATTTTTCCGGGTATAATGCGTAGGGATGGCGAATCGACGCTGTCGCGGCGCGGGGGTGGCCGCTAAGTTTGCCGCCTCCCCAAAGGCTCACGCACATGCACCAGTATCAGGACCTGCTCGAGCGGATTCTTTCAGACGGCGCGGAAAAGACCGACCGGACCGGCACCGGCACGCTGTCGGTGTTCGGCCATCAGATGCGCTTCAACCTGTCCGCCGGCTTTCCGATGCTGACCACCAAGCGCCTGCCGCTGAAGGCGATCGTGCATGAGCTGTTGTGGTTCCTGAAGGGCGACACCAACGTCAAATATCTGCGCGACAACGGCGTCACCATCTGGGACGAGTGGGCGGATGCCAACGGCGATCTCGGACCCGTCTACGGCCATCAATGGCGCTCCTGGCCCGCGCCGGACGGACGCAGCATCGACCAGATCGCCAACGTGATCGACATGATCAAGCGCAATCCGGATTCGCGCCGCCTGATCGTCTCGGCATGGAATCCGGCCGAAGTGGACAAGATGGCGCTGCCGCCGTGCCACTGCCTGTTCCAGTTCTACGTCGCCAACGGCAAGCTGTCGTGCCAGCTCTATCAGCGCTCGGCCGACGTGTTCCTCGGCGTGCCCTTCAACATCGCCTCCTACGCGCTGCTCACCATGATGGTGGCGCAGGTCACGGGCCTGAAGGCCGGCGACTTCGTGCATTCGTTCGGTGACACCCACCTCTATTCCAACCATCTGGAGCAAGCGAAGCTCCAGCTCACGCGTGCGCCGCGCGCGCTGCCGGTGATGCGGATCAATCCTGACGTGAAGGATATCTTCTCCTTCCGTTACGAGGATTTTGAGCTGGTCGGCTACGATCCGCATCCGCACATCAAGGCAGCAGTCGCGGTCTGAAGCCGATGTCGCTCAACATCCGCCGTGTGCGTCCAGACGAAGCCGGGCTCGTTCTCGCTTTCATCCGCGAGCTCGCCGAGTACGAAAAGCTTTCGCACGAGGTCGAAGCGACCGAGGCGATGATCACCGACGCGCTGTTCGGTGAGAGACCGCAACTCCATTGCGCAATCGCCGAGTGGAATGGCGAGCCGGTCGGCTTCGCGGTGTGGTTTGTGAATTTCTCTACGTTCAGCGGCCGCCACGGCATCTATCTCGAAGATTTGTATGTGCGGCCGTCGCATCGGGGCAGGGGCCTCGGCAAGGCGCTGCTCGTGCGCCTTGCCGTGGAATGCGTCGAAAACGGCTGGTCGCGGCTGCAATGGGCGGTGCTCGACTGGAACGCACCGTCGATCGCGTTCTACAAGTCGCTCGGTGCCGCCATGCTGGACGACTGGACGCTGTGCCGCGTCACCGGTCCGGCGCTGACGCGGCTTGCCGGGAGCGCGACCTGATGGAGATCGTCTTCGTCGTCGCGATCGCGGAGAACGGCGTCATCGGCGCCGGCAACGCGATTCCGTGGCGATTGAAATCCGACATGACACGCTTCAAGGCGCTCACGATCGGCAAGCCCGTGATCATGGGCCGCAGGACCTTCGAATCCCTGCCCCGGCCGCTTCGGGACCGCACCAACATCGTCATCACGCGCGATGCGGATTATCGCGCCACTGGCGCCATCGTCACGACATCGGCTGCCGAGGCAGGCGCCGTCGCGCGCGGCGATGCCCTGCGGCGTTCGGTCGCCGAGATCGCCGTGATCGGCGGCGCCGAAATCTATCGGCAATGGCTCGATCGCGCCGATTGCCTCGAAATCACCGAAGTGCATGCGCGCCCCGAAGGCGACACGTATTTCGACATCGACAAGGCAGACTGGGATGAGGTGGCGCGTGTACGTCATCCTGCCGGACCCGACGACAGCGCCGACTACTCCTATGTGACATATCGTCGGCGGCCGCGCCATTAACCGCTTTCGCCAATGTTTACATTGACTTTTTCGTGCCCGAGCATAGCTCGGAAGACAGCGAGGGCCGCGTTGTAAGGGACCTGCCTGTCCCCTATAAAGCCGGACCGGACAAAGCGGGCTGGGGCAATTTCACCCTGCCGAGGAGAGCATCGAATGCCGTGGAAGAATCAGGGCGGTGGCCCATGGGGCTCGGGTCCGAAGGGACCATGGGGCAACGGCCCGCAGCCGGTCGGACCGAGGCCGCCGGATCTGGAAGACCTTCTGCGCCGCGGCCAGGACCGCCTCCAGCAGATCATGCCGGGCGGCTATTTCTCCGGCATCGGCATCACGCTGATCGTGCTGCTCATCGTAGCGTTCTGGCTGTTGTCGGGCTTCTTCCGGGTGCAGTCCGAAGAGCTCGGCGTCGTGCTGCGCTTCGGCAAGCATGTTCGCACCGTGGAGCCCGGCCTGAACTATCACCTGCCCTATCCGATCGAGACCGTGCTGCTACCGAAGGCACTGCGCGTTTCCACCATCTCCATCGGCATGACGCTGATCGACGATCCGGCGCGGCGCGGCCGCTCCATTCGTGACGTGCCGGAAGAGAGCCTGATGCTGACCGGTGACGAGAACATCGTCGACGTCGATTTCACCGTGCTCTGGCGCATCAAGCCCAATGGCGTTGGCGATTTCCTCTTCAACATCCAGAATCCCGAGGGCACCGTGAAGGCGGTCGCCGAGAGCTCGATGCGCGAGGTGATCGGCCGCTCGCAGATCCAGCCGATCCTGACCGGCGCGCGCAACGTCACCGAACAGGGCGTGCAGGAGCTGATCCAGAAGACCCTGGACACCTACGGCGCCGGCATTCAGATCAGCCAGGTGCAGATGCAGAAGGTCGATCCGCCGGCCCAGGTGATCGACGCCTTCCGCGACGTCCAGGCGGCGCGCGCCAATCTCGAGCAGTTGCAAAACGAGGCGCAGACCTACGCCAACCAGGTCGTGCCGCAGGCACGCGGACGTTCGGCGCAGATCATGCAGGCCGCCGAAGGCTACAGGGAGCAGACGGTCGCCGAGGCCAAGGGCCAGAGCTCGCGCTTCCTGAAGGTTTACGATGAATACAAGAAGGCGCCCGACGTGACGCGTGAACGGATTTATCTTGAGACGATGGAGCGCGTGCTCGGCGGCTCGGAGAAGCTCATCTATGACGGCGGCCAGTCGGGCCAGGGCGTCGTGCCCTATCTGCCGCTCAGCGAATTGACGGCCAAGCGGCCGCCTGCAACCGGCCAGCAAACGACCGGAGGCAACCGATGAGGTCTCCAGTTACAGGTATCGTCGCGCTGCTCGGGCTCCTGCTTGTCGTGATCGTGGGCTACATGTCGCTGTTCACGGTAGCGCAGACTGAGCAGACCATCGTGTTGCAGTTCGGCCGGCCCGTCGACGTCGTTACCGCTCCCGGCCTGCATTTCAAGGCGCCGTGGAATTCGGTGATCAACATCGACAAGCGGATCCTCGATCTCGAGAACCCGTCACAGGAAGCGATCGCGTCCGACCAGAAGCGGCTCGTGGTCGATGCTTTCGCGCGCTACCGCATCAAGGACGCGTTGCGGTTCTATCAGAGCATCGGCTCGATCCAGGCCGCCAACATCCAGCTCACCACCCTGCTGAACGCGGCACTGCGCCGCGTGCTCGGCGAGGTCACGTTCATCAACGTGGTGCGCGACGACCGCGAGAAGCTGATGCAGCGCATCCGCGATCAGCTCGATCACGAGGCCGACGGCTACGGCATCCAGGTCGTTGACGTCCGGATCCGCCGCGCCGATTTGCCGGAGCAGAACAGCCAGGCGGTCTATCAGCGCATGAAGACGGAGCGCGAGCGGGAAGCCGCCGAGTTCCGCGCGCAGGGCGGCCAGAAGGCACAGGAGATCCGCTCCAAGGCAGACCGCGAGGCAACCGTAATCGAGGCAGAAGCAAGGTCACAGGCCGAGCAAACGCGCGGCGTCGGCGATGCCGAGCGCAACCGTCTGTTCGCCGAAGCCTACGGCCAGGATGCGGATTTCTTCGCCTTCTACCGCTCGATGTCGGCCTATGAGAATGGGTTGCGGTCGAACGATACCCGCTTCCTCCTGCGCCCGGACTCGGATTTCTTCCGGTTCTTTGGTAACCCGTCCGGCAAGACGGCGACCACGACGCCAGCGAAGCCGTAAGCCAGACGAGGGCGGCCGGTCTGGCCGCCCTTCGTCCGGACAAGAACAGCACAACGGGAGGTTCCAATCCGATGAGGTCCATTGCGTTCGCCGACTTCCTCATCGGCTTGGGCATCCTGTTCGTGCTGGAAGGCTTGATGTTCGCGGCAAGTCCGGCCTGGATGCGCAAGGCCATGAAAAGCGCCATGGCCACTCCGGACAATGTCCTGCGGGCGGTGGGGATTGGTTCGGCCGTGGCCGGCCTGATCCTGATCTGGGTTATGCGACGTCCAATTTAGCCGTCGCGCCAACGCCAAAGTGAAGGCGAGGGACCGGTTTTCGCCGTATTGTCCGGGTCTTGAGGCCCGTTAAGGTCTGCGCTTGCGCCGTCCCCCCGTTCAAGCGCAGTCTTGACGCCGAATCCGCATTCCCTGGAGATCACAATGACCGCTGCCATCATTGCCCCGACCCGTTTGCGCTTAGGGCTGGCCGCGCTCGCCGTTGGCGCTTTCAGCGCATTCGGCACACCGGCCTCTGCGCGCGGACCGGACGGCATCGCCGACGTTGCCGAGAAGGTGATCGACGCGGTCGTCAACATCTCGACCTCGCAGACCGTCGACGCCAAAGGTGGCGGCGGCAGCAACGCCATGCCGCAACTGCCGCCCGGCTCGCCCTTCGAGGAGTTCTTCGACGACTTCTTCAAGAATCGCAAGGGTCCCGGCGGCGGCAGCAAGGGCGGCGAGAACAGCCCGGCGCCGCGCAAGACCAACTCGCTCGGCAGCGGCTTCATCATCGACACATCAGGCGTCGTCGTCACCAACAACCACGTCATCGCGGACGCCGACGAGATCAGCGTCATCCTCAACGACGGTACCAAGATCAAGGCCGAGCTGGTCGGCGTCGACAAGAAGACCGACCTTGCCGTGCTGAAGTTCAAGCCGCCGAAGCCGCTGGTGTCGGTGAAGTTCGGCGATTCCGACAAGCTGCGCCTCGGCGACTGGGTCGTCGCGATCGGCAATCCTTTCAGCCTCGGCGGCACCGTGACGGCCGGTATCGTCTCGGCGAAGAACCGCGACATCTCCTCAGGTCCCTACGACAGCTACATTCAGACCGACGCCTCCATCAACCGCGGCAATTCCGGCGGTCCACTGTTCAACCTCGATGGCGACGTCATCGGCGTCAACACGCTGATCATCTCGCCGTCCGGCGGCTCGATCGGCATCGGCTTCGCCGTACCGTCGAAGACGGTCGCGGGTGTCGTCGACCAGCTCCGTCAGTTCGGCGAATTGCGCCGCGGCTGGCTGGGCGTCCGCATCCAGAGCGTCACCGACGAGATCGCCGAGAGCCTCAACATCAAGCCGCCGCGCGGAGCGCTGGTTGCCGGCATTGACGACAAGGGCCCGGCCAAACCGGCCGGCATCGAGCCCGGCGACGTCGTCATCAAGTTCGACGGCAAGGACGTCAAGGACCCCAAGGATCTCTCCCGCGTGGTCGCCGACACGGCGGTCGGCAAGGAGGTCGACGTCATCATCATTCGCAAGGGCCAGGAAGAGACCAAGAAGGTCACGCTCGGCCGGTTGCAGGATCCCGACAAGGTACAGGCCGTGGTGAAGACCGATGAGCCCGCGCCTGAAAAGACTGTGACGCAGAAGGCGCTCGGCCTCGATCTCGCGGCGCTGAGCAAGGATCTGCGTACGCGCTACAAGATCAAGGACACCGTCAAGGGCGTGGTCGTCACCAATGTCGACGCCAATTCGGACGCCGCGGAAAAGCGGCTCTCCGCCGGCGATGTCATCGTCGAGGTGGCGCAGGAGGCGGTGTCAAACGGAGCCGACATCCAGAAGCGGGTCGACCAGCTCAAGAAGGACGGCAAGAAGTCGGTGCTGCTGTTGGTGTCGAATGCCGACGGCGAGCTGCGGTTTGTCGCGCTGAGCGTGCAGTAGGAACAACGGCGCCTACCACAAACTCACTGTCATGCCCCGGCTTGTCCGGGGCATCCAGTACGCCGCGGCTTCTCGGTTCTATCCTCGCGGTCTCTGGAACTCTGGATCACCCAGCCCAGTGCGCAATTGCGCACAAGGCGGGCGACAACGGCGGAGAGGACGCTACGCCCCCACGAACTCTTCGCGCCGATACCCCTGCGCATACAGCAGCGCGGTGAGATCGCCGTGATCGATCCGCGCGGCGGCCGCGGCCGCAACCGACGGCTTGGCATGATACGCCACGCCCAGCCCCGCCGCCTGGATCATCGCGAGATCATTGGCGCCGTCGCCCACCGCCAGCGAGTCGATGTCGTCGAGATCGAACGACTCCATCAGATCCACCAGCGTCGCAAGCTTTGCCGCGCGGCCCAAGATCGGCTCCTTGACCTCGCCGGTGAACTTGCCGTCGCGGACGACGAGCTCGTTGGCGCGGTTCTCCTGGAAGCCGATCTTGGCAGCGACCGCACTGCTGAACAGCGTGAAGCCACCGGAGACGAGGCAGGCATAGGCGCCGTGGACGCGCATGGTCGCGACCAGTTCGCGGCCGCCCGGCGTCAGCGTGATGCGCTTGGCCAGCACCTCGTCGACGGCACTGGCGGGGAGGTCCTTGAGCAGCGCAACGCGCTCGCGCAGCGCCGGCTCGAACTCGATCTCGCCGCGCATCGCGCGCTCGGTAATGGCGGCCACGTGGGTCTTCATCCCGACAAGATCGGCGAGTTCGTCGATGCACTCCTGCCCGATCATGGTGGAATCCATGTCGGCGAGAAAAAGCTTCTTGCGCCGGAAGCCGACTGGCTGCACGACGATGTCGATGGGAAGGTCGCCGCGAAGCTCGCGCAACCGCTGTTCGATGGCGTGACGGTCGCCTTCGAGGTTACTGTCGGCGCCGAACGGGATGTCGACTGCAACCCCGTCGAACAGCCATTGCGCGGGAGCCGCCTGTGGCAGCACGGCGCGGGCGCCGTCGACGATGGTAGAGTCGAGCGCGGGATTATTCGGGTTGCAGATCAGCGTGGCGACGAGGGACATTTGAGGTTTTCGTGAGCGAGGGGCAAGTCGGCAGAAGGCATGTTGGCAAGGCCGTGCTTATCGCAGGCCCGACCGCCAGCGGCAAGTCGGCGCTGGCGCTCGAGCTTGCGCTCGCTACGGGCGGCGTCGTCATCAATGCCGATTCCATGCAGGTCTACCGCGACCTCCGTATCATCACCGCGCGCCCGACACAGGGCGACGAGGCGCGGGTGCCTCACCGCCTGTACGGCCATGTCGATGCGGCCGTCAATTTTTCGGCCGGTGCCTGGGTGAGCGACGCGGCGAAGGCGCTCGAAGAGGCGAAAGCCGAAGGCCGCCAGCCGATCTTCATCGGCGGCACCGGGTTGTATTTCAAGGCGCTGACGGCGGGCCTTTCCGTGGTACCGCCGATCCCTGCCGAGCTACGCGAGGACGTTCGGGCGCGGCTGGAGCGGAACGGCGTCGAGGCGCTGCACGCGGAACTCGCGCGTCGCGATCCGCGGGCGGCCGAGCGATTGAACCTGCGCGACCGCACGCGCATTGCGCGCGCGCTCGAAGTGGTCGAAGCCACCGGCCGTTCGCTACTGGACTGGCACCATGAGGGCCAGCCGCCGCTCTTGCCCAGGGACAGTTTTCGCGCGGTGTTCCTCGCGCCCGAGCGCGACGAGCTCTACGCCCGCATCGACGCCCGCTTCGACACCATGTTAGGGGCCGGCGCACTGAAGGAGGTTGAGCGTCTCGCCGCCCGAAACCTCGATCCGCTGCTGCCGGCGATGAAGGCTCACGGCGTGCCGGCCCTGATCCGGCAGCTGCGCGGTGAGCTCAGCCTGGAGCAAGCGGCCACGATCGGCCGCGCCGACACGCGCCATTACGCCAAGCGGCAGTTCACCTGGTTCCGGCACCAATTGCCGGAGTTCGAATGGGTCAAGCCGGAGGAGGCGAGGGGCTGGCTCGCGGCGATCGTGAACGCGGCACGGGACTCGGGCTGACGTGCTTTTGTGCCTCGGCTCCCATATTTACCGCTCGCCGAACTCCGGGAACGCCGCTACACTGCCTAAATCGCGCGGGAACGGCCACATTGCCTTGACATCGGGGCGTTGGTCGCTATGTTTCGCGCAACCTTTGGGAAGCTGGGCACCTGCCATGCGTAACATTATTACCAAACTTCTTATCGCCGTCGTACCCAGGCACACCGCCGGGGGTGGCTAGCTGCCATCCACATGACAGGCGGTGTGCATGGGGCCCTCTTCGGGGCCTTTTTTATTTCCCGAACCCGACACGAACGAAGCCGCTGACAACAGCGCATCCGGAGCAAGCCAATGAGCGACAAGAGCCACGATCCGAACCAGATGACCGGCGCCGCGATGATCGTCCGCGCGCTCATCGATCATGGCGTGACCGACATTTTCGGCTATCCGGGCGGCGCCGTGCTTCCGATCTACGACGAGATCTTCCAGCAGAGCGAGGTCCAGCACATCCTGGTCCGCCACGAGCAGGGCGCGGGCCACGCCGCCGAAGGCTATGCGCGTTCGACCGGCAAGCCGGGCGTCGCGCTGGTGACCTCCGGCCCCGGCGCCACCAACATGGTGACGCCGCTGACGGATGCGCTGATGGACTCGATCCCGCTGGTCTGCATCTCCGGCCAGGTGCCGACGCATCTGATCGGCAATGACGCATTCCAGGAATGCGACACCGTCGGCATCACGCGCCCCTGCACCAAACACAACTGGCTGGTGCGCGATGTCAACGATCTCGCCAAGGTGCTGCACGAGGCGTTCTACGTTGCGACTACGGGGCGACCGGGCCCGGTGCTCGTCGACGTCCCCAAGGACGTGCAGTTCGCGACCGGCACCTATCATCCGCCGCGCAAGTCCGACGTGCATCGCTCCTACGCGCCGCGCGTGAAGGGCGATGCGACGCAGATTCGCAAGGCCGTGGCGCTGCTCGCCAATGCCAAGCGCCCCGTGATCTACAGCGGCGGCGGCGTCATCAATTCCGGCCCCGAGGCGACCAGGCTGCTGCGCGAGCTGGTCGAGGTCACCGGCTTTCCGATCACCTCCACGCTGATGGGTCTCGGCGCGTATCCCGCGTCGGGCAAGAGCTGGCTCGGCATGCTCGGCATGCACGGCACCTACGAAGCCAACATGACCATGCATGATTGCGACGTCATGCTGTGCGTCGGTGCGCGCTTCGACGACCGCATCACCGGCCGCGTCGATGCGTTCTCGCCGGGGTCGAAGAAGATCCACATCGACATCGACCCGTCCTCGATCAACAAGAACATCCGCGTCGACGTGCCGATCATCGGCGACTGCGGCAACATCCTCGGCGACATCCTCCAGGTGTTCAAGGCGGAGGCGAAGAAGCCCGACGTCAAGGCGTGGTGGCAGCAGATCGCGCAGTGGCGCGCCCGCAACTCGCTCTATTTTAGAAAGAGCAACGACGTCATCCTGCCGCAGCACGCGATCCAGAGCCTGTTCGAGGCGACGCGCGGCAAGGATACCTACATCACCACGGAGGTCGGCCAGCACCAGATGTGGGCGGCGCAGTTCTTCGGTTTCGAGGAGCCGCATCGCTGGATGACCTCAGGCGGTCTCGGCACCATGGGCTACGGCCTGCCGGCCGCGGTCGGCGTGCAGGTGGCCCATCCCGACAGCCTCGTCATCGACATCGCGGGCGATGCCTCGGTGCAGATGACGATGCAGGAGATGTCGACGGCGGTGCAGTACGAGCTGCCGATCAAGATCTTCATCCTGAACAACCAGTACATGGGCATGGTGCGGCAGTGGCAGCAGCTGCTCCACGGCAACCGGCTGTCGCATTCCTACTCGGAGGCGCTGCCGGATTTCGTCAAGCTCGCGGAGGCCTATGGCGGCGTCGGCTTCCAGGTGCACAAGCCTGCCGACCTCGATGGCGCCATCCAGGAGATGATCTCGGTCAAGCGCCCGGTGCTGTTCGACTGCCGCGTCGCGGCGCTGGAAAATTGTTTCCCGATGATTCCCTCCGGCAAGGCGCACAACGAGATGCTGTTGCCGGAGCAGGCCAACGACGAAGCCACCGCAAAGGCGTTCGCCGGCGGCAAGGCGCTGGTGTAAGCGCGATGTTCGACCTGAAGGAGCTCGAACGCGCACATGCGATCGTGGGGCAGGCGGTGCCGGCGACGCCGGCGTACGCCTGGCCGCTGCTCGCCGAGCGGCTCGGCACACAGGTCGTGGTCAAGCATGAGAACCACACGCCGATCGGCGCCTTCAAGGTGCGCGGCGGGCTGGTCTATCTCGAACGTCTGAAGCGCGAGCGGCCCAACATTCCGGGCATCATCTCGGCGACGCGCGGCAACCACGGCCAGAGCCTCGCTTTTGCAGCGAGTCGCTTCGGCGTGCCAGCGGTGATTTACGTGCCGCGCGGCAATTCGGTCGAGAAGAACCGCGCGATGCAGATGTTTGGCGCCGAGCTCGTCGAGCATGGCGAGGACTTTCAAGCTGCGCGTGAGGAGGCCGGCCGCCGTGCGCAGTTCGCCGGGTTACACATGGTGCCGTCGTTCCATACGGATCTTGTTCTGGGTGTGGCGACCTATGCGCTCGAACTGTTCAGGACTGCACCGGATCTTGACATCCTCTATGTGCCGATCGGGCAGGGCTCGGGCATCTGCGGCTGCATCATGGCGCGAGATCTGCTGGGCCTGAAGACCGAGATCGTTGGCGTGCAATCGACGGAGGCGCCGTCCTACGCGTTGTCGTTTGCGGCAGGCCACGTCGTGACGACCGAGACCAGCAACACGCTCGCGGACGGCATGGCGACGCGGATTCCCGATCCGGAAGCGCTCGCCATCATCCGCAAGGGCGCTTCGCACATCGTAGAGGTCACCGACGACGAGGTCGCCGCCGCGATCCGCGCCTACTGGACCGACACGCACAATCTCGCCGAAGGCGCCGGCGCCGCCGCGCTCGCCGCGGCGCTTCAGGAAAAGACGAAACTGTCGGGTAAGCGCGTCGGACTCGTGCTGTCCGGCGGCAATATCGATTTCGATCTGTTCCGCGATTGGGTCGGGGCGGATGCGCCGGTCGCCCTTCGGGCGACGGCGTAACGACGAGAATAGAGGGGACGACAATGAACCAACCCGCATCCGCCTATTTCATCGAGGAGCGCCACGATCCGAACGAGACGCACACGCTCTCGGTGCTCGTGCAGAACGAGCCCGGCGTGCTCGCGCGCGTCATCGGCCTGTTCTCGGGGCGCGGCTACAACATCGAGAGCCTCACCGTCTCGGAGACCGAGAGCCAGAAGCATCTCTCGCGCATCACCATCGTCACCACCGGCACGCCGATGGTGATCGAGCAGATCAAGCATCAGCTCGATCGCATGATCCCCGTCTATCGCGTCGTCGACATGACGCTGACGAAACGCTCGATCGAGCGCGAGCTGGCGATGGTGAAGGTGCGCGGGCAGGGCGAGCATCGCGTCGAGGCGCTGCGGCTGGCGGATGCGTTCCGCGCCCGCGTGATCGACGCCACCACCGAGAGCTTTGTGTTCGAGATCACAGGCAATACCGACAAGATCAACCAGTTTATCGACCTGATGCGTCCGCTTGGCCTCGTCGAAGTGTCGCGCACCGGCGTTGCCGCGATCGGCCGCGGGCCCGAAGGGATGTGAACCATGCTGGCGCGCGACTGGTACTATAACGAGCGGAACCGGATGGGCATCGGGCCCGCCGTGGCGTCGATCTACGACAGCCACGACGACGCCGATCTGCGGGCGCGCGCCGCGCTGAAAATGCTCGGGGTCCAACGCGGCTGGCGCATCGCCGACATCGGATGCGGCAACGGCGTGCTCGCGACCGAGGCGGCGCTGATGGGTGCCGAGGTCGACGCCATCGACATCTCGCCCGCGATGCTGGCGCTCGCCGAGATCTATGCGCGCGATCGCAAGGCGCCTGTGCGCACGCAGTCTGCCGGCCTGCTCAGTTTTGCCTACCGGCCGGAATCCTATGACCTGATCGTCAGCGAGTTCACGCTGCACCATCTGCCGGATTTCTGGAAGGCGGTGGCGATGTCGCGGATCTATCGCGCGCTCAAGCCCGGTGCGACCTTCTATTTGCGCGACATCGTTTACGCCTCGATGCCCGATGCCGTCGAGCGCGACGTCGAGCAATGGGCCGACTTTGAGATCAAGAACCACGATGTCTCGCGTGACAGCGTCGTCACCCACATGCGCGACGAATATTCCACTTTTGGCTGGGTCATGGAGCGGATGCTGACCGATGTCGGCTTCACAGTGGTCTCGGCCGATTACCACGCCCCTATGCACGGCACTTATCTGCTGCGGAAATCCAATTCTTCCACGTAAAGGCCGGCGAGCAAGACTAGACGACAACAACAGGGCTGCACGACAAGGCAGAACCAGGAACAACAATGAAGCCGGCCGACATCCTCATCGCCATCCTGGTGGCGATCATCTGGGGGCTTGCCTTCGTGGCGAGCCGGATTGCGCTCGACGAATTTTCGCCGGAGCTTATGACGGCGATGCGCTTCACGATTGCCGCGGTGCCGTGCCTGTTCATTCGCAAGCCGAAGATTGCCTGGTCGCTCCTGATCGCCATCAGCTTCACGCTCTTTCTCGGCCAGTTTCTGAGCCAGGCCTACGGCATCGCCCATGGCGTGCCGGTGGGGTTGACCAGCGTCGTCGTGCAGAGCCAGGCACTGTTCACGATCGGCCTTGCCGCGATCGCATTCGGCGAGCGGCCGACGCCGGCGCAGACGCTGGGCATCGTCATCGCAGCCGTCGGTCTCCTGATGATCTGCGGCACCGTTGGTTATGATTTCAGCGTCGGTGCCTTCGCCGTGCTGATGATCGCGCCGGTCAGTTTTGCGATCGGCAATATCCTGTTACGCGGTGCTCGCGGCGTGCCGATGTTCGATCTGTTCGCCTGGTTGTGTCTCGCCACCGCGATGCCGCTGTTCGCGCTCACGCTGGTGGTCAACGGACCGGCGCCGACCTGGCAGTCGCTGATCCACATGTCGCTCACCGGCCTCATTTGCCTGCTGGTGATCGGCGCCATCTCCACCAGCATCGCCTATTGGCTGTGGGGCCGGTTGCTGCGTGACTATCCCGCGGCGCAAGTGGTGCCGTTCGCGCTTCTGGTGCCGTTCGTCGGCTCGGCCGCGTCGAGCATCGTGTTCGGCGAGAAGTTCGGCCCGTTGCGGCTTGCCGGCATGCTGACCGTGGTCGGTGGCATCGCGGTGATGGTGCTGGCGCGGCGCCCGCGGGCGCTGGCCAAGGTCGCGTGAGGTGAACATGTCTCAGTCGCTGCTCTACGCCTTCATCATCTTCGCCCTCGTGATGTTCTTCACGCCGGGGCCGAACAACATCATGCTGCTGTCGTCGGGACTGACCTACGGCTTCCGTCGCACCATCCCGCACATCGCCGGCATCACCATCGGCTTTGCCTTCATGGTCGGTGCAGTCGGCCTCGGTCTCGGCACGGTATTCCTGGCCTATCCCATTCTTCAGACCATCCTGAAATATGCCGGCGCCGCTTATCTGATTTACCTGGCCGCGGTCATCGCCTTCTCCGGCGCGGTCAAGCCGGGCGAAGGGAGCGCCCGCGGTCCGATGACCTTCTGGGGCGCCGCCATGTTCCAGTGGATCAATGCCAAGGGCTGGGTGATCGTGATCGGCACCATCACCGCCTATGCGGCCATCGCCCAATTCCCGCTCAACATCGCGATCCAGACCCTGATCAGTCTGCTCGTGGGCACGGTCTCGACCGTGGTCTGGGCCTTTTTCGGCACGGCATTGCGGCCGGTCCTGACCTCCGAGCGGCTGGTCCGCGCCTTCAATATCCTGATGGCGATCCTGCTGCTGACGTCTCTCTACCCCGTTTTCATGGATGCATGATGTCGCGGATTTCCATGCAGAATCGGGTTTCCCAGTGGGCTGAAAATGCTCTAGACAGCCTCCGAAATCCGCAAATTTCAGCGTCCAAGACCTGAATGACAAGACCTGACTGACGAGATCTGACCAACGGCCGATTCCGGCCCCTGAATGAGGAAACGACCATGCGTGTTTATTACGATCGCGACGCCGACCTGAACCTGATCAAGGGCAAGAAGGTCGTCATCGTCGGCTACGGCAGCCAGGGCCACGCCCATGCGCTCAACCTGAAGGACTCCGGCGTCAAGGAAGTGACGATTGCGCTCCGTAAGGATTCGGCCTCGGCCAAGAAGGCGGAAGCCGCCGGCTTCAAGGTGATGGAAGTCGCCGAGGCCGCCAAATGGGCCGACCTCGTCATGATGCTGACCCCGGACGAGCTCCAGGGCGACATCTATCGCGAGCACCTGCACGACAACATGAAGAAGGGCGCCGCCCTCGTGTTTGCGCACGGTCTCAACGTCCACTTCAATCTGCTCGACCCGCGCGCCGATCTCGACGTGCTGATGATCGCGCCCAAGGGCCCCGGCCACACCGTGCGCTCGGAGTATCAGCGCGGCGGCGGCGTGCCCTGCCTGATCGCGATCGCCAAGGACGTCTCGGGTAACGCCCACGACCTCGGCCTGTCCTACGCCTCCGCCGTCGGCGGCGGGCGCGCCGGCATCATCGAGACCACCTTCAAGGAAGAGTGCGAGACCGACCTGTTCGGCGAGCAGGTCGTGCTCTGCGGCGGCCTGGTCGAGCTGATCAAGGGCGGCTACGAGACGCTGGTCGAGGCTGGCTACGCGCCGGAGATGGCCTATTTCGAGTGCCTGCACGAGGTGAAGCTGATCGTCGACCTGATCTATGAAGGCGGCATCGCCAACATGAACTACTCGATCTCCAACACCGCGGAGTATGGCGAGTACGTCACCGGCCCGCGCATCGTCACCGCCGAGACCAAGGCCGAGATGAAGCGTGTCCTCGCCGACATCCAGGGCGGCAAGTTCGCCCGCGACTGGATGCTCGAGAACAAGGTCAACCAGACCTCGTTCAAGGCGACCCGCGCCAAGCTCGCCGAGCACCCGATCGAGGAAGTCGGCGCCAAGCTGCGCGACATGATGCCCTGGATCAAGAAGGGCGCGCTGGTCGACAAGTCGAAGAACTAAGTCGCCGTCGTCCGGACGCGGCGTATCGTTTACGCCGCGTCGGGATACGGGAGCGAAACACAAGCTTCGCTCGCCAAACCAATTCTTAAACCTTCGCGACTATATCTGAGCGGGATCGCAAACAGCGGTCTCGCTCTTTTCGTCTCGCGCGAAGCATTGCTGCTTCATTCAAATTCTTCGCGAACTGAAGTACTCCCTGAGAACGAAGAACTGACGCTTAAACCACATTCTTGGTCTCGCGTGGTTTTTCAAAATCTTTCAGAAGCGCGTGAACGCCGAAAGCCTAGCATCTTCAGGGGTAAGGATTCGGCTCTTCACCCGCATTGTGAAGGCGCGATCCATCCCGCGCCGCGACGTTCGCGCCGCTTCATCTTAAGAACTGACATCTGCGGCGCCCCCTTGAGTGTCGGGCGGCATTGCGCACTGACGTCTTTGTCCTACATGATCGCGGGAACTGTTGGGGGGAAAGACCATGCGATCCGTCGTCGTCACCGGCGCGTCCACCGGCATTGGCTGGGCCACTGCAAAATTTCTGATCGGGCGCGGCTATCGCGTCTTCGGCAGCGTCCGCAAGCAGGCGGACGCCGACCGGCTCAACGGTGAGTTTGGCGCGAACTTCACCCCGCTGCTGTTCGATGTCACCGACGAGGCTGCCGTGCTGGCCGCCGCACGAGAAGTACGCGGGGTGCTGGGCGGCGAGACGCTGGCCGGTCTGGTCAACAATGCCGGTGTCGCGGTCGCCGGTCCCGTGCTCGAACTGTCGGTCGACAATTTCCGGCGCCAGATGGACATCAACGTGATCGGCCCTGTGATCGCGACGCAGGCTTTCGGGCCGCTGCTCGGTGCCGACCTGTCGCTGAAGGGGCCGAAGGGACGGATCGTGATGATCAGCTCGGTCGCGGGCAAGAACGGCAATCCGCTGTCGGCGCCCTACTGTACCTCCAAGCACGCCATCGAGGGGCTATCGGAAAGCCTGCGCCGCGAACTGATGCTGTTCGGCATCGACGTCATCATCGTCGCCCCCGGCGCGGTCAAGACGCCGATCTGGAGCAAGGCCGAGCAGATCGATCTCTCCGTCTACCAGAACTCGCCTTATCTGCCGGCGCTGAACAAGGTCAAGGCGTTCATGATGAAGCTCGGCGAGACCGGGCTGCCGGCCGAGCGGATCGCTGAGGTCGTTTTCGAGGCGCTCACGACTGAGAGACCCAAGGTTCGCTACCAGATCACGCCGGACCGGATGCGACATTTGATGACGGCCACGCTGCCCAAGCGCGTGGTCGACCGCATCATCGCCAAGCGTCTCGGATTGCTGCCGCAGAGCTGACCGACGTTCAGCTCGCCTCGGCCGTCTGTCCGCGCGGCCGAGCGGCCATCGCGACCAGGCGCAGCGTCATCACGGCGATCAGCGGAATGAGAAACGCGGCATAGAGCGGCATCGCAGGCACGCGCTTGCCGAACGACACCACGAACTGGAACCAGAGATAGTATCCGCCCGTAAGGTGCAGCGCGCGCCAGGCGTGCGGCCCGAGCAGCGCGGCGGTGCGGTCGAACGAAGTCGCGCTCATGGCGATGATGGCGGCATAGCCGATGCCGCCGAAGATGTAGGAGGCCGCCGAGGTGGCCTCGGCAAAGCTTGCCGGATCCATCCTGGCGAACGCGACGATCGCAACCGCGTGGATGGCGTGGGAGGTGGCGAAGCTCAGGCCCAGATAGCGCCGGTTGCGCCACTGCCAGCGCGTCCAGGCGCTGGGCCACAGCCGTGCCAGTGCCGCGGCACTGAAGGCAAGGCAGAACAGCAGAAGCGAACTTCTTGCCGTGAAACGGATCACCATCCGCGCGCCCTCGACCTCGAACTGCCGCATCGAGGCAATCCACAGGCTGAGTGCGATCAGGCTCAATGCGAGGACGGCAAGCAGCCGCCAGCCTTCAAACCAGTTTTGGGGTTGTGACATGCGATTTGCTCCATTATGTAATCACCGATTACATATGGCTTGGCTGCGCGGTCAATGGTGTAATCGCTGCTTACATTCACGTTCGGGTGATGCTAGGAAGCTCCATGCCTGCCCGACAGCCGGCCAAGCCGCGTGCTCGCCGCAACACCTCTGAAGTCCGGCCCTATCACCACGGCGATCTCCGCCGCGTGTTGATCGACGCTGCGCTGCAATTGGCGGCGGAGGGGGCCGAAATCTCGGTGCGCGAGGCCGCACGCCGGGCCGCGGTTTCGCCGGGCGCGCCGTTCCGGCACTTCCCCAACCGCGACGCGCTCATGTCAGCGGTGGCTGAGGAGGCGCAGCGGCGCTTCCGTGCCGAGATCGAGGTGGCGCTGGACCAGGCACCGGCCGCCGACCCGTTCGGCCGCTTCCGCGCCTTCGGCCTCGCCTACGTGCGCTGGGCGAGGCGCAATCCCGCGCATTTCGAGATCATCTCCACCGGGCGCTACTTCGCCCATGGCAACTCGCCGGGCCTGACGCGCGACAATGCCGAATTGATCGCGCTGACCGAGGGAATACTGATTGAGGCGGCAAAGCAGGGCCTGCTGCGGTCGGCCGACCTCAAGCGCATCCAGATCGCCGGCCGCGCCCTGGTCTATGGTTTTGCCAGGATGAATCTCGACGGCCACCTTCCGCGCTGGGGCGTGGAGGAGGGCGAGATCGAGCGGATGGCGGAAGGGGTCATCGACCTGTTCATCGCCGGGATTGCCAAACCCCAGCGCGCCTGCCGGCCCTCAGAGTGAGGAGATAGAGTTGGCCGTGCGGCGCTTCGCCGCTCACTGACAATAAGCAAAGCTCGGATCGCCGCGCGCGTTGCTTGTCCTTGACCGTTCCGTTACAGTTTTGTGACACGGTGCAGGCTTCCGGCTGCGTCGGACGCCTTCGCGATTTTTCAAACGCGAGACGCTTGGCATCACCCGCCGGACTAAAGTTTAGCGTGTCGTCGATGCCGCCCGCGCCCAATCCAGGTCCTTCTGCCGCGACCGCCGTGCTGGCGAGTGTCGCCGCGCTCGGCATCTGGCGGCTGCTCGCGGTTGCGGCGCCCCATCTTGCCGCGCTCGCACTGATGTACGAGACCGAGACGGATTTCGGCGCGCGGCTCTCCTTCGTGCTGGCCTGGAGCATCCTCAACTTCTTCTGGATCGCGCTGCTGCGGCGGCCGGCGCTGTCGGGTGCGTTGTCGCTGACCATGGTCGTGGTGCTGGTGCTGCTGTCACGGCTGAAGCACGATGTCGTACAGATGACGGTCAACTTCATCGACCTGATGATGATCGACCGCGACACGGTGGCGTTCCTGTTCACGATCTTCCCGAATTTGCGCTGGTCGGTGGTCCTGGCGGGTCTCGTCACGCTGCCGCTGATGTATGCGCTGTGGTGGCTCGATCCGTTCCGCATTCGCAGGCTGCCGGCGCTCGCCTCCATGCTCGGCTGCCTCGCCGCGCTGGTCGGCTATTCGCTCTATCATCCGGACGAGGCCTGGCGCGGCTATTACGACGACGGCTATCTCTCGAAATTCTTCCGCTCCGGCGTCAGCGCGGTCTCCGATTTCGCGCAATACGGCTTCATGGAGTCGGCTGCTTCGACCAACGAACGGCTCAACATGCCACTGGTCGATGCGTGCCATCCCGCGGGCCGCCGGCCGAACATCATCATGGTCCATGATGAATCGAGCTTCGACATCCGCGCCGCGCAGGGCATCAAGGTGCCGCAAGGCTATGGCCGTCACTTCAAATCCTGGGACGGCAAGGAGCGCACATTTCTGGCCGAGAGCAATGGCGGGCCGAGCTGGTTCACCGAATACAACGTGCTTGCGGGCCTTTCCTCGCGCTCGTTCGGCCGCTTCGCCTATTTCGTGACGCGCATCGCGACAGGCCGTGTCGAGCGCGGCCTGCCGCTGGCGCTGCGCCGCTGCGGCTACGACACGATGTCGCTCTATCCTGCCTATGGCGGCTTCATGGCCGCGCGCAGCTTTCAGTTGACGACCGGCGTCGAACGATTCTTCGACTCCAAGGATCTCGGCGCCAAGGATGTCGAGCCGGATAGCTTCTTCTACGACAAGGCGCTCCGGCTGATGGGTGAGCGGACGCCGAACAAGCCGCTGTTCACCTTCATCTACCTCGGTGCCAATCATTTCCCCTGGGAGACGCGCTTCCGCCCCGATCTGCTGCCGAACTGGCGCGCGCCGGGCAATATGCCGTCGATCGACGAATATCTGCGCCGGCAGGCGATGAGCGCCGAGCAGTACAAGGCTTTCCTCGCGGGCCTGAAGAAAAATTACCCCGGCGAGCCCTTCCTGATCGTGCGCTACGGCGATCACCAGCCGGAATTCGCGCCTGGTATCCTCGAGCCCGGGCTCGACGAAGGTGCTCTCGGCAAGAAGCTCGACGCCTACGACCCACGTCTCTACGCGACCTATTACGCGATCGACGCCGTCAATTTCGAGCCGGTGAAGAGCGAGGCCGTGATGGACACGGTCGACGGCCCGTATCTGCCGCTGGTCATCCAGGAAGCCGCCGGCATCCCGCTCGATCCGTCTTTCGCCGAGCAGAAGGAGATCATGCTCCGCTGCAAGGGGATCTTCTACGGCTGCAAGGACGGCGCCGAAGCGCGCCGGCTGAACCGGCTGCTGATCGATGCGGGGATGATCCGGGGACTGTAGTCTTCGTCACCGTCATCCTGAGAGCTTGTGAAGCTTTCGGGATGACGGGACATACGGCAAAACCTACTTCCCCACCTTCTCCCACAGCCACTTCGCCACCGCATCCGGCGACGAATTCGCGTCATTGCCGGCGGCGCGCAAATTGGCTTCCCGCATGGTCGCGATGTCGATCTTGCCGAGCAGCGGCTTCAGCGCGGCCTGCAGCCGCTCGTCGCCGGCGCGCTTCGGGGCCAGCAGCAGGATCGCATCGTAGGGCGGGATCGCGTGCCGGGGATCGTCGAGCGCAACGAGATCGTATTTTGCGATCAGCCCGTCGCTCGTGTAACCCGCGATGACATCGACCTCGCCGCTGGCGACGGCCGCATACATGAAGTCCGGCTGCATCTGGCGCTGGGCGCGGAACGAGAGGCCATAGGTCTTTTGCAGCGCCGCCCATTCGGGCCGCGAGAAAAATTCATAATCGCCGGCGATCGACAGGGACGACGCATGCGCGGCGAGATCGGCGATGGTGCGGATGCCAAGTGCCTCGGCGCGCTTCTTCGGGATCACCAGCGCATAGGCATTCTCGAAACCGAGCTCGCCGAGCAGCGTGATGTTGTCCTTCGCGAGCGTTGTTTTCAGCTCCGCCAACAGTTCCGCACGCGGCTTGATGTCCGTGCGATGAAGCTGATTGGCCCAGAGCGTGCCGGAATAATCGACATAGAGATCAATATCGCCGGCTTTCAACGCCTCGAATATCACGCTTGAGCCGAGGCCGGATCGTGAGACGGCGGAAAGACCGGCCGCCTGAAGCCGGTCCCTCATCAACGCCGATAGCACGTATTGCTCGGCGAACGTCTTGGCACCGACGACATAGCTCTGCGACGAGCGCCCCATCGTCGGTACCAATGTTGCGACGACCAGTGCCGCGATCCCGGCCGCGCCAAGCGCTGTACGCGCGCGGCTGCGCCGGCGCAGGCCGCTCTCGATCAGACCGAGCAGTTGATCGACTGCGAGCGCCAGCAGCGCCGAAGCAAAGCAGCCGAACAGAACGAACACCCAGTTCTGGGTCTGGAGCCCGGCAAAAATGTAATTGCCGAGGCTGGTCTGCCCGATCGGGGTCGACAGCGTCGCGGTGCCGATCACCCAAACTGCGGCGGTACGGATGCCCGCCATCATCACCGGAAGGGCCAGCGGCAGTTCGACCATCACCAGCGACTGCCGTGCGGTCATGCCGACGCCCTTCGCGGCCTCGATCAGCGCGGGATCGATGCCGTTGAGGCCGGTGATGCCATTGCGCAGTACCGGCAGCATCGAATAGAGCGCGAGCGCCAGCATCGCCGGCAGGAAGCCAAACGCCGAGAATGAGACGCCGAACCAGGCCAGCGTCACGGAGGCCGTAAGCAGCAGTAGCGGATAGAACAGCGCGAGCAGTGCCAGCCCCGGCACCGTCTGCACGATGCTGGCGAGCGCGAGCAGGACAGCGCGCGGGGTGGGGCGGTTGCGCGTCAGGATCGCCAGCGGCAGGCTGACGATCAGGCCGAGCGCGAGCGCGGCCAAACTCACCCGCACATGGTTGCCGAGATAGTCGGGCAAATGCGCCAGCGCCTCGCCCCAGCGCGGATCAGACAACAGGCTCATGCCGCACCGCTCTGTGGCAGCAGCGCGTTCAGCCGTTCGACCTGGCGTCGCGGCGTCCGTAGCAGCTCCAGCACGTAGGCGTCACTGGTTTTCGAGAGCTCCACTGGCGTGCCCTGCGCGAGCAGCTTTCCGCTGCGCATCACCGCGATGCGGTCGGCGAGCAAAATCGCTTCCGTCATATCGTGGGTGATCATCACGGTGGTCAGGCCGAGCCTGCGGTGCAGCTCACGAAAATCGTCGCCGAGCGCATCGCGGGTGAGAGGATCGAGCGCGCCGAAGGGCTCGTCCATCAGTACGATGCGGGGCCGTGCTGCAAGCGCCCGCGCCACGCCGACCCGCTGACGCTGGCCGCCCGAAAGCGCGTCCGGCAGCCGGTCGCGATGCGCGGCCCGATCGAGCTGCACGAGTTCGAGCAACTCATCAACTCGCGTTGCGATATCTCCCGCCGGCACGCCGAGCAGCTTCGGCGTGATCCCGATATTGTCGGCGACGCTCAGATGCGGGAACAGCCCGCCGCTCTGGAAGACGTAGCCGATGCGGCGCCGCAGCGCGACCGGATCGGCGGATTGCACGTCGTCGCCCTCGACCGTGATCGTGCCCCCATCCGCCTCGATCAGGCGGTTGGCGAGCCGCAGCAGCGTCGTCTTGCCCGAACCCGAGCCGCCGACGACGGCCACAAACTCGCCTTCGGCGATGTCGAGTGACACATCGTCCACGGCCTTGAGCGCGCCGAAGCTCTTGGTGACATGGGCATAGCGAATCATCGGCATGGACGGCATCGGGCGGGGGCTCACTGCGCTGACCCACCCGGGAGGGAGGGGATGACGAGGTCTATGCGTACCACGCTTGGCGGCTTGATTGAACTTGGCCGCGCGAGCGGCTAAGGCATCGGACCAAGTTCGGAGGGAATACATGACAACGCCCACGGCAGTGGCGCTGGAAGATGCCAAGGTCGCGTTCCGGCTGGGGGACGGGCGGGTCTATACGGCGGTGGAGAAGGCGCATCTGACGGTCGCGCAGGGCGAGTTCGTCGCCATCGTCGGCCCGACCGGTTGCGGGAAATCGACGCTGCTCAACGTCGCGGCCGGGCTGCTGAAGCCGGCTGCCGGGAGCGTCAAGATATTCAACCAGCCGCTCGCCGGGCTGAACCGGGATGCCGGCTATCTGTTCCAGGCCGATGCGCTGTTCCCATGGAAGACCGCGCTCGACAACGTCGCGATCGGGCTCGAAGTCAGCGGCACGCCGCGCAGCGAGGCGCTGCCGCGGGCGCAGAAATGGCTGACCTCGGTTGGCTTGGGCGCCTTCGCCGGCCGCTATCCGCATATGCTCTCGGGCGGCCAGCGCAAGCGCGTGGCGCTCGCGCAGGTGCTGATCCGCAATCCAAAGATCCTGCTGATGGACGAGCCATTCGGACCGCTGGATGCGCAGACCCGACAGGTGATGGGCAACCTCCTGCTCGACCTCTGGAACGCCGACCGCAAGGCCGTGCTGTTCGTGACCCATGATCTGGAAGAGGCGATCGCGCTCGCCGACCGCGTCGTGATCATGTCGGCAGGGCCGTCCTCCCGCATCATCGGCGACTGGCGCGTGAGCCTGCCGCGCCCGCGCGACATTTTTGAAGTCCGGCTGGACAAGGAGTTCCATGCGCTTCATCGCGAGATATGGAGCGTGCTCAAGGACGAGGTCATGAAGGGCTATGCGCAGTCCACGCAAGCGGCGGAGGCGGTCTGATGTCGCGCGTCACGCTGCTTGCGCTGCAAATCCTGGTCGCCATCGTCTGCCTCGTGCTGTGGCAATTGCTGACGACCGTGCCCGTGTTCGGCAAGATCCTGCTGCCGCCGTTCTTCTTCTCCAACCCGGTCGATGTCTTCGCCCAGATCGTCAAGTGGTTCTCGTCCGGTGTGATCTGGAGGCATCTCGGCATCACGCTGACGGAATCGATCCTGGCCTTCGTGATCGGATCGGCCGGCGGCGTGCTGGTCGGCTTTTGGTTCGCGCGCCAGCCGCTGGTCGCCGCCGTGTTCGATCCGTACGTGAAGATGGTCAATGCGCTGCCGCGCGTCGTGCTGGCGCCGATCTTCGCGCTGTGGCTTGGGCTGGGTATCTGGTCCAAGGTCGCGCTCGGCGTGACGCTGGTGTTCTTCATCGTGTTCTTCAACGTCTATCAGGGCGTGAAGGAGGTCAGCCGCACCGTGCTCGACAACGGTCGCATGCTCGGCATGAGCGAGCGGCAGTTGATGCAGCACGTCTATTGGCCGTCGGCGCTGTCGTGGATGTTCTCGTCGCTGCACACTTCGGTGGGCTTCGCCGTGGTCGGCGCGGTCGTCGGCGAATATCTGGGATCGGCGGCGGGGCTAGGCTATCTGATCCAGCAGGCTGAAGGCATCTTCGACGTCGCCGGCGTGTTCGCCGGCATGTTCGTGCTGTCGGCCTTCGTCATCCTGATCGACTTTGGCGTCACGCTGGTCGAGCGCCGTCTGCTGGTCTGGCGGCCGACCGTGGATGAGCGCGGCTAATCTACCTCGATTGCCTGCTGACTTTTATGTGATGGGCTGGCCGGAATAGAACGCGCGCCCGCGCGTCATACCCCCATGCAACCACCCGCATGGGAGTTCAGGATGCCCCGGTCACAGTTTCTCCTCGTCGTTGCTGCGCTCGCAGGCAGATGCCGGAGGCCAAAGCCCGGTTTCGGTACGGCGCTCATTTGCGCGCGCATTCTCGTCACATTCGCGCTTCCTTCGCTGGTGCTCGCGCATGAATCTCATCCAGCCGTCCCACCGGCTGCGCTGAGTACGGAAGAGCGTGCGTTCCTGGAAGAGAACGAAGCCGCGATGACCAAGATGATGAACGATATGGCGGCCAAGCCGACCGGCGATGTCGATCGCGACTTCGCCGCGATGATGATTCCGCATCATCAGGGCGCGATCGACATGGCGATCATCGAATTGCGTTACGGCAAGAACGAGCAGCTGCGACGCATCGCGCAGGAAATCATCGTCGACCAGATGCAGGAGATCGCGGCGATGAAGCTGGCGATCGGCGAGCCGGCGACGGAGACGACGCCGGCTCCGACGCAGCCGTCGGCTGGCCCCGCTGCAAACGTTCATCAACATCCGGGCATGCAGATGGATATGTCCGCCGGAATGAAGAAGTAGGAGCCGCAGATGACGACGTCGCAAAGCAACATCATGAAGAGCATTTTTCTGGCAGCCACCATGCTTGCCACCGGTTCCGTCGCATGGGCTGGGCAGGCGCCGGGCGCACTGTCCGCGCCCGATATTCCGATCAGCCACCACGACCGCATCTACGCGGCGGAGCAGTTCTCGAATACGGTCTCGGTCACTGATCCCGTCGACAACAAGCTGCTTGGTGTGATCCGGCTGGGCGACCCGCAGCCCGGCAATTTCAGCCCACTGTACAAGGGCCAAGTCCTCGTGCACGGCATGGGCTTCTCGCCCGATCACAAGACGCTTGCCGTGGTGTCGATCGGCTCCAATTCGGTGACGTTCATCGACACCGCGACCAACGCGGTCAAGCACACGACCTATATCGGGCGGTCGCCGCACGAGGCGTTCTTTACGCCTGATGGCAAGGAGGTCTGGGTCACCATTCGCGGCGAAAACTATGTCTCCGTGATCGATGCGAAGAGTTTTGCGGAGAAAGCCCGCATCGCCACCCCGAACGGGCCGGGCATGCAGATATTCTCCCCCGACGGCAAATACGGCTACATCTGCTCGTCCTTCAACCCCGAGACCGATGTCGTCGCGGTCGCCGAGCACAAGATCATCGCCAGCGTGAAGCAGGAGAGCCCCTTCTGCCCGAACATCGCGGTGACGCCGGACGGAAATCAGGTGTGGTTCACGCTGAAGGACATCGGCCGGACCCAGGTGTTCAATGCCAAGCCGCCGTTCAACCCGATCAAGACGATCGACACCGGTCCGATTACAAATCACGTCAACTTCGCGCACACCGCCAAGGGGACCTTTGCTTACGTGACCATTGGCGGACTGAACGAGGTGAAAGTGTTCCGCACCGACGATTTCTCGCAGGTCGCAACGATCCCGGTCGGCAATCTGCCGCATGGCATCTGGCCCTCCGGCGACGGCACGCGCATCTATGTTGGGCTTGAGAATGCCGACGCCCTCGCGGCTATCGACACCGCGACCAACAGTGTGGTGGCGAATATCCCGATCGGCCAGGCGCCGCAGGCGATCGCTTATGTTCCGGGAGCGGCGCCCGACCCGGATGATCGTCAGAACTTGCAGGCCCTCGGCATTGCCGGCCAGGTCGCCCATCTGTCCCTCGCCTCCAGGGACAGTTCGAAGGACGGCAAGGCGCCGACCAGCGTCTCGCTGTTCGACCAGGGCCTGATTCAGATTTTGCAGGCCTCGGTGACGGGCCTTCAGCCCAAGCAGAAATATGTGCTTGCACTGGCGGAACGCAGCGACGGGAGCGGGCCGCTGCAACCGCTGGCGGCTTTCATGACCAATCCGGCCGGATCGGCCATCGTCAACGCGGCCGGCCCGATCCGGCAGATCGTCGACCCGTCCGCCGTGGCAGGAAAGCGATATCTGGTGATTGCTTCCGGAGACGCGGCCGGGCCCGGCGAAGCGGTCCAGATCGAGACGCAATGACCCGCCGTAGGGCGGCAACGAAGATCGGGCGGAGCGCCTCATGAAGGATATGCTGGTTCAGGTCGAGCCGCTGATCCCCGCGCTCCGTCGTTATGCGCGGGCGCTCGTACGCGATCGCGCGGCTGCCGACGATCTGGTTCAGGATTGCCTGGAGCGCGCCGTCAGCCGCTGGCATCAGCGGCGCGACGGCAGCGTGCGCGCGTGGCTGTTCACCATCCTCCACAATCTGGCGGTCACGCAGTTCCGTCAAGCAACAGCGCGGGGCAGGCATATGCTGATCGACGATGCAGGCGAGAGTGAGCTCGTCAGCGCTGCCGCGCAGGAGCACAGGGTGATCTATCAGGATGTCCTGAACAGGCTGGCGAAACTTCCGGAAGAGCAGCGGGCTGTATTGCTGCTTGTTGCCGTCGAGGATCTCTCCTACGCCGATGCTGCGGCGGTGCTGAATATCCCGGTCGGGACCGTGATGTCGCGCCTGTCGCGTGCGCGAGAAAGGCTACTTCAGGAGATGGACGGCATTGCACCGGGGAATGTCGTGGCATTGCGGAGCATGAAATGAGCCAGCGGCCGATCACGGAGGATGATCTCCACGCCCATGTGGACCAGGCGCTCGAGCCCGAGCGTCGCGCAGAGATCGCATCCTATCTGGACGATCACCCTGACATCGCGGGGCGCGTCGCCGCTTTCGCCGCCCAGCGCGAGCAGTTGCGCGGCGCGCTGGCGTCGATCGCCGATGAACCATTGCCGTCCGCGCTGAACCTGTCGCGCATCATTGAGCGCCGGAAGCGGCGTCCCTTGCGGGCGTGGGCGGCGATAGCGGCGCTGTTGCTCTTGAGCATTGGCGGTCTCGGCGGCTGGACCATGCGCAGCCTGTTGCAGGATGGTTCGAGCGGACTGTCTGCGTTGGCGCAGGAGGCGGCTTACTCCTACGGAGTCTACGCTCCGGATCGCGTACGGCCGGTCGAGATACGAGGGTCAGACAGTGCCGAGCTGACGCAATGGGTCTCCAATCGGCTGAGACAGCCGGTCAAGGTGCCGGACCTTGCTGTCTCCGGCTATCGGCTGATGGGAGGACGCCTCGTTGCGACCTCGCATGGTCCGGCCGCGATGTTTATGTACGACGACGATCACGGCGACCGTCTTGTCGTGCTGACACGTCCGATGAGCAATCCCAGGCAGGATACGCCGATGCTGCCGCAATCGACCGGCAATATTACGGGCTTCGCCTGGGCGGACAGGGGTATGGGCTATACGCTCGTCGCCCAGCTTCCAGCGGACACGCTCAAGCCGATCGCGAACGAGATCCGGAAGCAGGCGCGCCCGATCTAGCCCGGATTTCAAGAACGGGCCCGCGCATTGGCGCGAGCCCGGAAGCGCGATGGGTCAGTCCAGCAGCTTGGTGTCGTCGGGCGCCTGCGGCGGTGTCTTGATCGCGATCGCCTTGACCTGTCCGCTGATCGGCTTGGTGCCGCCATGCGGCGTCCCCTTCGGGATGATGACAAGGTCGCCCGGCTTCACCGTGACTTCCTTGTCGCCGAACCAGATCGTGCCGGTGCCCTCTAAAATGTACTGGATCTCGTTGGTGTTGGGATGCATGTGCTTGGGCACATTGCCGACCTGGATCGAGATGGTGGCGCCATCGGCGCTTGCGAACGTCTTGGAACGGTAGCCGACAGCGTTGGCATTCCCGAGTGCGTCGCCCTCCATCTCGGCGGTGTGAATGATCTGCAGGGCGATGTTCTCGGCGGCGAGCGCCGGCCGCATCAGGTGGGTTGCGCCGCACCCGGCGGCAAAGGCGGCGACGAGCGATAGCGTGATGGCCAGGCGATTCATGGGTAGTCCTCCCCGTGCTGATTATTATTCGAGCGATGGTATGCCGCCGGTACTTGCTTGACCAGCGGTCGGAAAGTCGCCGTCTCAAGGGCCGCATGCTGCTTTGCGGTGATCGGCCGATATGGTCGGCGTTCCCAGCGTTGCGCGTTTGCCACAGGGATTTGAAATAGGCGGCCATATTCGCGGGGCTGATCGACTTTAGTCGCCTGATTTGAATAACATGCCGCCAACGCTTGGATCGCCTCGGCGTTATTTTTGATGAGCGTTTGAGGAATATTTTGCGAATTTTCAGGTCTTGTCTGGGAATGCCTTTCGGTGGCTGCCGAATGTCGGGGGCTGTGTTCTTGGCGGCGATGTTGCCGCTGATGCTTTGGCCGATGGACGCTGCGAATGCGCAGTGCGTCGGTTTCCCGGTCCAGACCAATCAGACTTGCACCAATGGCGGGACGCTCGCTGATACCAGTATTCGGGGCATTGGCAATGTCGGCTTGCAGGATCTGGGGACGCTAAGTCTGACCAACACCGCGGCCGGCGTGATCTCCAGCAGCGGCTTCAGCAGTCTGGGCATCTTCGCCAATCAGGATTTGAACCTGACGAATTCAGGAAGTGTCGCTGCCGCGGGTGCTGCCAACAGCGCCGTTGCGGTGGGACGGGATGCCACCATTAGCAATTCCGGGATCATCCAGGCTGACGATGGTATGAGTAACGCTATTGTGGCTACGCGCGACGCCAACGTAATTAACTCCGGCACGATTTCGGCCAACGGTGCCCAAGGCACCGGTATTATCGCTAGTCGAAATGCCTATGTGATCAATTCCGGAAGCATCCTGACCGACGGCCCCGATGGCTTCGGTATTTTCGTCGATCTGCACACTGCCACCGTTATCAATTTCGGGGCCATCTCGGCCAATGGAAGCGGCGGCATCGGCATTGTCTCCGGCGAGACCGTCCTTGCGACCAATTCCGGCACCATCTCGGTGAACGGCGTCAGCGGCATCGGTATCAAGAGTTATCAAGACGCCAGTTTGACCAACTCCGGAATCATCTCGGCCGGGGACGGCGGTCGCGGTGTCCTTTCGATTCGAGATGCCACCGTAGCCAATACCGGCACGATCACTGCTTCCAGCACTGGCGTCGCCATTCACGCGCTGCGGAATGCCGCCGTGACCAATTCGGGGCTCATCAGAGCCAACGATACCGGCGGCACCGCCATTGCCGCCACCCAGATCGCCGACGTCAACAACTCAGGGCTCGTCCTGGGAAATCTGTTCGCCATCTCTGCAACGACCGCAAACGTGGTCAATTCCGGCACCATTTCGGTCGGCGGCTTCACCGCGCGCGCGATCCGCGCTTTTCAGGATGCCAACGTCATCAATTCCGGAGTCATTTCGGGCACGATCGCGGGCACGGTTGGAATTTCTGCGGGCCGAGACGCCAACGTGGTCAATTCCGGCACCATCTCGTCGTCGGGCGTCGGTACCGGCGTCGGTGCCGGTCGAGATGCAAATGTATTCAATTCCGGGTCCATTCTGGCTGACGGTCTGTCCGCTACAGCTATCATCGCCGTGCGAGATGCAAATGTGACGAATTCGGGCGTGATCGCTGCCAATGGACCCTCCGGCGTCGCGATCATCGGTCTTCAGAACGGCCATATCGTCAATTCCGGAATCATTTCGGCGAATGGTACGGGCGGCATTGCCATTTTAGTCGATCAGCACAATGCCACCGTGATCAATTCCGGCACCGTCTCGGCCGGCGGCTTCGGCATTCAGGCATTTGGCTCCAGCAATTTGACCAATTCCGGGATCCTCAGCGGGCGGCTCGCCGCGCTCCAGTTCGTGGGATTGTCCGACACGCTCACCGTGCAGCAGGGATCGCGCATCATCGGCGCCGTCAATCTTGGCGGCGGCGGCGACACCGTCAACATGCGGGCGGTCAACCAGAACCTCACCTTCGATACGCTGGCCGGCGCAACGGTGAACGGCACGGTGCCTTACGTGGTGTCGGGCAACCGGATCGCCTCGGTCGATCCGTCCTCGTTTGCAACGGCCGGCAGCGTGCTTGCCGACTTCTCGCGCAGCGTCTCTGCGATCGTGCCGGCATTCGACAGCGTGATGGCATCCGGTGGCGGCGTGTCCGCATTCGCTGCGCCCGATAGCGGCATGTCGGGCATCGCCGATGCCTTTGCCGGCATTCCCGGCCTTTCGGCCTATGCCTCGGACGAGGTTGCCTACAAGAGTCCGACCGCGGTTTATGCCGACGGCACCGCCGTGTGGGGCAGAGGGTTTGGCGGACGGCATGTGCAGGCTGCCGATGGCCTGCTGTCGCGCAACGTCACGACCTGGTATGGCGGTGCGATCGGCATCGACAAATCGCTGCGGCCGGATTTGCGGCTCGGCCTGTTCGTCGGCGCGGGCAGCACCCATAACCGCCTCGATCTGAACGGCGACGCCACTGACAGCAATCTCGCATTTGGCGGAGCCTACGCGCGCTACACGTCGGGCGCATCGTTCCTCAATGCGGCGCTGCAGGGCGGGGCCCTGCACAGTTCGACGTCTCGTCTGGTCAACAACAATCTCGTGGCTAATGGGTTGGAGACGGCGACCGCGGGTTACACCGGCTGGTACGTCAGTCCCGAACTGACATGGGGCCATCGCTTCGCGCTCGGAACGCTGCTCGATTCGCACTACGCGCTGACGCCGAACGTGCAGGTCCGTTACCTCTATGCCGGTTTCGACGGCTATACCGAGACCGGTACCACCGCGCCGCTGACGGCCGGCGGCCGCAATACGCAAAATATCGAGGAGCGGGCCGAGCTGAAGTTCATCCGAACCACGCAGATATCCCCGGCATCGCTGCTAACCATCCACCTGTCCGGCGGGGCGCTCGGTTTGCAGCGGGTCGGTGGCGATACCGTTAACGCCACCTTGCTCACGCAGCCGCTCGCCTTCACCGCACCGGGCGCGGGCAATGTCTGGGGTGGTTTCGGTGGCCTTGGCGTGGAATGGCAGTCGCGCAACGTGTCTCTTTTCGCTGCGGCCGAATATCTCGCGTGGAACAATTCGGGCTCGATCGTCAGCGGCCGGGGCGGCCTCCGGATCGGCTTTTAGTCTATCGTAGGCACGGCATCTTCTCAGGCGGCGCACGCTGCTCTATCGTGCGCCTCGAATTGAGACCGGGAGGAAACCATGAAGAAACTGTTTGGCCGGCTCGCCGGCGCGTTGCTCGCGCTGACGCTCACCACCGGTCTTGCCGCGGCGCAAAGCAAGATCACGATCGCCATCGGCGGCGGCTCCTGCCTGTGCTATCTGCCGACGGTGCTGGCCAAGCAGCTCGGCGAATACGACAAGGCGGGTCTCAGTGTCGAATTGGTGGACCTCAAGGGCGGCTCGGACGCGCTCAAGGCCGTGCTCGGCGGCAGCGCCGACGTGGTCTCCGGCTATTTCGACCATTGCGTCAACCTCGCCGCCAAGAAGCAGGAGCTCCAGGCTTTCGTGGTCTATGACCGCTATCCCGGCCTCGTGCTGGTGGTTTCGCCCTCGCACACCAACGAGATCAAGTCGATCAAGGATCTCGCCGGCAAGAAGGTCGGCGTCAGCGCGCCCGGCTCCTCCACGGACTTCTTCCTCAAATACATGCTCAAGAAGAATGGGGTCGATCCCGCCAGCGCTGCCGTGATCGGCGTCGGCCTCGGCGCCACCGCGGTCGCCGCGATGGAGCAGGGCCAGATCGACGCCGCCGTGATGCTCGATCCCTCCGTCACCGTGCTCCAGGGCAGTCACAAGGATCTTCGCATCCTCAGCGACACCCGCACCCAGAAGGACACGCTCGAGACGTTCGGTGGCGAATATCCGGGCGGTGCGCTGTACTCGACCGCGGCCTGGGTTGCCGGCCACGAAAAGGAGACGCAGGCGCTGACCAACGCGATCATGGGCACGCTCGCCTGGATCCACTCGCACTCGCCCGAGGAGATCATGGCGAAGATGCCGGAGGAGACGGTCGGAAAGAACAAGGACCTCTATCTCGCGGCGCTCAAGAACACGATTCCTATGTTCTCCGAGACCGGCAAGATGGATCCGAAGGGCGCTGACGCCGTGCTCGCGGTGTTCAGCGTTGGCTCGCCCGAGGTCGCTAACGCCAAGATCGACGTCAGCAAGACCTTCACCAACAAGTACGTCGAGCAGGCCAAGAAGACCACGGGGAGCGCCAAATAACTGACGCGAAGGTGTGGTCATCAGGCGTCATGACGTCACCAATCATTCATCGCGTCACCACCCTTGATCTCGCCGTGCGGCCGATCGTCTGGCCGTTCGCCGAGGTGCGGCGCGCCGAGATCGCCGCGCATTTCGCCGAGAAGCAGCGTGAGCGGCCGAAGATCTGGAACGGCCGTGTCCTGCTCGGGCGTGATCCCGTGTTTACGGATGGCCATTTCACCGCGACCTATTTCGAGACCGATTTCGCGAGCTTCCTCGCCTGGCGCGACTGGGGCATTCCCGACAAAGCCGTGTTCAACGGTTTCGGCATGGGCGCGCTGCGCACCTCCGACGGCGCCTTCGTGATGGGCGAGATGGCACAGCACACCGCCAACGGCGGGCGCATCTATTTCCCCTCGGGCACGCCCGACCTTGATGACGTCAGGGGCGACACGCTCGACATTTCCGGCAGCGTTGTCCGCGAACTCGAGGAAGAGACCGGCCTGACCGCGGCCGACTACCGTGCCGAGCCGGACTGGCATTGTGTCGTCTCCGGGCCCACGATTGCAATGATGCAAATTATCAACCTGGACATGCCGGGTGACGTGGCGCGTGCGCGGATCGAAGCCAATCTGGCGCGCGAGGCTGAGCCGGAGCTCTCGGCTATCCATCTCGTGCACGGGATGAGTGATCTCACGCCGTCCATGCCGCGATTTGTCACGGCCTTCGTCGAGCAGCAGTTCGCGTCGCGCTGAAGCGCGAGGCTTGACATCGCTGCGCTCAGCCCATGTGATGGGCAAAAAAGCAAAAGCAAAGAGAATGCAATGCACAATCGTTCAGGGAGGTTTTGATGCGCGTGCGCATGGCTGCCCGCTTGGTGCGTGGGCTGTTGGTCGCGATATCAGCGACGGGCTTGGCGGTCTCCGCCCAGGCTCAAGAGAAGAAGATCAAGATCGGCGTCGTTTTCGATTTGACCGGACCTCTCGCCGGCGGCGGCTCTGAGCTCGGCTATATCGGCGCAAAGATCATCCTCGACCACTTCGCCAGGACCGGCGTCGAGGGCTACAAGATCGAGGCGGTCTATGCCGACGCGCAGAGCAAGCCCGACATCGCCATCAACGAATCCGTCCGCCTGCTCGAGCAGGAGAAGGTCGACATGGTGCTCGGCTTCTTCTCGTCGGCGCAATGTGTGCCGGTGGCCGCGCGAGTCGAGCAGCTCAAGAAGTTCATGTGGATGACGACCTGCATCTCGTCGGCCGTGTTCAACGAGAAGGGCTACAAATACGTCTTCCGGCCGCAGGCGAGCGGCGACCAGTTTGGCATGATGACGATGGATTTCATCGCGCAGAACGCCAAGGCGAAGTTCGACAAGGAGCCGAAGGATCTGCGCGTCGCCATCATCCACGAGGACGGCGCCTATGGTGTCGACGTGTCCAAGGGCAACGAGGCCGGCGCGAAGAAGGCTGGCTTCAACGTCGTGATGAAGGAGGGCTATTCGGCCACCGCGCCTGACCTCTCCGCGCTGGTGACCAAGTTGAAGCGCGCCAAGCCCGACGTCATTTTCCACACCGGCTACAATCCGGACATTACGCTGCTGTTGCGCCAGGCCCGCGAGCAGGGCCTGAAGTTCGGTGCGCTGATGGGGCACGGTGCGGGTTACGGCGTCTATGAGAAGCTGAAGGAAGGCATGGGCGCCGATGCCACCTACATCTTCAACACCGACCCGATCTCGATCTGGCTTGCCAACCAGAAGACCATGGATCCGAAGCTCCCTGCGGTGATCAAGATGGTCGGCGAGGAGTTCGACAAGATCCGGCCCGGCGTCGCCATCCGCTCGGCCCATGTCGGCATCGGCGCGTCCAACACCTATGTGTTCATGAATGACGTCCTGCCGCGCGCGATCAAGAAATACGGTGGTGTCGATCCCGATGCGCTGCGCAAAGCGGCGCTCGACACCGACATCCCCGAGGGCGGCACCATGCTCGGCTTCGGCGTCAAGTTCTACGGCGAGGGCACGCCGATGGCCGGGCAGAACGAGCGCTCATTCCCGGTCGTGATCCAGTACATCGACGATAAATCCTCGGTGGTGTGGCCCAAGAGCCAGGCGCAGCGCGAGGCCGTGCTGCCGCTTCCGAAGGGCACCACCTACAGCAACCAGTAGCGCAAATACGCGTAGCAAGGAGGGCGGAGCGGTGCTGGAAGTCAGCGGGCTGGTGAAGCGGTTTGGTGGCTTCACCGCCGTCAACAACGTGTCGTTCAAAGTCGATCAGGGCGAGATCCTCGGCCTGATCGGCCCCAACGGCTCGGGCAAGAGCACGATCTTCAACATGCTCTCAGGCACGCTGGCGCCGACATCCGGTTCGATCCTGTTCGGCGGCTCCGAGATCGCGGGCCTCGCACCGCACCGGATCATCAACAGTGGTATCGGCCGCACCTTCCAGATCCCGCGGCCGTTCCGCCGCTTGACGATGTTCGAGAACGTCGCGCTCGCCGGATTCTACGGCCAGGGCCGCCACAGCCGTGCCAGGGCCGAGGAGGCGGCCGAGCGATCGCTGGCCATGGTCGGCCTGCCGACCGATCGCCACGCCAGCGTCGATGGCCTCGGCGCAGCCGGCCTGAAAAAGCTCGAACTGGCGAAAGCACTCGCGACTGGGCCAAAACTGCTGCTCGCCGACGAGAGCCTCGGCGGGCTCGACGAAGCCGAGATGGGCCAGGCCGCCGACATGCTGCGCAACATCCGCGACGAGCTCGGCATCACCATCATCTGGGTCGAGCACATCATGGGCGTTCTGATGCGCGTCGTCGATCGCGTGATGGTGCTCGACCACGGCGAAAAGATCTCGGAAGGTTTGCCGAGCGCGGTTGCCGGCGATCCGCGCGTCATCGAGGTCTATCTCGGCACCGATGCCGAGACCACGCAGGCCGCGGCCGCCGAAGCGCGCCGCCGCGCGGGAGGATAGTCGATGCTGGAGCTCCGCGCCGTCAATGCCGGTTACGGCACCTTCCAGGCGCTGTTCGACGTCAATCTCGACGTGAAGGCCGGCGAGGCGGTCGGCGTCATCGGGCCGAACGGCGCCGGCAAGACCACCTTGATGCGCGTCATTTCCGGCCTGATCCGTCCCGCGCGTGGGTCGATCGCGATGGAGGGCATCGACGTCGTGGCGACGCCGTCGCACAAGATCGTCAGTCTCGGGATCGCGCATGTGCCGGAGAACCGGCGGCTGTTTCCGCAGCTCTCGGTCGACGACAATCTCAAGATGGGCGCCTTCATGAAGGAGGCGCGCGGCCATTATGCCGAGCGGCTGGACGTCGTGTTCGATCTGTTTCCGCGCCTGAAGGAGCGCCGCCACCAGATGGCCGGCACCATGTCCGGCGGCGAGCAGCAAATGTGCGCGATCGGACGCGCGTTGATGTCGAATCCAAAGCTGCTGCTGCTCGACGAGCCGTCGGCGGGGCTGGCGCCAGTGGTGGTGCAGCAGGTGTTCGAGCTGGTGAAGCGGATCCGAGCAAGCGGGCTGACCGTGCTGATCGTCGAGCAGAATGTGCAGCAGGTGCTGAAAGTGGTCGATCGTGCCTATCTGATCGAGGCGGGCACGATCAGGTCCTCAGGCACCTCGGCCGAGATGCTGGCGAGCGACACGGTCAAGGAAGCGTATCTCGGGGTGTGAGGTTCATGCGGGCATGCAAGCATTTTTGGACATTTTCGACATCTACCTGCTGGAGGCCGTGATCAACGGTATCCTGCTCGGCGGCGTGCTGGCGCTGCTCGCGCTCGGGCTCAACCTGATCTTCGGCGTCATCGACGTGACCTGGATCTGCTACGCCGAACTGGTGATGATCGGCATGTACGCCATGTATTTCATGGTGCAGCATTACGGCATCAGCTATTTCGTCGCCGCGCCGCTTACCATCCTGCTGGTCGCGGTGCTCGGCGCGGCGCTGCATTACCTCGTGATCGCGCCGCTGCTCACAGCGCCTCCGATCAATCAATTGCTCGCGACCGGCGGGGTGCTGTTCGTGCTCCAGAGCTTTGCGACCGTCGCCTTCGGCATCGACTTTCGCAACCTCGGCATCCGCCTGCCGGTGCTCGCCTTCGGCGAAATGCATTTTAGCTATGCGCGGCTGCTGTCCTTTCTGGCGGCGCTGGTCGGCATGGTCGTGGTCTATCTGTTCATGACGCGGACCTTCACCGGCACCGCGATCCGGGCGATCTCGCAGGACCGGCAGATCATGGCGCTGATGGGCGTCGACACCAAGCGGATCTATCTCATTACCTCGGCACTCGGCGGCGCTCTGGCCGGGCTCGCCGCCTGCCTGCTGGTTCTGCAATATGACGTGCATCCCTTCGTCGGTCTGTCGTTCGGACCGATCACCTTCCTGATCTGCGTGCTCGGCGGCCTCGGCAATTTCATCGGCGGCTTCATCGCCGCCTTCGTGTTCGCCGAGATCATCTCGCTTGGCGGCCTGTTCTCCGATCTCGAATGGGGCTATGTGCTCGCCTTCGCCTTCTTCATCGTCATGATGTTCATCCGCCCCGCGGGCCTGCTGGCGAGGCGCCGATGATGGGGCGGGGGCGGCTTGCAGCCTGGGCGATAGGATTAGCGGCGCTGGTCGCGCTGCCCTTCGTCTATCGCGATCCCTATCATCTGCACATCCTGGTGCTGATCCTGATCTGGTCGTTCGCCTATACGTCCTGGTCGATGATGGGGCGGTTCGGCCTCGTCTCGCTCGGCCATGGCGGTTTCATGGGTATCGGCGCCTATGTCACCGCACTGCTCTGGAATCATCTGGGATGGTCACCCTGGATCGGCATCCCCATCGGCATGGTCGCGGCCGGCGTGCTGGCGCTGATCGTCGGCTATCCCTGTTTCCGCTTCCGCATCACCGGGCACTATTTCGTGCTGGTGACGCTCGCGCTCTCCGGGATCGTGCTCCAGGTCATCACGGCGACGCGCGACTATACCGGCGGCTCGCTCGGCTACACGCCGAACCGGGCCCCGGGCAACAAGCTCCTGGCGCTGCAATTCGACGACAAGATCACCTGGTACCTGATCGCGCTCGGGGTCTGGCTGTTCGGCATCGTGGTCTGGCACTGGGTTGACCGCAGCATGGCCCGCTATGCGCTTGAGGCGATCTCGGAAGACGAGGACGCTGCGGCCGCCGCTGGCGTCGACGTCACGGCGGAGAAGCTGAAGATCACGCTGCTCAGCGCGGTGATGACGGCGCTCGCCGGCGCGATCTATTGCCAGTACCAGATGTTCATCACGCCCGACACCGTCAGCGGCATCGCGGTGTCGCTCCAGATGGTGTTCGCCGCCATCGTCGGCGGCCTGTTCGTCTCGCTCGGCCCGACCTTCGGCGCCGTCATCACGATCCTGCTGGCCGAGACCTTGCGCATTGGTTTCGGCACCAAGGCGGTCGGCTGGGACAATCTCGTCTACGGCGTGTTGCTCGTGCTTTTCATCATATTCCTTCCCAAGGGTATCCTTGGTAGCTTGCTCGATCGATTGAAGCCGCAACGCAAGGTGCCCCGCGCTCATGAGCAAGAAGCCGTCCAAATCGCTCGCCCAGGAACTTGACCGCTACATCACGCCGTTCCGCTACGATGGATCGGGCAAGTTTCATCTCAAGGACCACAAGACCGACGCGAAGGGCGACCTCGACAAGGAGAAGGCGCAGGAGCTTCTCGACGCCAACAAGAAGCGGCTGATCGCGTTTCAGGAGAAGCTCTACGCCCAGGACCGCTGGTCGGTGCTAATCGTGTTCCAGGCGATGGACGCCGGCGGCAAGGATTCTGCGATCAAGGCGATCTTCGAGGGCATCAATCCGCAGGGCTGCGAAGTCAGTGCGTTCAAGGCGCCGAGCAGCAAGGAGCTCGACCACGACTTCCTCTGGCGTCACGTGATCGCGCTGCCGGAACGCGGCCATATCGGCATCTTCAACCGCTCTCATTACGAGGAATGTCTGGTGACGCGCGTGCATCCGGAGATCCTTGCCAAAGAGAAGCTGCCGCAAAAGCTCGTCACCAAGAACATCTGGAAAGAGCGGTTTGAGGACATCTCCGCCTTCGAGCGCTATCTCTCGCGTAACGGCACCGTGGTGCTGAAATTCTTCCTCAACCTGTCCAAGGACGAGCAGCGCGAGCGCTTCCTCGACCGGCTGGAGGATCCGTCCAAGCAGTGGAAGTTCTCCATGGACGACATCAAGGAACGTGCGCTGTGGCCGCGCTACCAGGCGGTCTATCAGGACATCGTGCGCCACACGGCAACGCCGCATGCGCCGTGGTATGTCGTGCCGGCCGATCACAAATGGTTCGCCCGCGTCGTGATCGGGTCGGCCATCGTCGCAGCGCTCGAAAAGCTCGATTTGCGCTTTCCGCGCGCCGACAAGGCGTCGCGGGAGGAATTCGGCGAGGTGCGCAACGCGCTGGAGAAAGAGGGCAAGGGAAGCAAGGGGCGAGCGAAGTGACAGTCGATTGGCGCGAAGCCCGCCCACTCGTGGTCACGGACAAAAAACGCGAAAACAACCCCATGCACAGTAGCCGAGGATAGCGAAATCAATGGCTTGACGGACACTATAAACGGCTGCGGATTTTACGAAGCCGTTTGACTCGTCGGGCAAAACAGGAGCAGGATGTCACCATCGGCCCCGTCGTCCCCTCAATACCCGCGGCCCCACCAGTAGCAGAGGCGCTCGACATTGGTGGGAAGGACGGCCTCGTAATTTGCCCACTGCCGAAGGGAATTTATTCCGCGGTCCGCTGCGGCTTATCTGTCGCAGTGAGATGGAACGCGTCCTGAAATGTGATACCTCAGGCGGTCGATCCCGCTTGACAGTTTTGTGTCACGGGTGGAGCATCGCAATGGTCGCAAACAAGCGACGCGCAATGTCCACATCAAGAGCAAGGGGAGGTCTATGACACCACCTCCGCAGACCCAGCCGCGTTAATTGCGATGGAGCTCGTTCGGACTATCGCATAGCGGCAGAATCCGCGAACGGCACGCCGGGTCAAGGTTTAGTGGGCTGCATCAGTAAGGCAAAGCCCCTACCTGCCCGGCGCTGTATTGCGCATCACATCGATCATGTCGGATGGCCCTGACGGGGCCGCCGCGACAGGCGTTTTTGACATCCTGCCTCTCTCCTCCTCATCGCCGTCATTCCGGGCCGACTCCCGGAATGACGGGAGAGGTTGCGCGTACTGCGTCTAATACGCGCCCGGTGTCTCCGAGACCGCGGTTCCCGTTTCCTGCGTTGCGGCAAATGCCAAGAGAATGTCGCCGCATCGGCAAATTTCCGACACAGGACCGGGGCGAATAACGCCTTCCGACATGACGCATGCGCTTCGGTGATGACGATTCCGATTCCGCCGGCGCTTTTGTTTTTTTCCAGGGAATCCTCGTGTCGCAAAAGCTTGCCCCGGCGCTCTTCGCCGTTCTCTTCCTCGCGATCTCGTCTTTCACCAGCGCTCGCGCAGAGCCGCCGGCCGCCAACAGTGCTGCTGCAGTGTCGCCGGAGGAGGCCAAGCGCGCGCTGGAGACGCTGCAGGACGACAAGAAGCGCGCGCAGATGATCGATACGTTGCGCGCGATCGCGAATGCGCCCGGTCAGCAGCAACCCGCGCCCGAGCAGAAATCGCCGATCCCGCTCGCGGCCGACGGCCTCGGTGCGCAGCTCATGCTCACCGTGTCTCAGGAGATCGGCGAAATTTCGCGAGACGTCGCCGATATGGCCAGGACGCTCACGCACTTCCCGGCGTTCTACTACTGGATCGTGCGGACCGCGAACGATCCTGCGGCCTATAATCTCCTGATCGAGATCGGTTGGAAGCTAGCGCTGGTGTTCGGCTGCGCCTATTGCGCCGAATGGGTGATGTTCCGTCTGATCCGGCGCCCCGTCGCGTTCCTGGAAGTGCGCATGCCGCAAGCGGCGCGTCTGCCGGTGCAGGTGTTGCCGATTGCCGATCCGCCGTCATCCGTGGCCGATGTCACCCCCGCGCCCGAATTGCACAGGCGCCGCCACAGCCTGGCGCGGGCCTGGCAGGTCATGCTGCGGCTGCCCCTCGTGCTGGGACGCTTCCTGCTCGAGCTGCTTCCGGTGTTGGTCTTTGTCGGCGCCGCCACGGCGCTGCTCGGCACAGAGATCGGCGAGCCCACCACCGTCCGCCTCGTGATCCTCGCGGTCGTCAATGCTTATGCGTTCTCGCGCGCGCTCATCTGTGCGGTCCGTGCGCTGGCGGGACCGTTCGGCTTGTTTCCGGTCAGGGCCGAAACCGCGGCCTATATCGAGATCTGGGCGCGTCGTATCGTCGGTGTCGGCGTCTCCGGCATCGCCTTTGCCAACGTGGCGCTGCTGCTCGGCCTGCATCGTGCCGGCTATGCCGCGCTCCTGCGCATGGTGATGCTGGTCGTGCATCTCTTCGTCGTCGTCATCATCCTGCAAAGCCGCCGCCAGGTCGCCGAAGCCATCCGCGCGCCGGCCGACCGGCAGGGGATCGCGGCGCGACTGCGCAACCGCATTGCGGGCGGCTGGCACTATCTTGCCATCGCACTCGATCTTGCGCTGTGGGCTGTGTGGGCGCTGAACATCCGCAACGGCTATTCGCTGCTGCTGCAATACTTCGTCGGCACCATCGCGGTGGTGCTGATCACGCGTGTTGCCATCATGCTGACGCTGGGCTTGATCGACCGCGGCTTCCGCATCAAGCCGGAGATCCTCCAGCGCTTTCCGGGTCTCGAGATCCGCGCCAACCGCTATCTGCCGCTGCTGCGCAAGATCGTATCCAGCGTGATCGCCTTCATCGGCCTGGTGGCCGTGCTCGAAGTCTGGGGCGTCGATGCCATCGTCTGGTTCTATGGTGGCCAGATCGGCAGCCGGCTGATCTCGGCGGTGATGACGATCGGCGTTGCCGTACTCATCGCGGCGGCGATCTGGGAAGCCAGCAACGCGCTGCTGGACCGCCAGATCAATACGCTGTCGCGCGACGGGCACTATGCCCGCGCCGCGCGGCTGCGGACCTTTCAGCCGATGCTGCGGACAGCCTTGCTCTGCGTGATCGCCTCCGTCGTCGGCCTCACGGCGCTCAGCGAGATCGGCGTCAACGTCGCGCCGCTGCTGGCGGGCGCCGGCATCGTCGGCATCGCCATCGGTTTCGGTTCGCAAAAGCTGGTGCAGGATCTGATCACCGGTCTATTCCTGCTGCTGGAGAACACCGTCCAGGTCGGCGACAGCGTCAGCGTGTCGGGACTATCAGGCGTGGTCGAGAACGTCTCGATCCGGACTATCAGGCTCCGTGCCGGCGACGGTGCCGTGCACATCGTGCCGTTCAGCGCGGTGACGACCATCACCAATGCCAGCCGCGGCGCCGGCAATGCGTCCGTCAGCGTCAACGTCGCCTACAAGGAAGACACCGACCGCGCCGGTCAGATCCTCAAGGATATCGTCGACGAGATGCGCCGCGAGGTGGAATTCCGCGCGTTGATCCGCGGCGATCTCGATCTCTGGGGCGTCGACAAGGTCGACGGCGCCATGGTGTCGATCGTCGGCCAGATCCGCTGCACAGAGGCCGGACGCTGGCCGGTGCAGCGCGAATTCAACCGCCGCATGAAACAGCGTTTCCAACAGAACGGCATCGAGGTCGCATCCCCCACCCAGACCATCTTGATGCACGTCGCGCCTCCGGCTGATAGCGCCGCCAATTTGACGCCAAGGCGGGCGGCCGTATAGTCGCTCCGCTAAATTTCCGACTTGCCTCGGCCCGTCCGGCAGCGTTCACTCCGGCCCCAGCCCGTTGACAACATGCGGGCGGCAAAAAGGGTGGGAGAGACTGATGCGGGGGCTGTGGGTCGGATTGCGCGGCCATGCGATGGTTGTGGGCGCGCTGATTGGATGTACGACGGGGATCGCACCTGCGAGCGCGCAGCCGTTTCCGTCGCGTCCCATCACCCTCGTGGTGCCGTTCGCTGCGGGCGGTCCGACCGACACGCTGGCGCGCATCCTGTCCGAACGCATCGCCGCCGAACTGCACACGACGGTCGTGGTCGAAAACGTGGCCGGCGCCTCCGGCAGCATCGCCGGCGCCCGCGTTGCGCGCGCAACGCCTGACGGCACCACGATCACGATCGGTCATTGGGGCACGCATGTGCTCAACGGCGCGATCTTCAAGCTGCCCTACGACGTGATCGCCGATTTCGAACCGGTCGCAACGATTGCGATGGGCACGCAGCTGATCGTCGGCCGGAAGTCGCTCGAGGCCAACAATCTGAAAGAGATGATCGCCTGGCTGAAGGCCAACCCCGGCAAGGCGACTGCCGGCACAGCCGGCGCCGGCACGGGCGCCCATGTCGCCGGTGTCTTCTTCAAGGGAAGGACCGGCACCGATTTTCAGTTCGTGCCTTATCGCGGCGCAGGGCCTGCCATGATCGACCTCGTGGCCGGGCAGATCGACATCATGTTCGATCAGGCCTCTAATTCTCTGCCGCAATACAAGAACAATGCGATCAAGGCGTTCGCGGTGACGTCGCCGACACGGCTCGCGTCTGCGCCCGACATTCCGACCGTCGACGAGGCGGGCCTACCCGGCCTCTACATTTCCTACTGGCACGGCATCTGGGCGCCGAAGAGCACGCCGAAGGAGATCGTCACAAAGCTCAACGCGGCCATCGTGACCGTGCTTGCCGATCCCTCCGTCAAGCAGCGTTTTGGCGAACTGGGGCAGGAGATTCCGCCAGCGGATCAGCAAACGCCCGCGGCGCTCGGAGCCTTCCAGAAGGCCGAGACCGAGAAATGGTGGCCGATCGTGAAGGCCGCCGATATCAAGGCGGAATAATACCAATTCCTCATCCTGAGGAGCCCGCGGAGCGGGCGTCTCGAAGGATGCGCCGCGGGAGAGAGCAGGGCCTGCATGGTTCGAGACGCGCGAAGACGCGCTCCTCACCATGAGGAGCGGGAGTCTTGCGGCGTTAATCTTTTCTCGCGCGCAACTGCCGGTCTTCACGAAAATCTCGCTGCGGTGCGAGATCACAATCAATGCCTGAGTTTCTACGTCCTTGATATCAGGTGAGGGGTGGCCGACAATGATTGCGGCTCAACAAGAAACTCCCTGGGGGAATTCGTGAATAGACCTGCTCGGGTCAGCACCCATTCGACGTCATCCGACACCGCGCACGGCATGACGCTGCTGCGCGATCCCTTGCTCAACAAGGGCACCGCCTTCACGGCGCAGGACCGCGACGCGCTCGGCTTGCGTGGCCTGCTGCCGCCTTGCGTGCTGACGATGGAGACCCAGGTCGAGCGCGTGCTCACCAATCTGCGCACGCTGCCGACCGATCTCGAGAAATACGTCGCGCTGAATGCGCTGCACGACCGCAACGAGGCGCTTTTCTTCCGCGTCGTCGTCGACAATATCGACGAGATCCAGCCTATCATCTACACGCCGACGGTCGGGCTCGCCTGCCAGAAATACGGCCTGATCTTCCAGCGGCCACGGGGCATGTTCATATCCTCGCGCGATCGGGGCCAGATCGGCGAAATCCTGAAGAACTGGCCTTACCCAGCCAAGCTGATCGTCGTCACCGACGGCGAGCGCATCCTGGGCCTCGGCGATCTCGGCGCCAACGGCATGGGCATTCCGGTCGGAAAACTCTCGCTCTATTCGGCCTGCGCCGGCGTGCATCCCGAACTGTGCCTGCCGATCGTGCTCGATGTCGGCACCAACAACGAAGAGCTCCTGAACGATCCCTATTATCTCGGCCTGCGCGAGCGGCGGCTCACCGGCGAGGCTTATGACAGCTTCGTCGACGAATTCATGGTCGCCGCGCGAAAGACCTTCCCCGGTGTGCTGATCCAGTTCGAGGATTTCGCCAATCATTCGGCGTTCAAGCTGCTGCACAAATATCGGGATGACGCCTGCGTCTTCAACGACGACATCCAGGGCACCGCAGCGGTGGCGCTCGCCGGCCTTTTCTCGGCCTTGCGCATCAACGGCGGCAAGCTCAGGGATCAGCGTATCCTGTTCCTTGGCGCAGGCGAGGCTGCGACCGGCATCGCCGACCTCGTGGTCTCCGCCATGATGGCCGAGGGCGCCTCGGAGGCGGAAGCGCTCCGCCGCAACTGGCTGGTGGATTCGCGCGGTCTTGTCGTTAGCAGCCGCGAAGGCCTCTCCGGTCACAAGCTCCGTTATGCCCATGCCGATCAGGCGCCGATCGCCGACTTCCTTACCGCGATCAAGACGCTGAAGCCGACGGCTATCATCGGCGTTGCCGCGGTCGGCGGCGCCTTCACACCCGACGTGCTCAAGGCAATGGCCGAGCTCAACGAGCAGCCGATCGTGTTCGCGCTCTCCAACCCGACCTCGAAAGCCGAATGTTCTGCGGAAGATGCCTACCGCTACACCGCGGGCCGCGCGCTGTTTGCCTGCGGCAGCCCGTATGACCCGGTCAAGCTCGACGGCCGCACCTTCGTGCCGCGCCAGGGCAACAACTCCTACATCTTCCCGGGCGTCGGCCTCGGCGTCATCGCCAGCCGTTCACGGCTGGTGACGGACGAGATGTTCATGGCCGCCGCCCATACGCTCGCCAATTGCGTCGGCAAGGACGATCTTGCGCAGGGCAGCCTCTACCCGGCGCTGCCGCGCATCCGCGAGGTCTCGGTTCGCATCGCCGCCGCCGTCGCCGACGTCGCTTTTCAGCGCGGGCTCGCGGACGGACCCGCGCCGAACGACGTGAAAGGCCTGGTCCAGTCGCAGATGTACGAGCCGAAATACTAAGCGTGATGACTTTTGATTGACTCGATCTGGCGGCTGGCCCGGTCACCTCTCCCGCTTGCGGGAGAGGTCGGCGCGCTTGCGCCGGGTGAGGGCTCTATCCTCTTGGGAAGTCCCACTGCGGAGACACCCTCACCCCAACCCTCTCCCGCAAGCGGGAGAGGGAGCGCACCGCCCCCGCGCGTCGCAACGCGCCTAGTTAGGTCAGCACGCGACACGATTTCAGGTGGAAACGCCGTTGCGCGGCGCGGCCGTATATGCGACGTTCTGTAGCGCTACAAGAAAATTCGAAGCAAGGTAAGCCGCCATGGACGATCGTTTGCCCGATCTGGGCGACCTCGAGCACGAGGTCATGCAACTGGTTTGGGCCCATGGTCCTGTTACGGCCGAAATCGTGCGCGAGCGGCTGTCGCGGCGTCTGAAGGAATCCACGGTCCGCACGGTGCTGCGCCGGCTGGAAGAAAAAGGCTATGCTCGGCACACCGTGGACGGACGGACCTATGTCTACCACGCGGCTGAAGAACGCTCGCGGGTTGCAGCCAAGGCGGTGCAGCGCATCGTCGATTGGTTCTGCAACGGCTCGATCGAAGAGGTTCTCGTCGGCATGGTCGACAATGCGATGCTCGACCAGCAGCAATTGCGCACGCTGGCCGATCAGGTAGCCAAGGCGAAGAAGGCGAGGGGAGTGAAGAAAGAATGATCGCAACTCTGGCGGAGGCGGCGCTGCGCTCCCTTATGCTGGGAGGCGTCGTCTGGTTCGGCCTCAATCTTTTTCGGGTGCGCAATCCGCACGTCCACATGACGGCATGGGTCGTCGTGCTGCTGGCGTCGCTTGCGATGCCCTTCGTGATGCATTGGCCGACGCTCACGATTACCCGGCTGCCCTTGCCGGTATCCATGCCGGATGATTTTCTGCCGGCCGACATGTCGACGCTGGAGATGCCGCAGCCGACACCTCCGGTCGCGCCCGGTCCGGCGATTGTTCCACCGGCCAAGAGCGGGTTCTCGATCGATTGGTGGCTGGTCGCCACTATTGTCTATGCCGGCGTCGCCGGCCTGTTGCTGCTGCGGCTCGCTATCGGCCTTTGCCTGACCTGGCGTCTGGCGCGCGTCGCGAAGCCGATGAAGGGCCCGCTGATGATCGACGCTGATGTGCGCGTCAGCTGCGACGTTGGTGGTCCCGTTACCTTCGGCTCGACCATTCTGGTGCCGCCGCAATTTTCCGGCTGGGACGCGAAGAAGCGGCTCGCGGTGCTCGCGCACGAGGGCGCGCACGTCGCCAACCGCGATTTCTACGTTCTCTTGCTCGCGTCCCTCAACCGCGCGGTGTTCTGGTTCAGCCCGTTCTCGTGGTGGCAGCTCGCGCACCTCGCCGAGCTCGCCGAGATCATCAGCGACGCTGAGGCGATCGAGGTGATCGACGACCGGCTGTCCTATGCGGAAATCCTGCTTGAGTTTGCAAGCACCGTAAGACCGCGACCGGTCGAGCTTGCGATGGCGCGGGCCTCGACCGTGCGCGCCCGCGTCGAGCGCATTATCGCGGCCGCCGCCATGCCCGTCGCAGTCGGCTGGCGCAAGCGGCTTTGGATTGCGGCCGCGATCGTACCGGCCGTGATCGTATCCGCCGGCATGATCGCCTATCGCACGCCGGACCCGGCGCCCCTCGCCGCGGATACCGGCGAGGTGCCGGCCCAGCATTACCGTCCCTTCGTCAATTTCTATGCCATGGGCCCGGCTTCGGTGTTCGCGATCTTCCGGGACGGTGACGAGCTTTACGGCCAGCTCACCGGGCAGCGCAAATTGCGCCTGACTGTCGGGAGCGACGGTACCGCGTCCTACGCGGCCTCCTCCGGCGAGATCACGTTCCCGCTCGATGCCGAGCGTCGTTCGGCCGAACTGATGCTGCGCATGAACGGCCGCGACATACGCGCGGTTCGCGTCGCCGAGATGCCGACGGCGGCGGCCGATTCCGCATCGCTCGATCAATATGTCGGCTGGTACAGGGTCGCGCCGAACCGCGTGCTCACCGTGCGCCGCGACGGCGACCGGCTCCAGGTTCATGAAACCGTGCAGGGCCGGGCGGCGCTCCTCGCCGAAGGTGCCGACGTCTTCTCGATCCATGGCGACAATCTCCTGATTTTCCTGCGCGACGACCAAGCCAAGGTCTCGCGCGTGCTGGTCCAGAACGCAGTCTTCGGCGCCCGTCTCGCGCCGCGGATTGATGCGGCGCTGGCGCAGGCGATCGAGGCCGACTTCGCGCGTCGTGTCGCGGAAGTCCCGGATCGTTTCCGCGAGCAGGTTCCGGTCGCGGGCGGCAAGGAAATGATCCTGCGCGGGATCGAGGATCTGCGCCTTGGGACGCCGAACTACGACCGCATGAGCGCACCACTCGCCGCCAAGGTCCACCGCCAGGTCGACGAACTACATGCGACGTTGGTCGGCCTCGGCCCGGTGGAGTCGCTGTTCTTCCGCGGCGTCGGGCCCGGCGGCTACGACATCTATGGCGCCAAGTTCGAGAACGGCACCGCGGAATTCCGCCTGCTGCTCGAGCCCGACGGCAAGGCCGGCGACGTCATCTTCCGGGCCGATGGCAATGACGAGCTCGGCGGCATCGTCTCCTGCGCGGAGGAGGCGAATGTGCGCGGCCGTGCCGGCACCTCGCCGGTCCGGATCATGGTCTACAACGAGATGGGCGACGACATCCGCGTCTTCAATCTCGATACCGACGGCAATCGCAAGACGCAAAGCGTGGTCAGGCCCAACATGAGCTGGGCTGCCACGACCACCGTGAACAATCCCTGGGTGATCGCTGACAAGTCGGGGCGGTGCCTCGAGGTCCTGATGCCGGGCCGGCAGACGCGGTTCCACAATGTCGAGGCTTCGAACATCGGCGCAAAGCCCGGACGCGCCGCGCGCCGTGCCGTTCCGATCGCCAATGGCGAGGAGATGCTGCGCCGCTACATCGAGGGCGTCGGCAAGGGACAGCCGGACTACGAGCACATGACATCGGAAGTCGCCGACATCACGCGCCAGCAGCTTCCGTTCGACCAGGCGATCCTGGCGAAGCTTGGCGCGCTGCGTGCGGTCTCGTTCCGCGGCGTCACCGCGCTCGACAGCGACATCTACATCGCCCAGTTCGCCAACGGCTCGGCGGAATGGCGGATCGGTGTCAGGAACGGCACGATCACGAAGATCGCGCTTGGGCCCAATTTCTAGAACCGCTGCCGGTCTGCCGGACCGAGGCCTCCGACGTCTTGAGGGCGAGGTCTCAATCTCCGCTTGCGAGTCTATTCTGCGAATGCTACGATTTGTAGCATTACAGTTCGTAGCTTCGTGCGGCGCATTGTCGGGCAGGCTCGAAGAAGTGGGCATTCGCCATGAGCAATTCTGCAAAGGCCGAAGCTGTGCTGGCGCTTCATCGCTTCGGGATGGGGCCGCGGCCCGGATCAATCGCCGCTCTCGGCAGCGACCCGCGCGGCGCGCTGATCGCCGAACTCGATCGCCCGCTCGCGCTTGCCGCAGCCGCCAGCCTGCCCTCCAGTGCGAAAGCCTATCGCACGGTGGCCGACGCCAATGCGCGGCGAACGGCCCGCGCCAAGCAGGCCCAGCAGCAGGCGAAGAAGCAGCAGACGGCGTCCGCGCCGGTCATGTCGGAAGAGCAAACGCAGACGCAAGGGCCAGCGCAGGGTCAGGAGAAGGACGGGGCTGAGATGGCAGCCAAGCAGGCGGCCGAAGCCGTTCCCGATCCCGGACGTCCCATGTATTTGCAGGAAGCCAAGCTGCGGACCGAAGCCGCGCTCGGCGCCGACATCGGCTTCGCCGAGCGGCTGGTGTGGTTCTGGTCCAACCATTTCTGCATCTCGGCCTACAAGATCCAGAGCATGTCGGGTGCTTACGAGCGCGAGGCCGTTCGCGCCAATGCGCTCGGTCACTTCGTCGATCTGCTTCAGGCCGTCGAGGGCCATCCGGCGATGCTGTTCTATCTCGACAATCTCGGCTCGATGGGCGCGAACTCGATTGCCGGCATCAACCGCAGCCGCGGCCTGAACGAGAACATTGCGCGCGAAATCATGGAGCTGCATACGCTCGGCGTGCGTACCGGCTACAGCCAGGACGACGTCATCGGCTTTGCCAATGTGCTGACGGGATGGACGCTTGTTCCGCCCGGAGACAATCCCGAGCACGGTGGCGAGTTCATCTTCAATCCGCGGCTGCACGAGCCCGGCGGACAGACCGTGCTCGGCAAGCGCTACGAGCAGGACGATGCCGAGCAGGGCCGCGCCGTGCTGCGCGACCTCGCCGCGCATCCGGCAACCGCGACCCATGTCGCGACAAAACTCGCGCGCCATTTCGTGGCAGACGAACCGCCGCCGGCGCTCGTCGCGCAGATGGCAAAAGCCTTTTGCGACACCGAGGGCGATCTCAAGCAGGTCGCGATCGCGCTGGTCTCGTCAGACGAAGCGTGGCGCGGGCCGCCGTCAAAACTCAAGCGTCCCGGCGAATGGGTCGTCGGCATGGTGCGCGCAACCGGCATCAGGGAAGTCGATCCCACGCGCTTCACCGGCGGCCAGGACCTGCTCGGCGAGGGACTGTGGCGCCCGTCGGCGCCCAAGGGATATCCGGATGACGAGGCAAGCTGGATCGACGGCGTTGGCCGAAGGCTCGACATTGCCAATAATTTTGCCGAGCGCGTGGCGGCCACGGCGGATCCGCAAGCCATCATCGAGGATGTCTTCGCGTCCGAGATCGCGCCCGAGGTGAAGCAGGCGGTCGGGCGTGCCGAGAGCCGGCAGCAGGCTCTGGCGCTGCTGTTCATGTCGGCGGATTTTCTGAGGAGGTGAGTATGGGCTTCGTCAATCATTTGCCCACGCGGCGCGAGCTTCTCGTCGGTTCCGGAGCGCTGTTCGCATGGAGCCAAATGCCGCGGATTGCGCGCGCCGAAGGGCGCGATCCGCGCCTGCTGGTCATCGTGCTGCGCGGTGCGCTCGATGGTCTCGGTGCGGTCGCGCCGGTCGGCGATCCCGACTGGATCTCCTTGCGCGGCGATCGCGCGCTGGTGCTGGACGGCAAGACGCCGGCGCTGCCGCTCGATGCCTTCTTCGCGCTCAATCCGGCGATGCCGAACCTGCATCGGCTCTACAAGACCGGCAAGGCTGCGATCGTCCACGCCACCGCGACGCCCTATCGCGAGCGCTCGCATTTCGACGGCCAGGACGTGCTGGAGAGCGGGTTCGTCAAGCCCGGCATGACCAACTCGGGATGGCTCAACCGCGCGCTGCTCGCGCTGGAATCGGGCGGGCGTGTCGACCCGCGCGGCAGCCGCGCACTCGGCATTGGCTCGGTGACGCCGCTGGTGGTGCGCGGCTCGGCGCCTGTCATGACATGGGTGCCGCAGAAATTGCTGCCGGCGAGCGAGGACACGCAGAACCGCCTGCTCGATCTCTACCAGCACACCGATCCGAAGCTTGCGACCGTGCTCCAGGCCCGCATGAAGCTCGCCTCGCTCGGCGGCGCACCGGGCACGGGCGATCCGATGTCCGACGATCCGACGCTGGCGCCGCCCGGCATCGCGCGCGTGCGCGCCTATTTTGCCGAAGCCGCTGGCACCGCCGCGCGCTATCTCGCAAAGCCCGATGGTCCGCGTGTCGGCGCCATGGGCTTCGTCGGCTGGGACACGCACATCGCCGAAGGCGCGGCCGCGGGCCAGCTCTACAATCTGCTCGGCGCGCTCGACGGCGCATTCGCCGCAATCGAGAGCAACATGGGCGAGGCCTGGCGAGAGACGGTGGTCGCCGTCGTCACCGAGTTCGGGCGCACCGTGCGCATCAACGGGACGCAGGGTACGGATCACGGCACCGGCACGGTCGCTTTCCTGATCGGCGGCGCGCTCGCCGGCGGCCGCGTGATCGCGGACTGGCCTGGCCTGAAGCCGGCGCATCTCTTCGAGGATCGCGATCTCAAGCCGACCACGGATTTGCGCGCGGTGTTGAAGGGCCTGCTGAGGGATCATCTGCGCGTCGAGGAAAAGGTGCTGGCCGATGCGGTCTTCCCCGGCAGCGCCGATGTCAGACCGATGGGTGGCCTCGTCGGCTGATAGCGCGGCTTTGCAACCGGATCGGGTTCGAGATGTGCACACTGACACAGCGGGAGCTCGACTTTCTCGCCAGCCTCAAGACAGGCTGGCAGTGGCTCTATCGGCGCGAACTCGCGCGGCTCCTGAAGGGTGACACCAAGCCTTCCGAGGTTCAGCCGGGGCCGCGCATCGTCTGGCACGTTGTATCGGACTTATCTCACGAGCCTGTCTCGATTCAGGGCAAGCCAGTGTGGTGGAATCGTCACAGCTAAACACGAAACGGCTGCGGCCTCCGACCCGCTTTTGTTCCGACAAGGTTCTGCCCTCATTGCCGGCCGAAACTCGGGCCGTTCGGAGGGCGCATCATGTCTCGCTTTGCACGTGCCGAAAATACCCGGATTTCGCTGGCAACCTCGTGCCGGTTGCTGCTCGCCATCGCCGGTGCGGCGTCGCTTGCGGCGTGTGCGCAATCGCCGGTCGGCCGCCAGAAGGCCGATCTGGTGGGCACCAGCCGGCAGGCCACGGTCGAGCGCCCGCACAGGGTGGCGGCACTGCATCCACGGCCGATCAGCCGGGTGCGCGTCCCCGACGGAGACGCAAAGCAAACAGCCTCGCATGGCGTTGCCAGCTTCTATTCGGATACGGAGACCGCGAGCGGCGAGAGGTTCGACAAGAACGAATTGACCGCGGCCCATCCCTCCCTGCCGTTCGGCACGAAGCTGCGCGTCACCGATGTCTCCTCTGGTCGCTTCGTGACCGTCAGGATCAACGATCGCGGGCCTTATGTTCGCGGACGCGTGGTCGACATCTCTCCCTCTGCGGCTGAGGCGCTCGGCATGGTCGACAAGGGCGTCACCAATGTCCGGCTCGACGTCGTGCAATAAAGCGCGATTCTCATCGATTTCCGACGCTGTGCTTAACCGGCTGTTAGCCGCCTCCGACGCACGATCGACATCCAAACAATTCCGGACTCCAAATCGGGGCTCTTGGGGGGCGGCGTTTGAACACGATCCAGTATCTCGAAGATCAGGCCACACGCGCCGAGCGGCTCGCCAAACGGATCACGGATACCGTGACGATCGAAAAGCTCCTGAGCTTCGCGGGCGAACGCCGCCGCGAGATCGAGGTCATCGCCGGCAAGCACCGGCGCGCCTGATTCTCATCATCCATGCGCTGAGCGCATACGCCTCGCTTCCTCGTCTGAGCAATCGAAGTAGCGCGCGCTCAGCTATAGCTTTCGACGAAGTCGCTGAGATAATCGGGCAGCCTCACGCCATCGATGTCGCAGCGCGCCCGAATCTCACCGGCGACGTCGGTCGAGATGTCTTTCATCCAGTGCTCGAGCGTGTTGAACGAGATGACCTGGATGGGATCGTTGAAGCAGCCGGCGACGAGCTCGCCGATGGTGGCGTCGAGATCGCTTCGCTCGATGCGGATTTCAGTCGCCTTGTCGAGGCGATCGATCACCACGAACAAGGTCTGATCTGCGCCATAGGGCACGACCTGGGCTGGCACGCCGGCTTCAAGCATGTGAAGCACTCACACCTTCGCTTCCGATCACCACTAACGGGTAAAACCGGAAGAAGGTTCCTGCTTTGTGAGAAGCTTGTCGTGTGCATGCAGCTTCGGCGTCTGCAGGCAATCAGAGATATTCCCTGAGCCGCGATAGCTCGGTGACGTGCTCGGGCGAGAGGATATCCGTGACCAGCGACGGCTGCGCCGCCGTGTGAATCTCATAGAGATGCCTGGTCGTCGCCGGCTTCTCCATGAAAGCCGAGATGCATTCGTCCAGAGTGCCTTGGCTCACCTGATAGGAATCTCGGTCCGGCCGGCGCTGGTTCGCAAGCGAAGGCCATTTATACAGGGCCGCAGCCGCGCCGAAATCAACCTTTGAATCCGCAACCACGTCGCCCATCGCCCCACCTCACGCAACACGCACTCCATTACACGGGTGCCGCCCCACAAAACGCAGCGGCCGGGAAAAAGTTCCCGGCCGCTTTGTCTTTGTCAGCTCGCGGCCGCCGCAATTCTGGGCTCCGGGCTGGCGTGACCGTGGCTGATCTCGTCGCCGCGACCGACCTTTGGCGGAAGCCCGGCGAAGCGCCGCAACGCCTCGGCCATCTGCACCCGGCCGGAGACCCCGGTGATCACCACGTCCACCATGGCGAAGGACGAGTGGAAATGACCGCGCGCCCTAAGTTGCTCGACCGGGACGCCGGCGGCCGCCATTGCCTCGGCGTAGGCGATGCCCTCGTCGCGCAGGGGATCGAATTCGCAGGTGACGACGAAGGCCGGCGGCAGGCCCGCAACCTTGCCGCGGAGCGGCGAGACGCGCGGATCGGTGCGGTCGGCTGGCGAACAGTAGAGATCCCAGAACCAGTACATCAGCGAGCGGGTCAGGAAATAGCCGGTCGCATTGTCGTTATAGGAGGGACGATCGAATGTGCAGTCGGTGACCGGGCAGATCAGGAGCTGGCCGGCAATCTCCGGGCCGCCGCGATCGCGTGCGAGCTGACAAGTGACGGCGGCGATGTTGCCGCCGGCGCTCCAGCCTGCGACCAGCACCGGGCCCGGCTTGCCGCCGAGCTCGGCGGCGTGCTCGGCGATCCAGCGCGTCGCTGCATAGCCGTCTTCGGCTGCGGCCGGGAAACGATGCTCGGGCGCATGACGATAGCCGACGCTGACGAGCATCATGCCGGTCCGCCGCACCATGTCGCGGCAGAACGGATCGTCCGACTGCTCGTCGCCGAGCACCCAGCCGCCGCCGTGGAAATAGACCACGACCGGATGCGGCCCCGGCGTCGCCGGCCGGTACACGCGGTACGACAGCGGGCCGTCGGTGCCGGGCAGGGTGCCGTCGACGATGTCGCCGATCGGCCGTCCCGCAGGCCGGCCCTTGTTGAACTCGTCGACGAAGGCGCGGGCACCGATCGCGCCCATCGACTCGATCTGCGGCAGATTCAGCGACGCCAACAGGTTCAGCACCAGCCGCACATCCGGCTGCAGGCGCACCACTTCGCCGTCATTGCATTGCGCGGCAACGTTGGGGCCGGTCAGCTTGAAGCCGAGCATGCCGCGGCTCGTGACCTCGTCGCAGATGCTGCGATAAGGGCCGACGCCGCCGGTATAGGGCATCAGGCCCTGCACCTTGCCGGGCACGTTGGCGCCCGTGTACCAGGTGTTGGCGAGCCGGTGCAGCGTCACCATCGAGCAGTCGGCCATGTGCCGGCCCCAGCCGGCCTGCGCCGTCTCGGTCGGCTCGATCGTGGTGAAGCCGGCGTCGCGCAATGCCTTGAGCCGGTCGACGACCCAGTCCACATGCTGCTCGATCGACACCGCCATGTTCGACAGCACCGACGGGCTGCCGGGGCCGGTGATCATGAAGAAGTTCGGAAAGCCCTCGACAGTGAGCCCGAGATAGGACTGCGGTCCCTGTGCCCAGACATCGCTGAGCGATTTGCCGCCACGTCCGGTGATCGGATGCACGGCGCGGATCGCGCCGGTCATGGCGTCGAAGCCGGTCGCGAACACGATGACATCGACGTCGACGCTGCGCTTGGCCGTCGTGATGCCGCTTGCGGTGATCGCCTTGATCGGCTCCTGGCGCAGATTGACCAGCGTGACGTTCGGCCGGTTGTAGGTCGCGTAGTAGTTGGTGTCGAGGCAGGGGCGTTTTGCGCCGAAGGGATGATCGTGGGGCATCAGTGCCGCCGCCGTCTCCGGATCCTTCACGGCAGTGCCGATCTTCTCGCGGATCAGCTCGCCGATCAGCGCATTGCCATCGACATCCACGCCCTGGTCGGCCCAGAGCTGGGTCAGGATGTGGACGAGGTCGCCGGCGGCCCAGGCGCGTTCGAAGCGCTCGCGACGCTCGGCATCGCTCAACTGCCAACTCACCACCGTCTGCTGCGGATACGGCACGCCCGTCATCGACAAGCGTGCTTGATCGCGATATGCGGCGCGGTCGCTTTCGAAGAAGGTCTTGCGATCCTCCGGCGCCGGACCGTTACCCGCCGGCAGCGCGAAATTCGGCGTGCGCTGGAATACGGTCAGATGCGCGGCCTGCTCGGCGATCAGCGGGATCGACTGGATGGCCGATGAGCCCGTGCCGATCACGGCGACGCGCTTGCCGGCGAGATTGACGCCGTCATGAGGCCAGCGTCCGGTGAAATAGACCTCCCCGCCAAAATCCTTGACGCCGTCGATCTCGGGCGGCTTTGGCGCGGAAAGGCACCCGGTGGCCATGATGTAATGGCGGCAGGAGACCGGTGCGCCATTGTCGGTGGTGAGCTGCCAGCGTTCGGTCGCTTCGTCCCATTTGGCTTCGGTCACCTTGGTCTTGAAGCGGATGTCGCGCCTGAGATCGTAGCGGTCGGCGACGAAGCCGAGATAGCGCAGGATCTCGGGCTGGGCGGCGTATTTTTCCGACCAGGTCCAGGCCTTGTCGAGTTCCGGATCGAACGTATAGCTGTAATCGATGGTCTGGATATCGCAGCGCGCGCCGGGATAACGGTTCCAGTACCAGGTGCCGCCGACATCGCCGGCTTCTTCGAGGGCGACCGCCGTGAGGCCGGCCTTGCGCAGCCGATGGAGAAGATAGAGGCCGGCAAACCCGGCCCCCACCACGGCAACATCGACCTGCTGACTGGCTCCGCGACCCGCGTCAGAGGCACGTGCAGCAACCATTGCGTCAGGCATGGTATTTCCTCCCCTATGTTTTGTTTTGCCGGCAGGCTATCGCCGCAGGCTCGGCTTGTCATCAGAGCAAGTGCAATCTTCGGTAGCTGTTTGCGGCGTCATCATGGCCGCGCGAACCTTGCTTCAATGCACGCATCGCGATGCACAATGGCCGTGATTACCCGGGCTAATCATGGATGATCCGTCTGTGTATGCTTGCGGCTACAAGCCACGCATATCCAGGGCGTCATGACAGAGTTGAGTGAGCGAACCAGAGCGAACATGGACGTCGTCCTGGAGGAGACGTGCCGTCAACTGCCGCATGGCGGCGATCACGACAGCCGCAGGTTCATCGCCCAGCGCCTGATCGAGGCGGCGCAGTCAGGCCACTCCACGCTCGGTGAACTCGGCATCATCGCACGGCACGCACTGGCTGAGCTTATCGCCAAGGGCAGCTAGGCGCCGCCGCGGCGCTTGCCTCGCTATGGACGACGGACATAACCTGACCGAACCCTTCCGCGCATCGAGATGCTCCGAAGATGCAGTCCGTGTTCGCGCTTTTTGCGGCGTCTGTCATCCTCTGTTGCAACGGCTCGGCCGTGGCCCAGCCGGTCGGCCAATTTCCGTTCGCGCTGACGCGTGAAGGACAGATGCTTGGCGCCGTCGAAGGCGAGGTGGCGTCGTTCAAGGGGCTGGCCTATGCGGCCGCGCCGATCGGGCCGCTGCGCTGGCGTCCGCCGCAGGCAACGGCCGAGAGTTCGGAGATGCGCACGGCCTACAAGTACGGCGCGCCGTGCCTTCAGCCGTCGCTGCCGGGCGCGAGCGAGGATTGCCTCACGCTGAACGTGTTTCGTCCGTTCGGGGTCGATGGCCCGCTGCCGGTGATGCTATTCATCCACGGCGGCGCTTTCGTCCGCGGCACCGCGAACGATCCGCTGTTCGACGGCGGCAGGCTGGCGCAGGCCGGCCTCATCGTGGTGACCGTGAATTTTCGCCTGGGCGCGCTCGGCTGGCTTACCGAGCCCGCGCTGTCGGAAGGCGGCTCCGGCAATTACGGCCTGATGGACCAGATCGCCGCATTGCATTGGGTGCACGACAACATCGCGGCCTTCGGTGGCGATCCAAACAACGTCACCTTGTTTGGCAGCGGCGCAGGCGCGACCTCGATCGCGCTTTTGATGCTGTGTGCGCAATCGCCCGCGCTCTTTCAGAAAGCCATTCTGCAATCGGTCCCTGGCCGTGCGCGGCTGCGCTCGGCGCAAGAGGCCGAGATTGTGGGCCGGCAATTCGTCGCGGCGCTTGGTCAACAGGCTGATTTGCGCGTAGCCGAACCGCGAGGCCTGCTTGCCGCCGAAAAACATCTGCTTGAAAAATCGCCGCGCAGTTTTGCGCCGACGATCGATGGACGTCTGGTGAGCGAGGAGGTCGCCGCAGGCTTCGCGGCCGGACGTGAGAGCCGCATTCCGATGATCATCGGTTCGAACGATGACGAGACGGGTTTCGACAGCGAGCTCGATATCCGGGAGGAGCTGGCATCGTCAGGTATCACCAGCGACGAACTGCGCAAGCTCTATCCCGATCTCGCCAAACCTTCGGACCGCGCGGCAAGGTTCTACACCGACAAGGTTTTCTCGGAGCCCGTGCGACTGCTGGCGCGGCTGCATGCCGCAAGCGGCGCGCCGACCTTCCGCTATCGCTTCGCCTATGTGCCGGAGGCACGGCGCGCCAACCCCGAAGGCGGTCACGGGCGGGAATTGCAGTTCATCTTCGGCGCAGAAGGCATGCCGGGTGCGGGCATCTTGTCACGCGGTGATCGCGCGGTCGCAAGCCGCATGCGCGCCTACTGGATCAACTTCGCCAAGAGCGGCGATCCGAACGGTGCGGACCTGCCGCGATGGGACGCTGCGGCAGGCGGCGATCGCCTGCTGCTGATCACGAATGATCGCCTCGCGACCGGAGACGACCCCTGGTCGGAGCGCCTGGACCGGCTCGAGCGTTAGATGAGTTGGACTTAAGCCGCGAGCTCGACGCGCGGCGCCGGGCTCAGCCGGTCTTCCTCCAGATAATCCATCGCGCCATCCCTCTCGACGGCGTAGAATTGCTGGCCTTCCCTGGACCTGTAGGCGGCGCGAACCACACCGCGGCGGCCCTTGTCACTGTTGACGACGTCCCCCAGCGCAAACTTCTTCATCTCACGTCCTTGGTCTTCTGGCCGACTCCTTCGGCCACGCCCGGATTTTGGGCGGCAAATCGTTAACGCCTTGCTAACCATACGGGTTTGCCTATGCTCGCCGCCGATCGCGCGGCTGTTACACGCGCATGCTGTCAACGAGACGAGCCCGCATCCATGACGCGATTTCCGACCCTCTTCCTGTCGCATGGCGGCGGTCCCTGGCCGTTCATGGAGGACAGGCGGGTGCAATATGCGAAGACTGCCGAGGCGTTCGGCCGGCTACCGCAGCTATTGCCAGCAAGCCCGAAGGCCGTGCTCGTCATCACCGGCCATTGGGAGGCCGAGACCTTCACGGTGACCACCTCGGCGCATCCGCCGATGGTGTACGACTATCACGGCTTTCCCGAGCACACCTATCACCTCAAATATCCGGCACCGGGCAAGCCCGAACTCGCAGCGGAAGTGAAGGCGCTGCTTGCGCGCGCCGGCCTCGATTGCCGCGAGGATCCCAATCAGGGTTTCGATCACGGCACCTTCGTGCCGCTTGGCCTGATGTATCCGAATGCCGACATGCCGATCGTGCTGCTGTCGCTGAGATCGAGCTATGACGCGGCCGAGCACATCAGGGTGGGGCAGGCGATCACCTCGCTCCGGGATGAAGGCATTCTGATCGTCGGCAGCGGGCTCACCTATCACAACATGCGCGGGTTTGGCCGGGCGGAGTCGAAGCCGGTCTCGTATGATTTCGAGGCCTATCTGAACGAGGCGATCGGCAGTCCGGACTCGGCGCGCCGCAACGCGATGCTGGTTGACTGGGAGAACGCGCCGAGTGCGCGTCTCGCGCATCCGCGTGAAGATCATCTGCTGCCGCTGATGGTGGCCGCCGGCGCCGCCGGCAGCGACGCGGGCAAGCGCGTCTTCGTCGACGAGGTCGCTAACGTTGCGATGGCGTCGTATGTGTTCGGGTGAACTCGTAGGGCGGATTGCGCTTCGCTAATCCACCCCAAGGCATCGCGCTAGCCTCACCCGTATTTCAGCTTCATGAACAAGATGCCGCCGGCGAGCAGCATGGTGATGGCGTTGGCAGCGACCAGCGGCGCGTCGCCGGAGAGCAGGCCGTAGACGAGCCAGAGCGCGAGGCCCAGCACCATGATGAGAAACATGCCGAGCGAAATGTCGCGCGCCGAGCGGGTCTTCCAGACCTTGATGACCTGCGGCGCGTAGGCGACGGTGGTGCAGGTGGCGGCGGCAAAGCCGATCAGCTTGATCGTAAGGGGTTCCATGCCGGCTCTATAGCATGGATTCGAGGACGATCAGGCCTCAGGCGCGGCGGGACGCCATCAGCCCGCGATAAAGCGCGGCATAGTCGCCGGCACGGTTGCGCCAGGACACGTCGGTCGCGAGGCCGCCCAGTTGCACACGGCGCCAGGTCAGCTTGTCGTGGAAGGCGATGTTGGCCTTGCGCAGCGTGCCGGCGAGGGCATCCGCGGTCACGGGGCCGAACTTGAAGCCCGTGGCATCATGGCCCGATTTATCGGCCTCGCCGATGTCGACGATGGTATCCTCGAGGCCGCCGACGCGCGAGACGATCGGCACGGCGCCATAGCGTAGCGCACAGAGCTGGGTCAGGCCGCACGGCTCGAAGCGTGACGGAACGATGAGCGCGTCCGAGCCGGCCTGGATCAGATGCGCCATGATCTCGTCGTAGCCGATCACGACCCCGATCCGGCCCGGGTTCGCGCGTGCGACGGCCTGATAGCGTTCCTGGAGATCGCGGTCACCGCTTCCGAGCAGCGCGAGCTGCATGCCTTCGCTCAGGATGGTCGGAATGGCCTCGAGCAGGAGATCGAGCCCCTTCTGCCACGACAGGCGGCTGATGACGCCGAGCAATGGCGTCTCGTCCGAGGAATCGAGATTGAATTGCTGCTGAAGCACCGCCTTGTTCGCGGCCCGGAAGGTGAGATCCTCTGCGCCGAAGCGGTAGGCGATGTGCGGATCGGTCTGCGGATTCCACACATCGATGTCGATGCCGTTGAGAATGCCGCTCAGAACGTTGGCACGGGAGCGAAGCAAGCCGCCGAACCCCATGCCGCCCTCGTCGCTCTGGATCTCCCGCGCATAGGTCGGCGAGACCGTGGTGACGCGATCGGCGAATTGCAGGCCTGCCTTCAAAAAACTGATGCCGCCGAAATATTCGAGGTCGTCGATGCCGAGGGCGTGCCAGGGCAGGCCAATCGAACCGATCAGCTCGGGAGCGAACTTGCCCTGATAGGCCATGTTGTGGATGGTCATCACGGTGCCGGGCCGCGGTCGGCCGTCATAGTGCAGATAGGCCGGCGCGAGCCCGGCCTGCCAATCATGGGCGTGCACGACGTCGGGCACGAAGGCGGGAACGAGACCGTGGCCGATATCGGCGGCGATGCGCGACAGCGCCGCGAAGCGCACGCCATTGTCCGGCCAGTCGACGCCCTCGGCGGTGACGTAGGGATTGCCCGGCCGCGCGTAGAGATGCGGCACGTCGAGCACGAACAGATCGAGCCCGTCATGCGAGCCCGCGAGCAGGCGTCCGGGGCCGCCGAAATAATCCGGCCAGCGCCGGATCTCGTCGGCTCCTCCGAGCATCCGCATCACGTCGGGATAGCCCGGCATCAGCGTGCGCATCTCGACGCCGTGAGCTTTCAGCGCGAGCGGCAGCGCGCCCGCGACATCCGCGAGGCCGCCGGTCTTGACGATGGGATAGACTTCAGAGGCGACCGCGAGGACGCGAACAGGCGTCATGTATTGAGCCTGTCCAGCATCGACTGGGTGATGAGCGAAATGCCCTGTTCGGTGGTGCGGAAGCGCCTCGCGTCCAGCTCGGGATCCTCGCCGACGACGAGGCCTTCCGGGATCTCCACGCCGCGGTCGATCACGACGTTCTTCAAGCGCGCGCCGCGGCCGACATTGACGTAGGGCATGATCACGGCGTTCTCGACATTGGCGTAGGAGTTGACGCGCACGCCGGTGAACAGCAGTGAGCGCCGCAGCGAGGCGCCGGAAATGATGCAACCGCCCGAGACCAGCGAACTCACGGCCTGGCCGCGTCGGCTCTCCTCGTCGTGGACGAACTTTGCCGGTGGCGTGATCTCCGAATAGGACCAGATCGGCCAGGCGCTGTCGAACAAATCGAGCTCGGGTACCACGTCGGTGAGGTCGATATTGGCGGCCCAATAGGCGTCGACCGTGCCGACATCGCGCCAATAGGCGCGGGGGTCGCTGCCGGAGCGGACGCAGGAGGTCGAGTACTGGTGCGCCATGGCGCGGCCGTTCTTGACGAGGTAGGGGATGATGTCCTTGCCGAAATCGTGGTTGGAGTTCGGATCCTCGGCGTCGCGCTTGAGCTCCTCGAACAGGAGTTTCGCGTCGAACACGTAGATGCCCATGCTGGCGAGCGAGACGTCCGGCTTTCCCGGCATCGGCGGCGGATCTTTCGGCTTTTCCAGGAACGACTTGATCCAGCCATTCTCGTCGATATGCATGATGCCGAAGCCGGAGGATTCCGCCCGCGGCATTTCGAGGCAGCCGACGGTGACGTCGGCGCCGCTCTCGACATGCTGGCGCAGCATCACCTCGTAATCCATTTTATAGACATGGTCGCCGGCGAGAACCACGATGAAGCGGCAGGCGTGGGATTCGATGATGTCGATGTTCTGGTAGACCGCATCCGCCGTGCCGACATACCACATGTTCTCGGAGACGCGCTGGCTGGCCGGGAGAATGTCGAAGCTCTCGTTGCGCTCGGGACGGAAGAAGTTCCAACCCATCTGAAGGTGCCGGATCAGGCTGTGCGCCTTGTACTGGGTGGCGACTGCGATGCGGCGGATGCCCGAGTTCACGGCGTTCGACAGCGCGAAATCGATGATGCGGGATTTTCCGCCGAAATAGACCGCAGGCTTGGCGCGCCGGTCGGTCAGCTCCAGGAGCCGGCTGCCGCGTCCGCCGGCCAGGACGAACGCCAGGGCCTGACGGGCAAGCGGCTCGGGTCTCGCGGCACTCATGTCATCCTCCCACAACTCTGGCGCTCGCCAGAAGCCTCCCGGCCGCGCACTTCGGAACCGATAGTAACGGCACGAACAGTCAATCGGGAAGGTGGTTGTTGGTTGCGAATGCGCGGGAAGCTTAATGCTTTGCCGGGTCTGCGGCCTCCGGTCTGATGACAATTGAGGCATCCCATCTTGTGCGGTGCACGCAATTGGAGGCGCGACTTTTGAGGCTTTGACTTGGCGCAAGGATGCCCGATCATGCGACCGCGATCCTCTTCCGAGCGAAACGTCAAACAGGGAGTGAGGCGATGAGTATCTGGAAAATGACAATTGCCTGTTCGCTGGCGGGTGCGGTGATGGCCGGCCAGGTCGAGCAGGCGGCAGCAGCCCCGCTGCCGACCAATGTCGCGACCATGAAGGCCGCGGTCGGCGATGATGTTACGCAGGTGTACTGGCGCGGCCGAGGTTTTGGATGGGGTATTGGCGGTCTCGCGGCCGGCGCGATCATCGGCAGCGCCATCGCCAGCAGCGCGCCTTATGGCTATGGATATGGCGGCGGCCCATACTATGGGGGCGGCTATGGATATCCGGGCCCGGGCTACAGTTATGCGCCCGTCTATTATGGCGGCGGCTACGGATCCGGTTATGCTTATGGTCCGGGTTACGGTTATGGCGGCTACTACGCGCGTCCACGCTACTACGGCTATCGCGCCTATCGTCCATATTACGGTCCGCGCTACGGCTACTACCGGCCGTACCGGGCCTATCATCGCGGATATTGGTGATCGATCAAACGGGCGGAGCGCCTCGCCGCAGCGCGACGATGCTGAAGAGGTTTGAGGGCCGCTGCACGCAAGCGGCCCGATCGGCTTGCGCGCGTTGAACCCGGTGATGCGGCACGACGAGCCGGCCATGCCCGCCCGCGACAATCCCGATGCAGATCGCGACGATGATCGCGATCTCGATGCACCATTCGAGCGGTCCCGGGGTCATGGCAGCGCGATGGTGTTGGTGAGATCGGGCTCGGACAGGCCCGGACCGCCGCACGCAAGGTAGATGGCGACGAGAAAGATGCGGCTGAGGACGGTGACGCTCAATATGACCTTGACGTCGTAATGGCGAATGGCAAAAGCGAGAGGCGAGATCGCCAGGTGTTTTAAAATGCTCATGGCCAACTCCTTGCCGGAATTCAGGCATCGACTGCCTGTCGACTGAAATGACAGTGTGATGAAAAGGCCGTCCGACGCCTTGCCGGCGTCTCTGAAGTGGACAGGCCAATGCTAGTGCCGGCGCAGGGCGCAGGTCTTTAGCGCGCCCTTACATTTGGCTGAGCTTTCCCTTAAGATCGGGGAGCATCCGGGGGTTGGAGCCGTGCGTAGAGACGCGCTTGCCTTTGGTGAATTCCGCCTCGACCGGGCCAACGCGCTATTGTGGCGAGGCGGGGAGCGGATCGCGCTGGCGCCGAAGCCGTTCGAGGTTCTTTGCTATCTTGTCGGTCGGCCCGGTGAGCTCGTCACCAAGGAAGAGTTGCTCGACGCGGTCTGGTCCGATCTGCACGTCAGCGAGTCGAGCCTCGCCGTTGCCGTGAACACGCTGCGCTCGGTGCTCGGCGATGACAGGCAGTCCCCCAACTACATCGAGACGGTGACGCGGCGCGGCTATCGCTTCATTGCGCCGGTCGCGACCGCCGAATTGCCTGCGATCGAGCGGCCAGCCGAAGAGGAGGCGGCTTCCGCCACGGAGCAGGTCGTCGATCGACGCCGGCACTGGAGGGTAGGCCGCACTGGGGCACTCGAGACGCTGGACAAGGCGTTGCAACTCGCTCGTACCGGACAGCGTCAGATCGTCTTCATCACCGGCGAGGCCGGGATCGGAAAAACCACCCTCCTGCAAATGACGCTCGACAGGATGAACCAGCAGGGACTGGGCGTGCTGCACTGTAGCTGCAACGAGTTGTTCGGCACTCACGAGGCCTTTCTTCCGCTGATCGGAGCGCTAAACGAGTGCTGCCGTCGAACCGATGGAGCATCGCTGCTGACTTCCATACGCGAGCACGCGCCGACCTGGCTCGCGCAAATGCCCGGATTCCTCGGCGAAGCAGACCGGGCCGCATTCCAGCATGAAGTCTTTGGCGCAACCCGGGAGCGCATGCTGCGCGAATTTGCCGATCTCATGGAACATCTCGCCGTCAGGCGACCATGGGTGATCATCCTGGAAGATCTGCATTGGAGCGACGTTGCCACCGTGGATGTGCTCTCCCGGCTTGCGCGCCGGGATCGGAGGGCGGCTATCCTCGTGCTGGCCACCTATCGGCCGATGGAAGTCGCCGTCGGCGGACATCCTATCCGTGCCGTTCACCAGGACTTGCGGATTCACGGACACGCCACCGAGCTCGCGCTCGATCGACTAACCGGCATCGACGTCGAACGTTATCTTTCCCTGCGCTTCAACTCGGCCGATTTTGCCAGAGAGCTGGTCGAGCGCATCTTCGCGAGAACCGGCGGGCATCCTCTGTTCGTGTCGTCTCTCCTCGATCATCTCGTGGCACAAGGCGCGCTTGTCGAGCACGAATTGGGCTGGCGGCTGGTCAGCGAAGACGCGGCCTCGCATGACAGCATGCCGCGCGATCTGGAAGGAATGATCAAGCAGCAGATTGATCACCTCACCGTGGACGAGCGCAGCCTGCTCGAGGTTGCCAGTGCGGCGGGAGCGGAGTTTTCTGCGCTCCATATCGCCGGTGCGCTGGACCGTCCCGTGCTGGATGTCGAGGAGATGTGCGAGGACCTGGCGCGGACTGATCGCATTATCGTCGTTGCCGGCATGACTGAGTGGCCGAGCGGAGGTGTCTCCGGTCGCTATGCGTTCCAGCACGCGCTCTACCAGGAGATCCTCTACCAGCGGCTCGCGCCGGCGCGCCGCACGAAAACCCATGCGCTACTTGGGGCGGTGCTCGAGCAGGGCTACGGGCCGCAGGCTGCGGAGATCGCCGCCGTTCTCGCGCGCCACTTCGAACTGGGCCGCGATTTTCCGAAAGCGATGCATTATCTGGGCGCGGCCGCCGAGGGCTCGGCGCGAAGGTTCAGCACACGCGAGGCCGCCAATTACCTGTCCCGTGCTTTGGAACTGGTGCCGCATTTGCCGCCGGAGTTTCGGGTGACAGCACGTCTGAAGTTGCTGCTTCAGCGCGCCTGGGCCTGGCGGGCCAGTGGAGATTTCCTGAATTCCCTGCAGGATCTCAGCGCAGTCGTCGCCCACGCGGCGGAGAACGGACACGTGCGCGAAGAGGTGAACGCACTGGTCGACCTCAGCAGATTCTGTCTTTACGTCGATCGACGCCAGAGCCTGCCTGTTGCGGAACAGGCTCTTGTAAAGAGCCGGGCGATCGACGACGCCGCGTTCAGCGCTCTGGTCCAGGGGAACGTTGCCAATTTGAAGCTGATGCTCCGCGGCTGGGATCGCGAGAATGCGGACCTTGCCGAGCATGCGTCAGCACTGATCACCGGAGAACAGGATCTGAGCATGCGGCTGCGACGCTGCTCGATGGAGATGGTGCTGGAGTTCTTGCGCGCGAATTATCCGGCCTGCTGCGATGCGACGACCAGGGGCAAGGAGCTCGCCCGCCTGGTCGGTGACGTCTATCTGTTCGTACTCTATGAAACGGTCGAGGCGTTTGCCCAGATTTATCACGGTGAATGGGGGCAGGCGCAACGAAACGTCGTCTCCGCGTTGGCCATCTCGGAGCGAAATGCAAATCCGCAGGCCGTCGCGCTGTGTCATCTCGCGATCGGATGGCTGTATTCCGAGGCGGAGGAATATGGGAGCGCGTCACGGCGTGCGGAGGATGCGCTCGGCCCGATGATCGAGGCCAATCCGTTCACCTTCTTCGTTGGCAGGAACCTGCTGGCGCGAGCTTATGTCAGGATGGGCGACCTGACTCGGGCGCGGCAGCATCTCGATGCGATGGAGCGGCGAATGGAGGTCGATCGCGTGCCGATGGAGTCGCTGGTCATCCCCCACTATCTGCTGACTTGCTGCGACTATTGGATCGCGATCGGCGATCTGGATCGCGCCCAGAGTTCGGCCAGCCAGTTTCATGAGGTGACGAGCGCGGCACCCGACCGCCCGTTTCTCGCGCTGTGCCACGAGGTCATGGCAAGAATTGCGATCCTGAAGCAGGATGTGCAACTCGCTGGCGAACATTTGTCGACGGCAATTTCGATCGTCCGCCATGCCAGGTTGCCGCATGCCACCTGGCGGGTTTATCGCACGACCGCAGCGCTTTATGCGAGCCTCGGACAAACGCAAAGGGCTGCCAAGTGGCGGGACCGCTCCGGCCAGGTGATCGGATCGCTGGCAGAGACGCTTGATCCCGGCGATCCGCTGCGATCGGCGTCCTTTTTCGACGCAGGCCGGGACACCCGGTTCGATAGTGCGGAACGGTGATCGGGCTCAATCCGGCAGGTCCGCGATCTGTCGCGGTTCTCCGGGCTGTTGCTTGACCGTGTGTTGATTTTGCTGCTGCCGCAGCGTGCGGGAGGCACGGTAGGCATCCCTGCGCAATCGCATGATCGAGCCGAGCGGCTGATGCGCCGCGAGACATCGCCATGGATCGAACGAAAGCACCTCGTCGGAATAGACGCGACGCGCGGGGCTGTCGGCGGTCTGGCGCGGAAGCGTGATCTTGCCGAGTGCTTGCGGCGGCGCGACGTCTTCGGGCCAGTCGATCGAGGCATCTTCGATCGGCGTTTGCTCCAGGTCGGTGCAGAGCTGGGCAAATAGTTCGTACTCGGCCGCATTGTCCTTGAAGAAGGCAACGACAGTGTTCAGCACGGCATTATCGGCATCGTGGCAGGGCTGGCCGGTGAGCCGGCGGACCGAGGCCGAGAGCGGCACCAGGCGAAGCCTTGCGATATAATCGCCAAACCGCAGTGCTCCCTCTGTGTGAAAGGTTTCTCCAAGAATGTTGCTGCCGGCATCACCAAGCGCTTTCAAGACTATCGGGATCGGAATGCCTGTTCTGTCCGATGCGGCGACCAGGATGCGCGCGACAAAGCCTATGGGTCCATACGCCAGATCCGGCAGGATCAGGCTGCGCTCGACCTTGTGCTGTGCGCGCATATAGGCCATCGCATCCGCGAAATAGCTAGGGTGATTGACGAGCAGGAGATCCTGGTTCGTCGAGTCGTCGTCGCCGAGCGCCTTAAGCCCAGTCGCGCCCAAGACCTTGATGGCAAACCCCCGCGGCGAACGTACGCGATCGCTCCTGTTGAATGCGGTGGAGAGGCGGACGATGATCGGGAAGTGGCCAGCCTGTTTGAACAGGCCCTGGCGCAGATGATCCGGCAAATCGTCGTAGACGATCAGCTCGCCGCGGAGATAGCCGGCGCCCTTGGCGTGCTGCTGCCGGGTCCCATGCTTGTCGTTGTGAAAAGTGCGAGCGCTCGTTCGCGAGATCGAGGCAACGATCGCCTCGACGGCCTCCGCTTCCTCCGGCCGGATTTGTTCGACGGACGGATCGTAACGAAGATACTGACCGGCTGACATGGCGCTGATCTCCCAGCCCGAAGGTCGCCTTCCCATTGCAAGCGTCGACGGCCGCAGGGCGAGTTCCACTGTAAGCCCGTCCAGTCGGGATCGGCAATCGGAGAACGAGCTGCGGTTGCCTGGACAAGCCGTGGGATGAGGCATCCTGTTACCGACGAGATCACAGGGTCGATGCTAGGCCAGTGGCGTTTCGTAAGTCCTTATGGGCTCCTTATGTTGTCCTGATCTTTTCCTTAAGGCCCGGCCAGCGGGCGGCGACGTTGGCCGACGTCTAAAGTGACAGCCACACGATCAGGCCCATGCAAGCGAAATGCGCGAGCACGATCGCGGCGAGATGCAGTGGGCCAGCCTTGAGGCGAAGCCTTCGCATCCCGCTGCCTCCTAGTTCGATCCTGCGGCCGCAGCGGTGAAGCTGCGGTCGACGGCTTTGCTGACGTCGAGCTTCTTCGGCAGGATGCCGTAGCGCGTCGAGCGGTCGGAGGCTTCCTGCACCTCCTTCACGACGTTCTCGTCGATCACGATCGGGCTGGTGCGCTGCGCGGTGTAGGCCGAGAGCAGCACGTCCTCCGGCAGCTTGGTTAGTTCGGCCGTGCTCTTGGCATATTCGCCGAGATGATCCAGCGACCACAGCCGCGCCTTGTTCAGCCGCTGCACGAGGTCCTGCACCGCCGCGCGCTTGCTAGTGATGGCGCTGTCAGAGGCGACGATAAAGGTGATGGTCGGCGTGAGGCCCTCACCATCGGCGATCACGCGGGCCTTGTCCTTGAGCGTCGCGAACGAGACGTAGGGCTCCCACACTGCCCAGGCATCGATCGAGCCCGCGACCAACGCGATCTTGGAGTCGACCGGGCCGAGCGGCGCGAAAGTCGCGTCCTCCAGCTTGATCTGCGCCTTCTCCAGCGTGGCGTCGATCAGGAACTGGCCCCAGCCGCCGCGCGTGCCGGCAAGGCGTTTTCCCTTGAGGTCGGCGGCCGATTTGATCGGCGAATCCTGGCGTACGAGAATGGCTTGTGTCTTCGCATCCGACCTTGTGCCGCCGATCGCCTTGATCGGCGCGCCGGCCGCGTAGACGGAAAGGAACGAGAGGTCGCCGGTGTAGCCGACGTCGAGTGCGCCGGCGTTGAGCGCCTCCAGGATCGGCGCAGCCGCGGGGAATTCCGACCATGCGATCTTGTAAGGCAGATCCTTCGCGTAGCCAGAGATCTCGAGCAGCGAGCGATTGCCGCCCTTCTGGTCGCCGACGCGCAGCACGATTGCGTCGGCTGCGAATGACGTCGCGGCCGTCGACAGGGTGATGGCGGCAGCAAGCAGCGATGCGGCGAGCCGGCGGGTGACGGAATGGTGGAGGGAGTTGATGCTCATGTTGCCTGTCTTGGTGCTTTGCTCACGACGCGTGAGCGAACGATCCAGCGAGACGATCAAGTCTATGGTCGCGCGATGCGCAGTCAATGAAATGGCTAACCGTATTGCGCGCGCGATGGGCAAGGACGTTTTAGCGAGGCGCTGCTTTCGAGAACGTGCGGTGTGCGCCACTGATGCTGCGCAAGAATGAAGCAAGAGAGGGAGTAGGCCAGCACGCTGCCAACCGATGCATCGGAAGAAATCCTTTCATCGTCCCGGACGCGCCGATGGAGAGAATGACTTCGCTTCGCGCAACATTCGAAAATCCATTTCATTGACGATGCGGCGAGCACGCCGCATGATTTGCGCATCGCATCAACGAGGCGCAGCAGGCGCCGGCGAAAAGATTTTCTCTCAACGCAGCTCCGCACGGAACAGGCGCAACGCAAACTGTTGTGCAGACGGCGGAGCCGTGCCAGCGCAGGAGTGGGGACGGATGAACGACGACATCAAGCACGGCGGATCGAGGCTCGACCGGCGTCACCTGCTCCAGGCGGGGCTCGCGGCGGCATTCGCCGCGCCGCTCGGCGCCCTCGGTGCGGCACAGGCTTTTGTGCCGCGCGGGATTACGTCTGGCGTCGACTTCTCGGAATTTCCGCTGTGCCGGACGGCGTCAGATGCGCCCGCGCTCGCCGGTGCGCCGCGCAAATTGAAGCTGTCGTGGAATGCCGGCGCGGTCTGCCTTGCACCGCTGCCGGTCGCCATCGAGCACGGTTTCTTCCAGAAGCAGAATCTCGACGTCGAGCTCGTCAACTATTCCGGATCGACCGACCAGCTGCTAGAGGCGATCGCAACGGGAAAGAGCGATGCCGGTCTCGGCATGGCACTGCGCTGGCTGAAGCCGCTGGAGCAGGGCTTTGACGTCAAGATCGCCGCCGGCACCCATGGCGGCTGCATGCGCGTGCTGACGCGCGCCGACTCCAGCGTGAGCAAGCTGGCCGACCTCAAGGGCAAGATCGTCGCGGTCGGCGATCTCGGCGGCCCCGACAAGAACTTCTTTTCGATCCAGCTGGCAAAGCTCGGCATCGATCCCAACAAGGACGTCGACTGGCGCGCCTATCCCGGCAACCTCCTCAACGTCGCCGTCGAGAAAGGCGAGGTGCAGGCGTTCCTGTCGTCCGACCCACTCGGCTATCTCTGGCTCAAGGACAGCCAGTACAAGGAAGTCGCCTCCAATCTCGACGGCGAATACCGCGACAAGAGCTGCTGCATCGTCGGCTTGCGCGGCAGTCTGGTGCGCGAGGAGCCGCAGGTCGCGCGCGCCATCACGCAGGCGCTGCTCGACGCCGCCATGTTCACCTCGCAGAACCCGACAGTGGCGGCAAAATCGTTCCAGCCCTACGCGCCCAAGACGGCGTCGCTCGCCGATATCGAAGGCATGGTGCGCTACCACACTCACCACCATCACCCCGTCGGCGAAGTACTGAAGCGCGAGCTCAAGGCCTATGCCGACGATCTCAAGAGCGTGCAGGTCTTCAAACAGAGTACCGATACGGCCAAATTCGCGGAGCGCATCTATGTCGACGTATTCGCTGTCTGACGGCCTTGCTTCCGGCGCGCCGCGTCTCTCTCGCGCGCCGCTGCTTGCGAGCTGGGTCCGTGAATCCGGCGTTGGCATTCTCGCCAGCGTGGCGTGGATCGCCTTCGGCCTGTCCTGCCTGTGGTGGGAGGACGTCGGCGATTGGTCGCGAACCCATTCGCTCGGTATTGCCGCCTTTGTCATTGCGGCCGTCGCGCTGTTCGGGACCGTCGCCGCCGACTATCTTGGCTCGGCCGGCCGGGCCTTGCGCCAGCGTGCGCCGTGGCTCGTCGTGCTCGGCGTTTTCATGACCCTGTGGGAAGTCGCGACCGCGAAATTCGCCTGGCTGCCATTGCCGTTCTTCCCGCCGCCACAGTCGATCATCGAGGTCTATACAGACGATCTGCCAAAACTGCTCGACAGCGTGTTCGCCTCGGTCAAGCTCCAGCTCGGCGGCTATCTGATCGGCGCAACAGTCGGCTTCCTGACCGGCGTCTCGATCGGTTGGTCGCGCGCCGTCGGCTATTGGGTGCATCCGGTGCTGCGCTTCATCGGCCCGCTGCCGGCGACCGCCTGGCTGCCGATCGCCTTCTTCACCTTCCCGTCGAGCTGGAGCGCCTCGACCTTTCTGATTGCGCTGGCAACCGGCTTCCCGGTCACCGTGCTGACTTGGTCGGGCGTCGCGAGTGTGAGCAACGCTTATTACGACGTCGCGCGGACGCTCGGCGCAAAGCCGTCCTTCCTGGTGTTGAAGGTCGCCATCCCCGCGGCATTGCCGCATGTCTTCGTCGGCCTGTTCATGGGGCTCGGCTCGTCCTTCGCCGTATTGGTCGTCGCCGAGATGATCGGCGTCAAGGCCGGGCTCGGCTGGTACCTGCAATGGGCGCAGGGCTGGGCGGCTTACGCCAACATGTATGCGGCTCTGATCGTGATGTCGCTGCTCTGCTCCGGCGCGATCACGCTGTTGTTCGCGATCCGCGATCGCCTGCTGGTCTGGCAGAAGGGAACCGTAAAATGGTAGCCGCAACTGCGCTCGCCGAAGTCGACGCTCACCCGGCCGCCGGTGCCGCGCTCGACATCGAGCAGGTCAGCCACGCCTTCGACATCGACGGTGCCGAGCTGCCGGTGCTCAGCGACGTCAGCATCTCCGTGGAGCCGGGCGAGTTCGTCGCGCTGCTCGGCCCCTCCGGCTGCGGCAAGTCGACCTTGCTGCGCCTCGTCGCAGGCCTCGACAAACCCAGGTCCGGAACGCTGCGCGAGGACGACAGCCGCATCCGAAGCCCGCATCCCTCGCGCGTCGTCGTGTTCCAGGATCCGACACTGTTTCCCTGGCGCACGGTCTGGGACAATGTCGCGCTGGGACCGGAGGCGCAGGGAATTTTGAAGAGCCAGCGTCATCGCGTCGATGCCGCGCTCGATCTCGTGGGGCTATCTTCCTTCCGCAATGCCTATCCGCATCAGCTCTCAGGCGGCATGGCGCAGCGCGTCGCGCTGGCCCGCGCGCTGGTCAACGATCCCAAAATCCTCATCCTCGACGAACCGCTCGGCAAGCTCGATTCGCTGACCCGCATCACCATGCAGGCCGAACTGGTCTCGTTGTGGCAGCGCAAGGGTTTTACCACGCTGCTGGTGACGCATGACGCCGAGGAGGCGCTGGTGCTCGCCAACCGCGTCATCGTGTTCAGCGACCGCCCGGCGCGGGTCAAGGCCGACATCCGTGTCGACCGGCCCTATCCGCGCCATCGCGGCGATCCGTATCTGGCCGATCTGCGCCGCCAGATTCTTGGCCTGCTGGGACTGGACGCCACATGGTGAGTTCGATAGCCAAGGGGCGCGTGGGCCATAGCGAGCCCGACTACATCGCACGTGCCGAGGCGCTGGCCGGGGCCTTCGCCGCGCGCGCGGCCGAACACGACCGCACCGCCAGCTTCCCGTTCGAGAATTTTCGCGAGCTGTCCGAGGCAGGCCTGCTGTCGCTGACGGTGCCGGCCGCCCATGACGGGGCCGGAGCGGGCGCACAATACGCCGCACGCGTCCTCGGCATCATCGGCAAGGCCGATCCGTCGACCGCGCTGGTGCTGTCGATGCACTACATCAATCATCTGGTGATGGCACGGAGCCCGACCTGGCCGGCGCGACTGTCGCGCAAGCTTGCGCGCGAGAGCGTCGAAGGCCTTGCGCTCGTCAACGCACTTCGCGTCGAGCCCGAACTGGGCTCGCCAGCGCGCGGCGGACTGCCAGCGACCATTGCACGTCGCACCGAAACCGGCTGGCGGCTCTCCGGTCACAAGATCTATTCGACGGGATCGCCGATCCTGAAATGGTATCTGGTGTGGGCGCGGACGGACGAGGCCGAGCCGCGCGTCGGACAATTTTTGGTGCCGGCGGGCCTGCCGGGCACCCGCATCGTCGAGACCTGGGATCATCACGGCCTGCGCGCCAGCGGCAGCCACGACGTCATCTTCGACGACGTCGTGATCCCCCTCGATGCGGAAGTCGATGTGCGCAAGCCGGCGGACTGGCGCGCACCTGATGTCGCGCAGGCGACCGTCCACACGATCTTCGTCGCCGCGATCTATGACGGCGTGGCGCTGGCTGCGCGCGACTGGCTGGTCGCGTTCCTGAAGCAGCGGGTGCCGGCCAGCCTCGGCGCGCCGCTTGCGACCTTGCCGCGCGTGCAGGAGATCCTCGGCGCGATCGAGGCACGGCTCGCGGTCAATGCGCGGCTGATCGCATCCTTCGCCGGTGATTTCGATGACGGCATCGCGCTCTCTGCGGCCGAGTCCAACGTCATCAAGCTGACCGTGACCAACAACGCCGTCGCCGCGGTCGAGGACGCCTTGTCGCTGACCGGAAATCACGGCCTCTCCCGCGCCAATCCGCTGGAGCGGCACTATCGCGACGTCCTGTGCGGTCGCGTGCACACGCCGCAGGACGATTCCACGCGCACCGGCCTCGGCCGTGCCGCATTGGGACTCTAGCTTTCAGAAAACAAACAGGGAGACGATCATGTCGATCGAGTTCATCGGCTTCATCAGCAACAACAATTCGTCCGAGACCGTCGTCCGCGAAGGTCCGATCCTCAACCCGACCCACATCGAGACGGTGGCGAAGGCGCACGAGAATGCCGGCTTCGACCGCGCGCTGCTGGCGTTTCATTCAACGGCGCCCGATGCGCTTCAAGTCGCCCAGCACGTCCTCGGTGCGACCAGCCGCCTCAACGTGCTGATCGCGCAGCGCCCGGGCTTCACCGCCCCGACCCTGCTGGCGCGGCAATTTGCGGCGCTCGACCAGTTCTCCCGCGGACGCGTCGCGCTCCACGTCATCACCGGCGGCAACGCCACCGAGCTGCGGCAGGACGGCAATACGCTGGACGATAAGGACGAGCGCTACGCGCGCACCTCGGAATTTCTTGATGTCCTCAAGCTGGAATGGACCAGCGACAAGCCCTTCACCTACAAGGGCAAGCACTATCAGGTCGAGAACGCTTTTTCGCAGGTCAAGCCGTATCGCCCAGAGGGCATCCGGGTCTATTTCGGCGGCGCCTCGGATGCGGCGATCGACGTCGCCGGCAAGCACGCCGACACGTTCGCGCTGTGGGGTGAATCCTATGCGCAGGTGCGCGACGTCACCTCACGCGTCCATAACGCGGCCGTCAGGCAGGGCCGTCCGACGCCACGCTTCAGCCTCTCGGTGCGGCCGATCATTGCCTCGACCGAGAAGCAGGCCTGGGAAAAGGCGGAAGAGCTTCTTGCGCGCGCCACCGCGCTCCAGGACAAGACCGGCTACCGCAAACCCGCCGACGGTCACGCCACGGCCGGCGCGCGGCGACTGCTCTCGCTTGCCGACCAGGGCAGCCGCATCGACAAGCGGCTCTGGACCGAGATCGCAAAGCTCACCGGCGCCAACAGCAACACGACGGCGCTGGTCGGTACGCCGGAGCAGGTCGCGGAAGTCTTCGGCGACTATTACGACCTCGGCATCAGCCATTTCCTGATCCGCGGCTTCGATCCCCTGATCGACGCCATCGAGTATGGGCGCGAGCTGATTCCACTGACGCGCGAGCTGGTCGCCAAGCGTCAGGCCGTTCGCGGCGAGGCGGCGGAATGATCCGCCTCATGCTAGCCGGCGCGCTGCTGTTCGGCTCGTTCGAGCTGGCGGCGGCGCAGACCACCTTGCGCGTCGGCGACCAGAAGGGCAATTCGCAGGCGGTCATGGAAGCCGCTGGCGTGCTCAAGGACGTTCCGTACAAGATCGAATGGAAGGAGTTTCCGGCGGCTGCGCCACTGCTGGAAGCGCTGAGCGCCGGCGCAATCGAGACCGGTCTCGTTGGCGATGCACCCTTCACCTTCGCCGCCGCCTCCGGCGCGCCGGTGAAAGCGATTGCCGCGATCCGGCAGACGCGCGAGGGTCTCGCCATTCTCGTGCCCGAGGCCTCGCCAATCAAGAGCTTCGCCGATCTCCGCGGCAAGAAGATCGCAACGGGCCGCGGCTCGATCGGCCATCAACTGATCCTGGCCGCGCTCGAGAAGAACGGCTGGAGTGCGGCCGACGTGCAGATCGCGTTCCTGGCGCCGTCCGATGCCAAGATCGCCTACACGCAAGGCTCGGTCGACGCGTGGTCGACCTGGGAGCCTTATGTCAGCCAGGAGGAGGTGCTGTTCAAATCGCGCCGCGTCATCACCTCGGAGGGCCTGACACCGGGGCTGAGCTTTCAAGTGGCGCGGCCTGATGCCATCCGCGACAAGCGCGCGGAGCTGACCGACTTCATCCGGCGCCTCACCGCGGCGCGGGCGTGGTCGCTGAACAATGTCGAGAGCTATGCCGCGACCTGGGGCAGGCTGATGAACATCCCGGCCGCCGTGCCGCAGAAGTGGCTGTCACGCGCAAAGATCAGGATCGCGCCGATCGACGACGGCGTGGTCGCGGACGAGCAGAGCACGATTGATCTCTATTTTCGCTGGGGCCTGATCAAGCAGAAGCTGGATGCGACCGAGATCGTGGATCGCTCGTTCTCGGATGCGATCGCGAAGGCGGGCTTGTAGGAACAGCTCTCGTGTCCCGGACGCGGCGCAGCGTGCAACGCTGCTCCGCAGAGCCGGGACCCATGCCACGCAAGATCGATCTCGGTTAGATGGGCCCCGGCTCTGCGGCGCACCACTGCGTGATGCGCCGCGTCCGGGGCACGAGACCTTGCGCGCACCTCAAGCGTCCGTGAAATGAGAACGACGCATTTCACGCGATAGCTCTTCGCGAAACGTTCCTTCTGCATTCCTCGCTCTCGACAACACCCCCATTGCTATTTGCACCGTCTCCCTTGCGCCACGCGCGGTCCCCTCAAAAATCATCCAGACGACCACATCGGGAGACCGGCCATGGGCCTGCAAGAAACAAAGATCGAATCGCTTCCCTTCGTCACCGCCGAACTCAACTATCTCGCGCCGGTTTCGGGCAAACCGCGCACCTACGCCTTCGATCCGCCGCCGGGCGAGCCCAAAAGCACGTCGTTGCCGGAGCCGCATCAGGTGCCGATCTTCGATGCGCGCCTGATCGCGCAAAATATCTCGCTCGATCGCGAAGGCTTTGCGCTGGTGCGGCATCCGACCCTGGTGAAGGATTTCAACAACGACGAAGAGGTGAGGGTGGTCTACTATCCCGCCGTCGAGGCCTTCCTGCGCGCAACGCTGAAAGCCGACCGCGTCTTTATCTTCGACCATACCGTGCGCAGGCGGGTCGAGGGCGCCGCGGACATTCGCGACGGCGGTCCGCGTCAGCCGGCAACGCGCGTCCATGTCGACCAGACCGCAATCTCCGGCGCCAATCGCGTGCGCGAACATCTGCCCGACGAAGCCGAAGAGCTGCTGAAGGGACGCGTGCAAGTGATCAACCTCTGGCGGGCGATCCGCGGCCCCTTGCGCGATTCACCCTTGGCGATGGCCGACGGCATGACGGTTGCGCCCGACGATCTCGTCGCCTCCGATCTGATCTATCCCAACCGTCGCGGCGAGACTTATTCGGTGAAATACAATCCGAACCATCGCTGGTTCTATTTCCCCGAGATGACGGCCGAGGAAGCGCTGCTGCTCAAGTGCTACGATTCCGCAACCGATGGCCGCACGCGCTTCGGGCCTCACACGGCCTTCGTCGATCCGACCACGCCGGCGGATGCGGCGCCGCGCGAGAGCATCGAGGTCCGGACGCTCGTGTTCCACAAACGGTAACAATGTGTGATGGCGCTGCCGGGCGTCGCCCGGCAGCGGCTCAGGAACCCACGGGAACCAACAAACGTTTGCTGCGCGGGCCAGGGCCAACCGGGAGCGGTGCCGTGCGAGCGCAGACCACGCTATTTTCTTGCCTTGCCACTTTTTCGCTTTCTGCTGTTTCCTTTGCCCACGCCGAGAGCGGGCTTGCCTCCTATTACGGATACGGAAAAGCCGGGAAAGGCGAGCTGACCTGCGCGCACCGGACGCGGCCCTTCGGAAGCGTGCTGACGGTGTCTTACGGGAGCCGCTCGATTCAGTGCCGCGTCAACGATCGCGGCCCGTTCATCCGCGGCCGTATCGTTGACCTCTCCGTTCCCGCCGCTCGTGCGCTGGGCATGATGAGCGCCGGCGTGGTGCGGGTCTCGGTGGAATAGGCCTGCCGGCGCGCTATAGTGCGGCCCAAAGCATGGGTAAGGGGACGCTATGGCAAAGATCAGGGTGGGACTCGTCGGCTGCGGCTTCGTGTCGGAGCTGCATATGTATGCGTTCCGGCGCGTCTACGGCGTGGATGTCGAGGTCGCGGCGGTCGCTGCGCGCGGCGACCGCGTCGCCGAATTCGCCGGCCGCCACCAGATCCCGCGGGTCTATCGCAGCTTCACCGAGCTGATCGCAGACCGCGAACTCGACGTCATCGACATCTGCACGCCGCCCAATCTGCATGCCGAAATGATCGTGGCCGCCATGCAAGCCGGCAAGCACGTGATCTGTGAAAAACCCTTCGCCGGCTATTTTGGCCGCGCGGGCGACGAGCAGCCGATCGGGAAGCATGTGCCGAAGGCGCTGATGTACGAGCGCGTGCTGGAGGAGATGGACGCGACACGGGCCGCGATCGAACGTACCGGAAAGCTCTTCATGTATGCCGAGGACTGGATCTACGCACCCGCGGTGACCAAGACCGCGGAGATCATCAGGGCGACGAAAGACAAAATCCTGTTCATGAAGGGCGAGGAGAGTCATTCCGGCTCGCATGCGGCCCATGCCGCGCAATGGGCGATGACCGGCGGCGGCTCGTTGATCCGGATGGGCTGCCATCCGCTCTCCGCCGTGCTGTATCTCAAGCAGGTCGAAGCCAAGGCGCGCGGCGAGACTATCCGCGTCGCCAGCGTCACCGGCGATGTCGGCAATGTCACGGCCAACCTCAAGCCGGAGGAGCGCACTTACATCAAGGCCAATCCCGTCGACGTCGAGGATTGGGGCACACTCACCGCCACCTTCTCGGACGGTACCAAGGCCACGGTGTTCTCCGGCGACATGATCATGGGCGGCGTGCGCAATCTGATCGAGACCTATACGTCAGGCGGCTCGCTGTTCGCCAACATCACGCCGAACACGCATCTGATGAGCTACCAGACCTCCGAAGAGAAGCTCGCCTCGGTCTACATCACCGAAAAAGTCGACCGCAAGACCGGCTGGCAATATGTCTGCCTCGAGGAGGAATGGACGCGCGGCTATCTCCAGGAAATCCAGGACTTCATGGAATGCGCCGCGAGCGGAAGGCCGCCGCTGTCGGACCTGGCGCTGGCGTATGAGACGATCAAGGTGAACTACGCCGGGTATTGGGCGGCGGAGGAGGGGCGAAGGGTGGTGTTGTAGGGCGAGCGGCGAGCCACCCTCTCCCACAAGGGAAGAGGGACGCACCGTCTGCGCGGCTTCAATCCTACGTCCCGTAAGTCGATCCCTTCGGCAGTGGAAACACCGGGTCTTGCGTCCTGATGTTCGTTGGCCACACCACCGAGATGTGCTCGCCGGCGTTCTGCATCACGACCGGGGTCGAGCGTTCGTTCTGGCCGGAAAGCGGCGTGCCGGGCGGGAAGAATTTCACGCCGTAGCCCTGGATGGTGCCGCCGGCGGGGATGTCGACGTCGAGCGCGGCTTTGCGAATGGCCTCGGGCTCGAAGCTGCCGTACTTCTCCTTGGCGACCGGCAGCACGTTGTTGATCAGCACCCAGGTCTGGTTGAAACCCATCGAGCAGTGCGGCGGCACGTCGGTCGCGCCGGTCTTGGCCTGGTAGCGCGAGACCATGGTCTTGATCAGATCGCCGATTCCAGGCGCAAGCTTGGCCGGATCGAGCAGCTGCGCCGGCACCGGATCGATGTTGCAGAAATTGTCGATGTCTGCGCCGAAAGTCGCGCGCAGCTTGTCGAGCTGGCTATAGCCGGCGCCCGCGCCGAACAGCATCTTGAAGCGCAGGCCGCTCTCGCGGGCCTGGCGCAGGAACAGGGTGATGTCGGGGTTGTAGCCGGCATGCGAAATCACGTCGGCCTTGGCGCGTTTGATTTTTGTGACCAGCACCGACAAATCCGGGGCCGAAGCCGAATAACCCTCTTTCAGCACGATCTGAAGTCCGGCTTCTTTCGCATAGGCCTCGTCTGCGGCGGCGACGCCAACACCGTAAGGGCCGTCCTCGTGGATCAACGCGATCTTGACGTCCTTTGGCTCCATGCCGAGCTTGGCTTTGGCGTGCTCGCTCATAAAGCCGGCAAAGGCCTGTCCATATTGGTCGGAATGGATCTGCGCGCGAAAGACATATTGCAGGTTCTTGTCCTTGAACACGGCGGTCGAGACCGCGGTCGTGATCCAGAGGATCTTCTTCTGCTGCTCGACCTTCGCCGCCATCGGCACCGCATGCGCGCTGGAATAGACGCCGTTGATGATGTCGATCTTTTCCTGGCTGATCAGCCGCTCGGCCTCGTTGATCGCGACATCGGCCTTGCTCTGCGAGTCCGCCGCGACCGGCACGATCTTGGTCTTGCCGCCGATGCCGCCTTTTTCGTTGACGAGGTCGATGGCGATCTGTGCGCCGACCGAGGAGGCGACCGAGCCGCCGGCGGCGAACGGGCCGGTGAGGTCGTAGATCAGGCCGATGCGCAAATTCTCGGCTTGCGCCTGGGCCCTTGTCCAATCGAGGCTGAGTGCGGCGGCAGCAGCCGCCGAGCTCTTCAGCAGCTGCCTGCGTGAAGTCGGCATCCTATCCTCCCTCAAAAACCGTCCGATGACTGGTCTTGCTTATCTTTTTGCGAAGTATGGGGAGCGGGACGGCGGAAAGTCAACATGGCGAAAGTCGGGGTCCCTCCTCCGCGGCGCAGAACGCAATTGCGAAATGAGTGGCGATGAGATCGTGCGCTACTGTTTCAAGCGACCGGCAAGGTAATTTGCGGTCTTCCCGCCGGCTTCGGCGATCCGATGCGGTGTCCCCGATGCCACGATACGGCCGCCCTCGTCACCGGCGCCGGGGCCGAGATCGATGATCCAGTCGCTGTGAGAGACGACATCCATGTCATGCTCGACCACGATCACGCTGTTGCCGGCCTCCACGATCCGCTCGAGCTGAGCGATCAGCCGCTCGACATCCTGCGGATGAAGACCGGTGGTCGGCTCGTCGAGGACGTAGAGCGTGTGACCGCGTTGCGGCCGCATGAGCTCGGTCGCGAGCTTGATGCGCTGGGCTTCGCCGCCCGACAATTCGGTGGCGGACTGGCCAAGGCGGATATAGCCGAGGCCAACCTCGCGGACGACCGATAGCGAGCGGTTCAGTGTTGGATCTGCGCGGAAGAATTCGTAGGCCGCGTCGACGCGCATCGCCAGCACGTCCGCGATGGATTTTCCGCGGATCTTCACCTCGAGCGTCTTGTCGTTGTAGCGCGCGCCCTTGCAGGTCGGGCAGGGCGCATAGACGCTGGGCAGGAACAGAAGCTCGACGCAGACAAATCCTTCGCCCTCGCAGGTGCTGCATCGGCCTTTCGCGACATTGAAGGAGAAGCGTCCGGCATCGTAGCGGCGGGATTTTGCGTGCGGCGTCGCGGCGAACAGCTTCCGGACATGGTCGAACAGGCCGGTATAGGTCGCTAGGTTGGATCGCGGCGTGCGGCCGATCGGCTTCTGATCCACCACGACGAGGCGATTGATCTGGTCGAGGCCGCCAACAATCTTGCCGCCCAATGTCTCGACCGTAGGTGCCAGGCTGTCGTCGTCCGCTTCCGCGCCACGTGTATGGCCGAGATGCTCCGCCAAGGCATCGACGAGGAATTGGCTGATCAGGCTCGATTTGCCGGAGCCCGACACGCCGGTCACGCTGGTGAGAACACCCAGTGGGATATCGACGCTGAGGCTGTGAAGATTATTCCGGGTCACCCCCCGGACTTTCAGATGCCCCTTCGGCGCGCGACGGACCGTCGGCAGCGGCTTTCGTGGATGCGTGAGATAACGAGCGGTTCGCGATTGTTCGATTTGGCCAAGCCCACCGGCTGGCCCACTGTAGAGGATGCTCCCGCCGCCTTCGCCGGCGTCAGGGCCGACATCCACCAGCCAATCGGCATGCCGGATCACCTCGATCTCGTGCTCGACCACGAAGATTGAATTGCCCACGTGCTTCAGCCGGTCCAGCGCCCGCAGCAGCGCTTCGGTGTCGGCGGGATGCAAGCCTGCGGAGGGCTCGTCGAGCACGTAGACGACGCCGAACAGGTTGGAGCGGACCTGCGTCGCAAGTCGCAGCCGCTGCAACTCGCCCGGCGACAGCGTCGGCGTGCTGCGCTCGCAAGCGAGATAGCCGAGGCCGAGGTCGAGCAGGACGGCTAGTCGCGCCGACAGATCCTCGCTGATGCGCCTGGCGACGATGGTCTTCTCCGATGCCCCTTCCGTCGATGCCCTTGCGAACGGCTTTATCACCTCCTGCAGCTGCTTGAGCGGCAGATGCGACATCTCGGCGATATTGAGGCCGGCGAATTTGACCTTCAGCGCCTCGGGCTTCAATCGCGTGCCGTGGCAGGTCGGGCAGTCCTGGGTGATCATGAATTGCGCGACGCGGCGCTTCATCATCGCACTCTCCGACTTGGCATAGGTCTGCATCACGTAGCGCTTTGCGCCGGTGAAAGTGCCCTGATAGCTCGGCTCCTCCTTGCGGCGAAGGGCTCGTTTGACCTCGGCCGCAGTGTAACCGGCATAGACCGGAACGGTCGGCTGCTCCTCCGTGAACAGGATCCAGTCGCGGTTCTTTTTGGGCAGCTCACGCCAGGGCTTGTCCACGTCGTAACCGAGCGTCGTCAGGATGTCCCGGAGGTTCTGCCCCTGCCAGGCACTCGGCCAGGCCGCGACGGCGCGCTCGCGGATGGTCCTGGTGTCGTCGGGCACCATGGATTTTTCGGTGACGTCGAGCATCCTGCCGATACCGTGACAGGTCGGGCAGGCTCCTTCCGGCGTGTTCGGCGAGAACGATTCCGCATAGAGCATCGGTTGTCCGCGCGGGTAATCGCCGGCACGGGAGTAGAGCATCCTGAGCAGGTTCGAGATGGTGGTCACGCTGCCGACAGACGACCTCGTCGTCGGCGCGCCGCGCTGCTGCTGGAGCGCTACGGCGGGCGGCAGGCCTTCGATGTCGTCAACCTCTGGGATTTGCATCTGGTGGAACAGCCGCCGCGCGTAAGGCGACACCGATTCCAGATATCGACGCTGCGCCTCGGCATAGATCGTTCCAAAGGCGAGCGAGGATTTCCCTGATCCCGACACGCCCGTGAACACGACGAGGGCGTTGCGGGGAATGCGAACGTCGACGTTCCTGAGGTTGTGCTCACGCGCGCCTCGCACACGAACGAAGCCGTCGTCCTGCATCAGTCTATCGGGTTGTCTTGGTCGGTCGTCCATCTGGCTGTTCCAGCCGCGCATAGGAGGTTAACGGCAAGATCGCAGGATGGGTCCTCCGATGCCAGCGCACCAGCTGCGTTCTGCACAAAGCGAAGGCCCGTCGCAGTTGAAGCGACGGGCCTTGCAAGGGTGATGGGGCGCTCGGTACCGAGCCCGGCGCCCAGCCCGAAGTGCTACTGCGACAGCTTCACGAAGCTCGGAAACTTCAGCTTGCCCTCCGCGATCTTCTCGGGCCAGACCACGATCTGCTTGCTGTCCTGCCACTGGAAGACCAGACCGGATACGGTCGTGGGACCGGACTTGATGCCGTGGGTGAACTCGTCGTCCTTGCCGTAGAACTGGATGCGGCCGATCGTGCCCTCGTAGTCGGTCTTTTCGAGCTCGGTGACCATCTTGTCGGGATCGGTCGAGCCCGCGCGCTTGATCGCCTCCGTGATGAAGTAGACCTCGTCATAGGCGGTGTAGCCGGTATAGGCCGGCGGCGAGCCGAACTTGGCCTGGAACGCCGCCGCGAACGGCTTTGTCTTGGAGGTCACGGCGACGTCGGGCGTGGCGACCGCCAGCGACGGCACTCCGTCGGCGGCACCATTGGTGTCCTTCCAGAAAGTCGGGCTCAGCGCCTGCGCGCTGATGCCGAACATCGGGATCGGCACTTGCTGGTTCTTCCACTGCACCGTCGGCTGCACGCCGACATGAGAGATGCCGGTGACGATCACGTCCGGCTTCTTGCCCTCGATGTTGTTGAAGATCGGAGTGAAGTCGGTGGTGTCGGGCGAGAACCGCACATGCTCGACGACCTTCAGGCCTGCTTTCGGAAGGCAGGCCTCGTAGCCAACGTCGAGCGGCTTGGTCCAGGCCGCGTCCTCGCTCATGATCGCGGCCGTCTTGAACTTGAGCTTGTCCACGAGCAAGTCCTTGGCAGCGTCGCAGACGAGCTGGGCTTGCGCCGCCGAGGTCAGATAGCCGTGGAAGGTGTACTTGTTCTTCTCGTAGTCGTTGTGGATCGCCTTGGTGATCTCGTTCGAGGCCGCGCCGGGCGTGATCAGCGGCATCTTCAGCCGCGCCGCCCAGGGCTCGAGCGCCAGCACGACTTCGCTGATATAGCTCGCGATCACGGCCGACACCTTGTCCTCGCTCACGGCACGCTGGAAGGCGCGCACCGAGTCCGCCGAGGAGCTCTTGTTGTCGTAGGTCACGATCTCGATCTTGCGGCCGAGGATGCCGCCTTTGGCGTTGATCTCGTCGGCGGCGATCTGCGCGCCGCCGGGCGTCGCGGCGCCCGCGATCGACTGCACTTCGGCGATGACGCCGATCTTGATCGGATCATTCGACTGCGCGTAGGCGGGGGCGGCGAGGCACAGCGCCAGCGCAGAGGTGAGGAGGCTGCTGCCGAGAATCGTAGATAGTCGCATGGTCGTTTCCCTTCTTGTTTTGTTGTTGGTGCCGTGAATTACAGGAAATCGGCGCCAGCCTCCGCGGCGAAGCGGCCGGGATCGCCCTCCCAGACGATCCTTGCATGTTCGAGCACATAGACGCGGTCGGCATGCGGAAGCGCGAAGGTCACGTTCTGCTCGCCGAGCAGCACCGTGATCGACGTCGTCTGCCGCAGTTTCGTTAACGCCTTGGACAGGAGTTCGAGGATGACAGGGGCGAGGCCCAGCGTTGGCTCGTCCAGGATCAGGATCTGCGGCTGCATCATCAGCGCGCGGCCGATCGCGAGCATCTGCTGCTCGCCGCCGGAGAGCGTCTGAGCCATTTGGCCCTGGCGTTCCTTCAGGATCGGGAACAGCTCGAACAGCCAGGCGAGCTGCGTCGCGCGCTTGTCGTCGGTCAGATGTTGACCGCCGAGATCGAGGTTTTCCCGAACACTCATCTCGCCGAACAATTCTCGCGATTCCGGGCACTGCACAAGACCGCTGCGCGCGATCTTGGCCGGCGTCGTGCCGCGCAGCTTCTCGCCTCCGCGCACGATCTCGCCGCTATAAGGCAGGAAGCCGGAGATGGTGTTGAACAGCGTGGTCTTGCCGGCGCCGTTGAGACCGACGATCGAGACGAATTCGCCCTCGTGGACGTGGATCGAGACGTTCTCCAGCGCCTGCGCCTTGCCATAGAACACGCTGACATTCTCGACCTGGAGCAGCGGCACCTTGTCCTTGAAGCTGGTCTCGGGCCGCGCGTGGGTCTCGATAGCGCCGCCGAGATAGACCCGGCGCACGGTCTCGTTCTTCATGACGTCCTCGGCCTTGCCGGTGACGATCTCCTCGCCGAGATACATCGCGAGCACGCGGTCGACCAGGGCCGCGACGCTCTTGACGTTGTGGTCGACCAGCATCACCGCGCGGCCTTCGTCGCGAAAACTGCGGATCAGGTCGGAGAAGACGTCGACCTCGCCGCGCGTCAGGCCAGCGAAGGGTTCGTCAACCAGCACCACCTTCGGATCACGCGCGATCGCTTTCGCAAGCTCGAGCCGGCGCAGGTCGGCAAAGGGCAGCGTCGGCGGGCGGCGATTCATGACGGCGCCCAAACCGACGCGGTCGGCAATCCATTTGGCGCGCTCGACCAGCGCCTTGTCCGGGAACAGCATGAACAGGCTGTCCGGCAGCAGCGCCACCATGATGTTCTCCAGCACCGTCTGCCGGTTCAGCGGCCGCGAGTGCTGGAACACCATGCCAAAGCCCTTGCGCGCGATCTTGTGCGCGGGAAGGCCGGCGACGTTCTCGCCTTCGAAGATCACTTCGCCGGCGGTCGGGCGCTCGATGCCCATCACGCTCTTCATCGCGGTCGACTTGCCCGAGCCGTTCGGCCCGATGAGGCCAAAAATCTCGCCGCTATTGACCTCGAAGCCGAGGTTCTTCACCGCCGTCAATCCGCCGAAGCGCTTGGTCAGGCCGCGGACTTCCAGCACGACCCGGTTTGAAGTCTTCATATCCATCACGAGCGCGCCTCACGCGAGAGAGCCGCTCCGAGGAAGCCGCCGGGGAAGAACAGCACGACGAGAAGCGCGACCGCCGAGACGATGAAGGTCGCGAGCTCGCCGGTCGGCCTGAGGAATTCGCCGGCGACGATCAGGAAGATCGCGCCCAGCGCCGCGCCAAGTACCGTGCGTCGGCCGCCCAGCACGGCCGAGACGATGACGTTGACGCCGACCGCGACGTCGACCACGGTGCCGACCGAGGCGGTGCCGAAGTAGAACACCAGCAGCGCGCCTGACAACCCTGAGAAGAACGCGCTGACGATGAAGGCGGCAAGCTTGTGCTTGACGATGTTGAAGCCGAGCGCGCCGGCCTGCACCGGGTCCTGGCCGCTCGCCTGCAGCACCAGCCCGACCGGCGATTGCGACAGGCCGTAGAGGATCGCGGCCGAAATCGTCATGAAGCCAAGCGCGATCCAGTAGTTGGCGCCGGCGTTGATGGTGATGACATCCGGGATGGTCAGGCCGATCTCGCCGCCGGTGAGATCGGCAAACACCACGATGAAATTCTGCAGCATCAGCACCGCGACCAGCGTGGTCAGGCCGAAATACGGTCCGCGCACCCGAAGTGCCGGTAGCGCCAGCACGAGGCCGGCGATCACGGAGGCGAGCGCGCCGAGCACGATGCAGAGATAAACCGACCAGCCGAACTGGGCGTTCAGGATGCCGGCGGTGTAGGCGCCGACGCCGATCAGGAAGGTCGGCCCGAAATTGACCTCGCCGGCGAAGCCGAACAGCAGGTCCCAGGCCATCGCGAACACGCCGAAATAGAACGCGACGGTGAGCAGCCCGAGCACGTAGCCGGAGACGTAGAGCGGCAGCGTTGCCGCGATGATGACGAGGGCGAGCGAGATGAAGAACAGGCGTGTCGTAAAGAAGCTGGCCATCTCAGCGCCTCCCCAGAAGGCCCTGGGGCCGGATGTACATCACGAACACGAGCAGCAGCAGCGCCGGAATGGTGCGATAGGCCGGCGAGATCAGATAGGCCGTGAGGGTTTCGAGATAGCCGACCACGAAGGCCGCGATCAGCGAGCCGGAGACGCTGCCGAGACCGCCGAGCACGACGATCGAGAATGCGCTCGCCGTCAGCGGTCCGACGCTGTAGGAACTGACGCCGAGGAACATTCCGAGCAGCACGCCGGCGATGCCGGCGAGGATGCCGTAGATCGCCCACACCACGACATAGATGTTGGTGAGCTCGAGCCCGAGCAGGGTGACGCCGCGCGGGTTCATCGATGCCGCCAGCACCGCCTTTCCGGTGCGGGTGCGGTTCACCAGGAGCCACAACAGCGCGATGACGAAGCAGCACACGATCGCGGTAAAGATCTCGTTCTTGGGCGTGCGGACGCCGAGGATCTCGACGACGCCATCGACGATCGGCAGCACGGTCTTGGCGTTGTTGGTGAAGAAATAAGCGATCACCTCCTGGATCATGATCCCCCACAGCAGCGTGCCGGTGAGGACGAAGATCTCCTTCTCTTCATTCGGTATGCGCCGGGAGTCCTGGATCGGCTTCACCACTGCGAAATAGGTGGCAAAGGCTGTAAGGAGGGCAACTCCGACGCCGATCAGTGCGCCAGCATAGGTGCCGACATTGAGGATGCTGGCGGCGGCCCAGGCCGCCACCGCTGCCGCCACCATGATGGCACCGTGGGAGAGGTTGAGCACACCAGAGACACCGAAGATCAGTGTGAAGCCGGTGGCACCGAGAGCGTAGAGAGCGCTGATGGCAAAGCCATCAATCAGAATCTGGAAAGCTCGCATCTATGATTGGCCAGACGATCTTGCTGGAGGAATGTGCTGCGGAAAGCCGCGTGTGGAAGCTCCCGGGAAGTGGTCCCGGGAGCTGTTCCGGCTAGTTCGAGAGCTTGATGAAACTCGGGAACTTGACGTCGACCTTGGCGACATCCTTGGGCCAGACTGCGCTCTGCTTGCCGTCCTGCCATTGCAGCATCAGTCCGGTGATCAGGCCCTTGCCGTATTTGATCGAGTGGGTGAACGGATCGTCCTTGCCGTAGAACTGGACGCGGCCGATCGTGCCTTCCCAGTCGGTCTTCTCGAGCGCATCGACGAGCTTGTCGGCGTCGGTCGAGCCGGCGCGCTTCACGGCATCGGCGATGTAGTACACCTCGTCGTAAGAGGTGTAGCCGGCATAGGAGGGATAGTTGCCGAACTTCTTCTTGAAGGCTTCTGCGAACGGCACCGACTTCGGCGTCACCGCGACGCCGGGCCCGGAAACGCCCTGGTAGAGCACGCCTTCAGCGGCCTGGTTGGTATCCTTGCCAAAAGTCTCGTTGGTGGCCTGCGACGAGATGCCGAACATCGGGATCGGCACCTGCTGGTTCTTCCACTGCACCGTCGGCTGCACGCCGACATGGGAGATACCGGTGATGATCACGTCGGGCTTTGAGCCCTCGATCTTGTTGAAGATCGGCGTGAAGTCGGTGGTATCAGGCGAGAAGCGGATGTGATCGAGCACCTTGAGCCCGATCTTGGGCAGGCATTCCTCGTAGCCGACGTCGAGCGGCTTGGTCCAGGCGGCGTCCTCGCTCATGATGACCGCGGTCTTCATGTGCATCTTGTCGACGAGGAGGTCCTTGGCGCCGTCGCAAACCGAGAGCGCCAGTGCCGCTGACGTCAGATAGCCGTGGAACGTATACTTGTTCTTCTCGTAATCGGCGTGGACGCTTTTGCTGATCTCGTTGGAAGCAGCACCGGGCGTCACGAACGGCGTTTTCAGCCGCGAAGCCCAGGGCTCGAGCGCCAGCACGACCTCGCTGATGTAGCTGGCGATGACGACCTGCACCTTGTCCTCGTTCACCGCGCGTTGGAACGCGCGCACTGAATCTGCCGAGGAGGAGTGATTGTCGTATCCGATGATCTCGATCTTGCGGCCGTCGACGCCGCCAGTGGCGTTGATCTCGTCGGCGGCAAGCTGTGCCGCCTGAGGGATGGAGGCGCCGGCAATCGCCTGCGCTTCCGCGATCACGCCGATCTTGATGGGATCGGCGGCAAGTGCCGCGCCTGACGCCGTCATCAACGCACCGGCCGCGGCCGCACCGAGCGATATTCGCAATGCCACAGAGAGTCGTTTCTTCATGTTATTCTCTCCCTTTGAAAAGGCCTCTTGTGAGCCATTATGTCGGCAACTATACCGGCGGAGGCATTCTCGGCAAGTGAAACCGCGTTCAGGATTGCGACAGACGAACTAAAGTCTAGCGCTGCGCAATTAGCGGGCGAGAGAGCTGCCGGACCCGTTTCACGCGCAGGCATGCAGATTTCGTCGGTAGGCATGCGCAGCTATCGCGCCCAGCAACCGGATCGTTGAACTGCGATGCCGTCGCGTTGGCTCAGCGCGCTCGCAGCAGCGACGGATCGAGCGGCTCGAGCCGGGCGGGATCGAAGGGCGAGATGTCGACGTTGCGCGTCGCACCCTCGGCGATCAGTTGCGCCATTGCCTCGCCCGTGGCGGGTGCATTCAGGATGCCCCACACATTGTGCCCGGTCGCAACATAGAGGCCGTCGCTCTGCGGTACCCGGCCGATCAGCGGCAGGCCGTCCTGTGTCAGCGGCCGGAAGCAAGCCTGCCGCGCAATGATCCTCTCGGAGCGGAACAGCGGCGACAGCCGCTCGGACATGGTTTGCAGGCGCGCGATTGCGTCGTGGTCCGGCGTCACGGCGGCCGCATCGAGCGGAAGCGGCGCGAAGTCGGAGAGAGCGGTGATATGCGTGCTGCCGTCAGCGCGAGGAAAGACCTCGACCGACACGGCGCTGCCATTCTCTTCAGACTCCAGAAACAGCGCATCGGCCGGAGCATCCGTGCCGGTGTCGTACACGATGCTCGGGCTGCGCTGGCCGAAGACGGCGGGCAGGCTCATCCATTGCGCGGCGAGCAGCGACCATGGTCCCATCGCGATCACGACGGCGTCCGCCTCCACGGTGCGGCCGTCGACCTCGACGCCCGTCGCGGTCGTGCCGTCCGCATCGCGCATGATACCGGCCACGTTGCCGGGGCGAAGCTCGGCGCCTTGCGCGAGCGCCGCGTTCATCACGGCTGAGGTGAATTTTTCGGGGTGAACGATCGCGGTGGTCTCCGTCGTGCCGATGCGCTGTGCGATGATGACGCCGTTGCTGAGCCAGCCGAGCGCGGAGGGTGCATCCCGGCGCGGATGGCCATCGGCAGCAACGAAGCCGCCATAAGCGGTCATCGGGCGATAGCCCCAATCGCCTGCGATCTCTTCCGGCAGTTGCGCATGAATCGCAAAGCTCCGTCGCGCCAGCGCATCGAGCGGCGAGCCCTCGCACCAGTTGCGCGCGAGGAAGCCGCCCGCCTTGCCTGATGCTGCGGCCGCGACGTCTGTCCGCTCCACGACGATGACGTCGATGCCGCGGCGGCGGAGAAACCAGGCGGTGCAGGCCCCGATTACGCCGCCGCCGCAAATCACAACGCGCATGAATTCCCTCTACACAATGAAATCCTTCGCATGGAGATCCGCGGTATGGACCCCCTCCAGCCGCCATGCGCATGATCGCTGATGGAACTACCGGAGTCTCCGCTGAACGCGGCGGACGATCTGTTTTTCATCGATGCAATGACGACGTCATTGTCGGCAGGCCCGGGTCTCCAAACTCAGTCACGAATTGCTGGGTCCCAACGCTGACGATGATGGTGTCGTTTGGCATACGGCGCATCGCGCAACTCCCGGTTCAAGCCGGGCGCGGGAACGAAGAGCAGCATGCCTTCGCGCCGCACTGCGGCCTTGGCGTGCCATTCAATCTTCGTTGGATTGATGGCGGAGATTTGCCCGAGGCGTAACTTGATTGCGACCGGGGAACCGCAACTCTGCGCACGCGTTCGAACTGCTGTCACAACGCGCAAGTTCGCCGCGGTGCTCGTGACCGTTATTTGTGCAGATCGCACCCGCGGAAAGCGATCGGGCGCCGGCGGTCCACGCCGACGCCCGTGCTTGCGGTCTCTCGCGCGGGCTCAGCCGGGCCCTGCGCCTTGCGTGGCCGTATACACCGCGTAGACCGACTGGCTCGCGGCCATGAACAGACGGTTGCGCTTGGGGCCGCCGAAGCAGATGTTGCCGCACACTTCGGGCAGCCGGATGCGGCCGAGCAGCTTGCCGTCCGGCGACCACACCGTCACGCCGCTGTAGCCGACGGCGCGGCCGGCATTGCTGGCAGCCCAGACATTGCCGTTGACGTCGCAGCGCACGCCGTCCGGCCCGCACTTCACGCCGTCGATCACGCACTCGCTGAACCGCTTTTGGTTGGTGAGCTTGTTGTCGCCGCCAACGTCGAACACGAATATCTCGCCCTTGCCGCCGGGCCCGGTGTCGCCGGGTCCCTTGCCGGTCGACACGACGTAAAGCTTCTTGAAGTCCGGCGAAAAGCACAGGCCGTTCGGATCTGGCACCTGCTCCTCGGTGACGACGAGATCGACACGGCCCGAGGGATCGATGCGATAGCAATTGGTCGGCAGTTCGCGCTTGCCCGGCACGAAGCCGGCCGGCTGCCCAATCCGCGGATTGAGCTTGCCGCCGGAGTTGGTTGGACCGCCTGCGGCATCGGGCTCGCCTTCGTAGAGCTGGCCGCCATAGGGCGGATCGGTAAACCAGTAACTGCCGTCGGGATGCGCGACGACATCGTTAGGCGAGTTCAGCTTCTTGCCGTTGTAATTGTCGCAAAGCACGGTCGCGGTGCCGTCGTGGTCGTAGCGCGTCACCCGCCGGGTCAAATGTTCGCAGGAGAGCTGGCGGCCCTGAAAGTCGAACGAGTTGCCGTTGGAATTGTTGGACGGCGAACGAAACACGCTGACGCGGCCGTCGTCCTCGCTCCAGCGCATCTGCCGGTTGTTGGGAATGTCGCTCCACAGCAGATAGCGGCCTTGTGCACTCCACGCCGGGCCTTCAGCCCACAGCACGCCCGTATAGAGACGCTTGATCGCCGTGTTGGGCTGGGCGAGATCGTTGAAGGACGGATCGACCGCAATGATGTCGGGATCCCAGAAATAGGTGGTCGGGGCACCGTTGGGACCGAAATCGCGTGGCGGGGTGGTGATCGTCGTCGGCGGTGCGGCGGGTCCGGTCTGGGCCAGCGCGGAGCTGGCGCCGGCCATTGTGGCGGCAGCACCCAGCGCGAGCCCCTGAACGAGTGTTCGTCGTGAAAGCGCAGCATCCTGGTCACGCTGCTCGTGGTCACGAGCTTCCTGGCGTGTCATCGCGTCCTCCCGGTCATGTTCGGCTAGCCGGTTGATCCGGCCGAGCAGGGCAAGTTAGTCCGGTCCGATGACGGTTGCGAGGGGGAGGTACGCATCCTCCGCGTGATATCGGGCCGGCAAAAGCGTGGGAACGTCGAACATGGAAACGACAAATTCGTCCCCGCGTGACGGCTTCCCCGGAACGCCTTCGGAGCGTTGCCAAACTGTGGAGCATGTCAAGCCTTGACCTCCTGCGCGACGCTGGCAGAACGTCACTCGGGGTGTAAAGTCGGAGTTGACCGTGGTCGCTGTCGTCGTACTCGTTTTGCTGCTCGGGATTGCATTTGCGGCCGGCTATTTCACTCGCGACCATGTCTCCCGCAAAAGGCGAGCTGAGGCGCGCCGCTGGCGCGAGTACTCCGAGCCGGAGTGGCTCGGTGCCAACGCGCCGGCCAACACCAACGAGGTCGCGAACGCCGATAAAGCCGCGCCGGTCGCGACCGGCGAGCTGGGTCAGATGCTGGACCGCTGGGAGACCAGGGCTCGCGCTCGCCGCACGGGATAGCTACCGGCGGAAGGCACAAGCACTTGCAGCACATCTGGTGATATCGCCCGCGCTGCAATCACGTCAGCCTTTCTGTCCATCTTTTGGCGTTGCAGTTGCTCCTATTTTTCGTCTAGAAACGGCCGATCGAGCCCCCCGGCAACCAACCGTCAACGGTTTTGACCGAGGATTTGAGGGCTCAACAGGGTCTGGCAATGCTGATTCGCGGCCAAATCGATGGGATTTCGGGGGAGGTGGCTCTGGCCGCCGCCACGATCCCGGCCGCGCTGCTGCCCTCCCTCCTTATTGGCGGGCTTCTTCTTACTTGCCCCTGAGGGCCGGCTGGGCGCCATGCGCCTGGGCGCTCAGGGGTTGGTCGAGATCACCGGACACCTCAAGCGCCCAGAAAACTGATGGCGCAGAAGCTCAAAAGGAAATTTGAAATGGCTACCGTGAACAAGTCCGAGAAGGACCGCGTCATCATTTTCGATACCACCCTGCGCGATGGCGAGCAGTGCCCCGGCGCCACCATGACCTTCGAGGAAAAGATCGAGGTGGCCGAGATGCTGGACGATATGGGCGTCGACGTCATCGAAGCCGGCTTCCCGATCACCTCTGAAGGCGACTTCCAGGCGGTGAGAGAGATCGCCCGCCGCTCTAAGAACGCCGTGATTGCCGGCCTGTCGCGCGCGCATCCCGCCGACATCGACCGTTGCGCCGAGGCGGTGAAATTCGCCAAGCGCGGCCGCGTCCACACCGTGATCGCGACCTCGCCGCTGCATATGCGGGTGAAGTTGAACAAGACCCCGGAGCAGGTGCTCGAGACCTCGGTCGCCATGGTCGCGCGCGCCCGCAACCAGATCGATGACGTCGAATGGTCGGCCGAAGACGCCACCCGCAGCGAGATGGACTATCTGTGCCGCATTGTGGAGGCCGTCATCAAGGCCGGCGCCACCACGGTGAACATTCCGGATACCGTCGGCTACACCACGCCCGAGGAATACACCCACTTCATGCGCACGCTGATCGAGCGCGTGCCGAATTCGGACAAGGCGGTATTCTCGGTGCACTGCCATAACGATCTCGGCATGGCTGTCGCGAATTCGCTGGCCGGCATCGCCGGCGGTGCGCGCCAGATCGAATGCACTGTCAACGGCATCGGCGAGCGGGCGGGCAATGCCGCGCTGGAAGAAGTCGTGATGGCGATCAATGTCCGCAACGACAAGTTTCCGTGGTGGAACAAGATCGACACCACGCAGCTCACCCGCGCCTCGAAGGTGGTGTCGGCGGCGACCTCGTTCCCGGTGCAGTACAACAAGGCCATCGTCGGCCGGAATGCGTTCGCGCATGAAAGCGGCATCCACCAGGACGGCGTGCTGAAGGACGCCTCGACCTACGAGATCATGCGGCCGGAGATGGTCGGCCTGAAGCAGTCCTCGCTGGTGCTCGGCAAGCATTCCGGCCGCCACGCCTTCGTGCACAAGCTGGAGGAGATGGGCTACAAGCTCGGTCCGAACCAGCTGGAAGATGCGTTCACGCGCATGAAGGCGCTGGCCGACCGCAAGAAGGACATCTACGACGAGGACATCGAGGCGCTGGTCGACGAGGAGATGGCGGCTTCGCATGACCGCATCAAGCTGACCTCGCTGACCGTGATCGCCGGCACCCACGGCCCGCAGCGCGCGACCATGAAGCTCGACGTCGACGGCCAGATCAAGATCGAGGAGGCCGAGGGCAACGGTCCGGTCGACGCGGTGTTCAACTGCATCAAGCGCCTGGTGCCGCACGATGCCAAACTCGAGCTGTACCAGGTCCATGCGGTGACCGAAGGCACCGACGCGCAGGCCGAGGTCTCGGTGCGGTTGTCGCATGAGGGACGTGCAATGACGGCGCGCGCGGCGGATCCGGATACGCTGGTTGCCTCGGCAAAGGCCTATCTCGGCGCGCTGAACAAGATCGTCATGAAGCGCCAGCGCGACACGGTGACGACGGCAGCGGCGAGCTGACGCTCATTCTCCCGGCCAATCTGCAAAAGCGCGGCGCCCTCGGTGCCGCGTTTTTCGTTCATCGTCCAGTGCGGGCGCTTCTTTCCGGGTACCGCATTTTTGCAAGGAGGCCCCTGCTAAGGGGCAATGGCGCCTTGGCGTGCTTCCCTATAAATCTGCCCCCAAGAGTTCAAGTCCCGGGGGCCGGCGGTCCGTACCCCATAGGGACATGGGGGAGGAAGCATGCGGAAACTCATTTTGGCTGCGGCATCGATTGCGGCTTTGGCGCTGACCGGGCCGGCATCGGCGCAATCGCCGATCATCATCAAGTTCAGCCACGTCGTGGCCACCGACACGCCGAAGGGCAAGGCGTCGGAGAAATTCAAGGAGCTTGCCGAGAAGTACACCGGCGGCAAGGTCAAGGTCGAGATCTATCCGAACTCTACGCTCTACAAGGACAAGGAAGAGCTCGAGGCGCTTCAGCTCGGCAGCGTGCAGATGCTGGCGCCGTCCAACTCCAAGTTCGGCCCGCTCGGCATCCGCGAATTCGAGGTGTTCGATCTGCCCTACATCCTTCCCGACCTGAAGACGCTGCGGAAGGTGACGGAAGGCCCGCTCGGCCTTCGGCTGCTCAAGCTGCTGGACTCCAAGGGCATCACCGGGCTGGCCTATTGGGACAACGGCTTCAAGCAGATGAGCGCCAACAAGAAGCTGGTGACGCCGGCGGACTATCAGGGCGTCAAGTTCCGCATCCAGTCCTCGCGCGTGCTCCAGGCCCAGTTCAAGTCGCTCGGCTCGCTGCCGCAGGTGATGGCGTTCTCGGAAGTCTACCAGGCGCTCCAGACCGGCGTCGTCGACGGGCAGGAGAACACCTGGTCGAACATCTATACCCAGAAGATGCACGAGGTGCAGAAGTACATCACCGAGACCAACCACGGCTACATCGGCTACGTCGTGATCGTGAACAAGAAGTTCTGGGACGATCTGCCGGCCGACATTCGCGACCAGCTCTCGAAGGCGATGAAGGAAGCGACCGACTTCAACAATACGCAGTCGCAGAAAGAGAACGACGCCGCGCTGGCGGAGATCAAGAAGAGCGGAAAGAGCGAGATCATCAAGCTCACGCCGGAGCAGGACGAGGCGATGCGCAAGGCCATGGAGGCGGTCTACAAGGACGCCGCAGGCCGCATCGGCCAGCCGCTGATCGACGAGTTCCAGAAGGAAGCGAAGAGCACGACGAACTGATCCGGATCGGCCGTGAATGAAGGGGCTTCCGTGCAGACCCCGCGGAGGCCCCTTTTGTTGCAAATCGTTTCAGTGTGCATCTGAATGGACATTCAGGGGAGTAAGAAGGCTCTCTCTGTCCAACTTGTAAGTTGCGCGTCAGCCTTGCGACCCTCATCTTCAGGGCGTCCTTCCAAGGAGGTTCGTATGAGGAAGTTTACCATCGCCGCCATCGCCGTGCTCAGCATCGCCGGCTCGGGCGCGGTCTATGCCCAATATCATCGCCCGTGGATGCACGAGCACATGCGCCACATGCGCATGAATCCGGAAGACCGCGCCGCTTTCGTCGACGCGCGGATCGCGGCCGTCCATGCCGGACTGAAGCTTAGCGCGGACCAGGAGAAGCTGTGGCCGCCGGTCGAGAGTGCGGTGCGCGACTTCGCCAAGCTGCGCATCGACCGCGCCAATGCGCGGATGAATGCCGGCCCCGGCGATGCCGGCAAGGACGCTAACAAGGATGCCGACAAGCCCGAGGATCCAATCGCCCGACTGCGCCAGCGCGCCGAGGACATGGGCACGAGCTCGGCGGCCCTGAAGAAGATCGCCGATGCAGCCGATCCGCTCTACAAGACCCTGGACGAGGGCCAGAAGCGGCGCCTCGCCATACTGACTCGTCACCGCGGCCCGTTCGGCAGCGGCGAAGACGGCCCGCGCCGCCACTTCATGGAACGGGGCATGGACCGCATGATGGAGCGCGGCATGGACCACTTCCACCGTGACCGTTTCGACCGCGACAGCGGCCCGGACCGGGACCGCGAGGGGCGGCTCTAAGCCTTCAAGTATGGTCCGGGATCAACCTTGGCGAAGCCGCTGGAATCCAGCGGCTTTTCGCTTTCTGAGGACTGTGGAAAAACCTTCGCTGCATCGCTTGCCAGACCGGGATCGCTTTGCTAAACGACCGACCTCGCAAGGCATTGACCGCCTTTCGGGCGCATAGCTCAGTTGGTAGAGCAGCTGACTCTTAATCAGCGGGTCCCAGGTTCGAGCCCTGGTGCGCCCACCAAAGGAAAATCTTTGGTTTCCAATAGCTTCGCCAGATGTCTATTGGGGATAAAAGCGAGTTTCGTGCGACTTTTTTGGTGTCGGACGTCGCACGGCTGGATAACCGCGCGACCTTCCTCTTTGTTTCTGCATCTTCTCCTTGCTATGTACCTTCACGCCATTCGATACAGAGCGCAGGTCCGATGGTACAGGGCATTATTTGGTCGTCGTAGAATAGGATATTGCGGCGAGCAAAACGGAAATTCTGTTATGCCCGTTGCCGCAGGGTACCGCGTGTTACAGAACCAGAACCGGATCGTTGTGTCGGGGGGCGAGTCGCTCCCCCGCTGCCACGTATGCCCGACTACTATGGCAACCGGCCGGCCCCCCAACCAGGTGCACGTCGCCAACGGCATGGATTGTATCGCAGCTCGCATCCCTGCGCTCATCGAGAAGCCGCTGGCGGATGACATCGTCGCTGCGCAGGCCTGGTCGAAGCCTCCGAGCAGGCGCGCGTGCCGCTGCTGACCGGCCATCATCACCGTCACAACCCGAGAATCCAGCGCGCCAAGGCGGAGATCGACAGCGGCCGGCTCCGCCAGATCGTTTCGGTGCAGGGTATGTTCTGGCTCATCAAGCCGGACGACTATTTCGATGTGGCCTGGCGCCGCGAGAAAGGGCGGGCCCTGTTTTTCTGAATCTCATCCACGACGTCGACCTGTTGCGGTACCTGTGGGGGGATATCGTGGCGTTATTAGCTGCCCAATCCAATCGAGTGCGTGGAAACGCGGTTGAAGAGACATCGGTGATCATACTGCACTTCACTTCCGGCGCGCTGGGAACGGTCAATCTGTCCGATACCATCCAGTCGCCGTGGAGCTGGGAATTCACTGCTGGTGAGAATCCAGCGTACAGTCATACGCAGGAGACCTGTTACCAGATCGACGGCACGAGGGCATCGCTGGCTATTCCGCAACTCGATCTATGGCATCACCAAGCAAAGCCAGCTGGTGGTTGCTGATCTCAGAGCGGTTCGAGGTCTGACAGAACTTTTCCGTGCCTTGTCAAAAGCCATATTCCGCCAATGGAATGGTCGCTGTTGCATTCCTGGCCGCCATGGCTGCAGGCTTCGGCGACGGGGCGATGACATCCGCCTTGGGCCGTACCAATCCGTCTGTGACGCGAAACACCCGGCGGGTTTGCCTATCCGCGAACCGGCAATCGATGACGGGATTCTGGCCGCCGGCCCATCCGAACTCGCGCAATCCTCGGCGAAATGCCTCCAGGGGGCGCCAGTCAACGGTGCCCCAGGCGTCCGGCTGGGCGCGCACGCCCACAGGCAGTGCAGCGGTCGGCTGC